>NZ_OY735137.1:1311733-1639666 GCF_963457595.1 Candidatus Neptunochlamydia sp. REUL1
AGGAAATGTTCCTAAATCTTACTCTTTGAATGTCCCGGTACTGGAGCTCGATGCGAAAGAAGGAATTCTGATTTATGATTGTCGACTTGAAGCACCTACCTATGAGATCTGTCGCGTTGTTGGAAGAGGAGCTCAGGAAGGGGAAGGATTTTGCTTTCATATCGATACAGATCGTACCCGTTTTTTTGGTGCACGGATGGAGGTGGAGACTTTGACTTTTCATGAAGGGTTTTTAAGCCGTGCAAGTGTTGCAACGAAGCTCTCTGCTCTTGATTTGGTTCACCATCTAGATTTCCTTAATTCTGCAGGGCTTCTGCCCATTAAGGAAGAGACGTTAGATGAGATGCGTGGTCCCCATGTTGAGGGGGAACTAGAATTTGGCTTCTTGTTTAATAGAAAGGAAGAGGCCTTTTCCTTTGATGCAAAGAGCTCTAGTCTTAGAATGGGGTCAATTAATCTCGATCACCTTCTCGTGCATGGGCAAAGACAAGGGGATCGCTTTACTTTAGATCGTTTTGAAGCGGGCTCATTGAAGATTCATGCGACGATGGTCAGAGAAGAGGCGCGGTGGCACCTTCCCAATTTGGAAGTGCTTTGGAAGAAATGTTTTTTAAAGAGCGGTGTTGTGACTTTCGATGAAGAAAAACGGCAGCTTCAAGTCCCTCTTGAGGGGCTCCGACTTGACTTAGAAGAGATTGCAACACTCTTCCCCCATACCGAATTTGAATGGGATTATTTGAATGGAATCCTTTTTGCAAAAGGGGACTTCACATTTGATTTTTCAAGAGGCTGGAAAGACTGGGCTTTTGATTCTGAACTGCACTGCGTAGGTGAAGAGTTTGGAAGAGGGCGCCTTAGGGTAGAGAGTCCAGAGGCTCTTCGTGTTTCGTATAATCCACAAGATGGGTTTTCTTTAAATCAAGCCGACTTTAACTTTCTCCACCCACGGTCGAATCAACTGTGGGCAAAATGTCACTTTGATCGGTTAGGGTATAGAGACGGAACGCTTAAAGGAGAGGGAGCTAAATTTATTGTTCCTCCAGAAATGGTCCATTTTATTGGACAGACTCGCTCACTTCCTTATTTGGGATACGAGGAAGAGAGAATGATTGTTTTCGATTATCCGATTGAATGGGAGAATCAAATTGAGGCATCTCTTGATTTTGAGCTTGGTGAAACTTCCAAGGCAAGTGGGTATTTAAAAGAAGGTTACTATTGGGTAGGGGATAAAGCGTGGTATCTAAGTAGCTGCTCCTTTGGGTATGAAAAAGAAAACTTAACTGTTAACGTGAATACCCTATATGGCGAGCTTCCATTTGACCTAAAAGCTGATCTCTCATTTCATCCTCATTTCACCTCCCGTTTTGTGATTCAAGAAACCTGCAATGACCAGCGGGGAGAGCAGCCGCTTGTGATCCAAACAGATTGGAATAAAAACGAGGGTTTTTTTATTCAAAGTATGGATGGAGGAGTGTGTGGTCTTGATTTTTCATTTCACCATAATCCTAAAGAGTCTTTCTTAGATAAAATGGCGCTCACAGGACAGTTAAAAGTAAACGTTCCTAAGCTAGCTCAGTTAATGCCAGAAGAGATACGAAACACAGTATCTGAATTTGAGATTGGAAAAGGATATGAGCTCAGCGGAGACTTAATTATTTCCAAGACTCAATTTGATGAGAGTCACTTTTCGGGATATCTTAAGGGAAAGAAATTTCAATTAATGGGGACACTCATGGGGACACTCATGAGTGAAATTGATATTCGCCCTGATCATATCGAACTCGATCACTTTACGATTAGTGATTCCTCTGGGATGTTTGCAATAGAATCTATCCGCATGATAAAAAATTCAAATGAAGAGTGGGAACTTAATATTCCTGAGGTTGTGATTACTGATTTTCGTCCCAGTCTTCTGAAGAAGATTGGAAAGTATCCCACTCGGATCAAACCTCTGACCATCCGAGAATTGCGCGCTAACAATATTCGTGGAACTCTTGGCAATGCTTCAAGTTTTGTTGGAAAAGGAAACCTTAACTTTATTAACACTTTCAAAAGGGACTATCACATTCTTGATATTCCCTTCGAAATTTTGGGACGATTGGGGCTTGATATGGGACTTCTCGTTCCTGTTCGGGGAGAGATAGAATATGTGATCGTAGATGGTAGGGTCTACTTTACAGAACTTAAGTCCAGCTACAGTGAGGGTAAGCGTTCGCAATTTTACCTTTCGCCGATAGAACACTCCTATATAGACTTTGATGGAAATATCAATGTGAATATTAAAATGAAGCAGTATGTTCTCCTCAAAGTGACGGAACCCTTTACACTATCGATCGGGGGAACCTTTGAGAATCCGAAGTACGGCTTGCGTTAACGCAGTTCTCCATTTCTTTTATCCCTCTTATTGTCTTCATTGTGATGGACCGCTTGTAGAGAAGCATCACCTCCTCTGTCCCTCATGTCTTGAGTTGATTGAATGGATCCGTCCAAAAGAAAGGTGCACCTATTGCGCCGGTCCCTCCCCTTGTACGCCATGCAAAGGCTCTCCTCGCCCGCTTCGTCCGCATCTTTCTCTCTTTGAAGGGTGTGGTCCTATCCTCTCTCTCTACAACCATTTTCTTAAAACCAAGCAAGGAAAGGGTCTGGCATCCTTTCTCCTTCTAGCGCTGAGTCGCTCCTCGTTCCCCATCCCCGATGCGGTGATTCCAAACACCGACAGGCTTTTTCCTCAAAGAGAGCCCTCCTATCTTTTAGCAAGAAGCCTAGCGCGCCTTCTGAAATGCCCCTGCCTTCTTCCAGGCCCTAACCTCGAAGACAAGTCTGTCCTTCTCATCACTAGTGCCCTGCATGAGACCAGGGCACTGCTTGATATGAAGCGCCACCTGAAGGGTTTTTTTCCAAGGAAAATCACCTCCTTGGTTCTAATCGATTACAGAGCATAATATCTAATTCAATAAATAAATTTAATCGTTTTTGATGGATTTAATTTTGTGTTATAGCTAAAGTGACTTAAATTAGTTATAGGCAGTGCTCCTTGAAAAGTTCGTCTATTCCACATTGATATTTTCTTCGCTTAGACTTTGCCTGTGCCCACTTGTGTTCAATAGGGTTTAGATCAGGAGGCTGTTTAGAACCAAAGAGATTCAGAAGTTTCAGGATGTAAAACTTTTGAGTTCGAAAAAACAGGTGCTTTTTGATAGGTTTTGTAGTTTGTAAGTGTTTAGAAATGGAAAATTCAGTCCATTTGGACACACTATAATGCTCCCCAAAATTTAGACAGGTGTGTTTAGGAGAATAAGCTGTCTCGGATAGACTAAAAGGAGATAGTTTATGAAACGGAGAAAAATGAGCAGTAAATATTCACCCGCCCTTAAGTTTAGAGTCGCTTTGGCTGCTTTAAAGGGAAACAAGACGATAGCAGAGCTATGCCAAGAATTTGGTGTGGCTTCCAGTCAGATTTATGCCTGGAAAAAGGACCTTGAAGAAAGAGGGCTTGAAATTTTTGAAACGAAGAGCCCAGAGCACTCTCATCGGGTAGAAGTTGATAAACTTCATGGAGTCATAGGGAAGCTGAAGGTTGAAAACGATTTTTTAAAGAGAGCGCTTGGAAGCTCCCACTAAAGGAGCGACAGGCGCTTGTAAAATTGAAAGGCAATTTAAGCCTAGCAAAAAAGGCTAAGCTACTAAAGATCAATAGATCTACGATTTACTATCAGTCTTGTAAAAAAGAGGATGTAGATCTGATGAATGAAATCCGCGATCTGTATGAAAAGCATTGCTTTTTGGGGTATCGACGGATCACTGAAATTTTAAACAGGAGAATGGAGACAAAGGTCAACAGAAAGAAAGTCTTGAGGCTCATGAGAAAGATGGGGCTTATGGCTGTTTACCCCAAGAGAAAGCTGTCAAATAGAAATGATGATGATCCAGTTTATCCTTATCTCTTAAAGGAAAAGCCACCCCTCAAGCCAAATGATTGTTGGGCGGTTGATATCACATACATAAGAATATGTGGAGGATATGCTTACTTAACAGGGCTTATTGACTGGGTAAGCCGGCGGATTATGGGTTGGAGCTTGAGTCCTTTTTTGGATGCCAGCTCATGTTTAGAAGCATTGAATCAGGGGTTAAAAAAAGAGTTCCCAAAGATGGTTAACTCTGATCAAGGAAGTCAGTTTACAAGCAAGAGTTGGATAGAACTGCTCAAGAAACACAGTATTGAGATCAGCATGGATGGAAAAGGGAGATGCATAGACAATATTTATATAGAGCGTTTTTGGCGTTCTCTGAAATATGAAGAGGTTTACTTGAGGTCATATAGGAGCATGAAAGAAGCCAAAAAGAGCCTCGGTTCTTATATCCAATTTTACAATGAGGAGAGACCTCATCAGAGTTTAGGCTACAAAACACCTAATGAAATGCATGGGGCTGAGAGCTCAGGGAAAATAAAATATATGGAGGCATTAGCCTAATAAATGAAGAAACATTCGAGACGAAAAGTCTCCTAGAAAATCACAAAAAAACTGTCTTGACAATGGGGTGCACCTTATAAGGAAATTCTTGAGGTGATCAAAGAAGGGCATTCTTTAGAGAGATTTAAGGAAAAAATCATGGTGGAGGATCGTCGAGATGATACTCGCATGAGAGCAGCGCAATCAACGGTAGTTTGTAAACCTCACGAATTTGACAGCGCACATTACACATGATGATGAGTCTTATTCTTGGGTGATTCTTAAGTAGAAATTATACCATTCGTAAAAAATAACGTCATAAAATAGCCCACGGTCTTGAGCAGAGCCTTCTCACTCTGGTTGGAGTGTCAACAAATGCATTCCATGCATCGCAGCAGGCCATCGTAATCGCATCATAATCTTCATAACAGCGATTCGCTAGATGTTCATCTCGAAGCGTTTGCCATACTTGTTCTGTTGGATTCAACTCTGGAGAAACCGGAGGAAGCGGTAGAAGGCTTATGTTGCTAAACCTTTTAAGTCGCTTTGTTGTATGCCAAGCAGCTCTATCCAGCACAATAACTGCATGCCTTCCTTCAGGAATCTTCATGGAAATGTGCTCAAGATGCACAAGCATTGCTTCTGTATTTACAGCTGGCATTACAAGGCCTACAGCTTCATCTCTGACGGGGCAAATAGCTCCAAATATGTAAGCGTATTCAAATTGCTGCTGACGTGCGAGCCGAGGACGTGTTCCTTTATTGGCCCATGTACGGGTTACAGTGCCTCTTTGCCCCACTCTAGCCTCATCTTGGAACCAAATATCAACAGACTCTATTTCTACTCCTGCTGGCAATGCCTCAACTACTTTTTCTGAGAAGTTTTTTTAAAAGTCTCTTGGGCTTCTAAGTCTGCCTTGGGGTGAATTGATCGACCCGAGATCCAGACGAGGTCAGCCCTTTTCAATGTATTGTATACCGTCTTCAAAGATGGGTCGACTCCATATTTTGTTTTCATCAATTCCAAAATGTCTCTCCCTTTGATACGTCCACCTACTTTCTTCTCTTGCAGCTCTAAAACAGCTTGCCTGAATGCAGCTTGATTTTCTAGAGGTATCAATGGCTTCTTACCTCTACCCGGCTTATCTTTTAACCCTTCGAAACCTTCCGTTCTAAATCTCTTGATCCACCTCATCAAAGACCTGAGTTTCACCCGTACAAAGGCTGCTGTTTCTGTAAACGTCTTCCCTTCTTGGAGATGGGCAAATGCCAGAAACCGTCTCCTTTCTCTTGGACTCCCCTCTGTTTTAGCAAGCTTATCGAAATCGTACTGATCAAGTCCTTTTATCTGAGCGGCCTTTCTTCCTCTCAACACTCACCTCCTGTTAAACTCAAACAGCTTACATGAAAAGACCAATTAAATTTATGACTTTATTTTTTACGAATAGTATTACTCATACAGAGGTCATCACTATCGTGATGATCTATGCTCTCTTCCTAGGACCACCTTTCAAGATAAGTTCTTTCTTCTTGTTACCGGTACTTCTTAGAGGAAGTTGAAGCAAAGCCTCTCATGAAAAAAATCTATTTCTTAAAGGTATTAAGCTTCGATATTTTGTCGTGTCATTTGAATTTGACGACGCAGCACATCGTCTCTTTCCAGCTGCTGGGAGATTTTTTTCCAGGCGTGGAGGAGAGTCGAGTGGGTTTTGCCGCCAAAAGAGGAGGCGATCTTAATGAGTGATTCTCCAAGGAGCTCCTTGGCAAGATACATAGCGATTTGTCGTGGGTATGTCACCTCTTTGGCGCGGGACGAGCCGCGGAGATCACTTTCTCTCACATTGAACATTGATGCGACGCTATGAAGGATCCGGTCTACGGAGATTTTAGAGCGAACGGGCGCTTGGAACATTTCACTGAGCGTTGAATCTACAACATCTTGGGTGGGCTCAAGGTGCATCAAGCGACAGTAAGCGCCAAGGCGGTTGATAGCTCCTTCAAGTTGTCGCACGTTATTGTAGATATGCTCTGCGATATAGAAGGCGGTTTGACTTGGAAGGTGGAGGCCGGTTTTTTCTGCTTTATATTGCAAGATGGCAACGCGTGTTTCTAAATCTGGGGTTCCAATGTGTGCAACCAGGCCCCATTCCATACGCGCAATCATCCGCTCTGAAAGTTGCAGCTGTCCTGGAGGTTTATCGCTGGTGATCACGATCTGCTTGCCTTGATTGATCAAGGCTTCAAACATATTGCAAAACTCTTCTTCAAAATTAAGACGGTTTTGTAGGAATTGGATATCATCAACAAGAAGGACATCAAGATTGCGGAAATACCGCTTCATTTTGTCGACTGATTTATTGCGCAGGTGGGATACAAGATCATTGATAAACGCTTCGGTTGTGATGCATTGAATGCGGAGCTTTTTGTGGTTTTTCTGAACAGAGTGTCCAATTCCATGAAGTAGATGAGTTTTTCCCAGGCCCACACCTCCATGAATAAAAAGGGGATTGTACGACTTTCCAGGACGGGAGGCTACGCCAAGGGCAGCTGATTTAATAAACTGGTTGGAAGGGCCTTCGATAAAGTTTTCAAATGTATAAGAGACATTGAAGGAAAGAGGGTGTCCGATATCTGATTTCTTTTTCGGTTTCGGAAGATCTCTCTTAAGTTCCTTCCGTTTTTCTCCCTCTTTAATCAAAAAAGAGATCAGAGGTTTACCTTTGTTATCTTTTGGGAAAAAACTAGTGAGTGCTTCTTCATAGTTGTCGAGGAGGTATTGTTGCACAAACACATTGGGAACTTGCAATGTTATAGGATCTGATTCTTCGACACATTTTATTGGCGCGATCCAGTTTTCAAATTCGGCGCGCGAGCATCGATTTTGCATAAAGGATAGGAATTCAGACCAAGTATCTTCTTTCGTTTCAAGAGGCATTGTTATTTCCAAAAGTTATCGACATTTTTTCCACAATAAAATAGCTTCCTTTTTTTTCGGCGTAACACTACCACCATCCCTTTCTTTCAGCAAGTATATTTCTTTACCTTTCTCCCTTTTTTTTCTAACACTCTGAACCTGAAAAAAAAGGAGCATAGAATATATAGCGTGGGTGATTATACTATCTAGATTGCAAAAAAAAGTTCAAACAAGCTATACAGTTTCAGATTAATCATCGGAGTTGTTTTATGAAAAAAGGTTTCATTTTTTTATTTCTTATTGGCCTGCTTGCATCAACCTATTATGGACTGAAAACTCATTTTGGTGTGATCGAAAAAATTGCGCCACAGAAAAAAGAAACAGCGCTTCAATCACGTCTTGGAATCATTCATCCAATATTGGAAGATCAGATGATTGTTGCGGTGATCCTTGCTGAGAATAATGCAAAGGACATTCAGCGAAACTTAGACTCTTTATTCACGCAAACCTACCCTTATATGCGCGTAGTCCTCATTGATAATGGATCGACAGATGGCACCTATGAAAGAGCTGAGGCTTACTCTCACAATAAAGAGAGAAAGTTGGAACTCATTCGCTACGAAAATCGAAAGCCTAACCTTGAGGTTTTATACGATGTCATCCAGCGCTTGGATCCCCACGAAATTGTAGCACTGATTGGGGGAAAAGATTGGCTATCACATGAAAATGTCTTTGATCACCTTAACTGTGCTTATGCGAATTCCGACGTATGGATGACCCATTCACGGGCCATTTCTCATCCTGATTACCAAGTGGTTTCTGGGCATGAATTTTCTGAGTCGCTCCTTTTGGGGAAAGAATTTCGTCAAAAAGTGCGCGAAGAGGTCAGTCCCCTCACGACGTTTTATGCAGGGTTCTTTCAAAATGTGAAACTTCAAGACTTCCTCTACAAGGGAGAGTTTATTGATGAATGTTATGGGCTTGCAAGCTTGTTTCCCCTTTTTGAAATGGGGCCTGAGCATATTCTTTTTATGGATGAAGTCAGCTATGTAAAAAATGACAGTGTTTCTTTTGTAGATTATAAACTCCATCTTCAGAAAGTTGCCTTGGTTGACGCCTATCTGCGGTCACTGCCTTCATACAAGACCCTGTCTCAGCTTAAGTTCGAGCTAAACAGCCCGAGCTTTCATCGATACAAGAGTGATCTGATTCTTTTTTCTGAGGATAGTCCTCTCCATCTCTATGCTTGTCTTGAATCTCTATTGTTGAATGCAAGAGATATTAATGAAGTCTACGTTCTTTATAAGGGAAGTGATCATGAATTCCAAAGGGCCTATCTCAATTTGCAAAATGAGTTTCACACGGTGCAGTTCTTAAATGTGTGTGATTATCCTGGGAATGATTATGCTACGTTGATTTCTAGGGTGTTGGCTAATAAACGTCATGCATCCCCCTATGTGGTGATCGGAGACGATCAGCTTATCTTTGAGGAAAGGATTCGGTTTCACGACTGCATTTCTGCTATGGAAAAAGTGCATGCTGATCATTTCTTCTTGTCCCACGAGGTCGAAGAGGCAGAAGCTCTTCCACACACGATTCCCATCAGTCAGGGAATTTACGCGTATCAATTAGGGGAAGAGGGAGCAAGCCGCCCCTTTTCAGTTGCTCTTTGTCGGAAGTCACTATTCGAGTCGCTTGAAGGGATTAATGATTTTTCCGCCTTCCGCAAATTGTGGGAGCGCAAATTGACTCCCGCGGCTGTCGCTCTTTTTTATGAAGAGAAGAAGGTTGTCCCAATGATTGCGATTCAGGATCCCAGTCTATCCCAAAAGAAGGAGTGGGGACACAAGTTCATTGAAGGATATAAGATTGATCTTCCTTCTTTGACCTGCGAGCTTGAAGAGGCTCAGAAAGGAGAGCTTCCACTTATTAAAAGGGATCGCCGAAGAGCTACTGCTCAAACTGATTAATGGCCAAGGTAAGTTCTGTGTGGATCATTTGCTGAATGTCATCTCCCCAGAGCTCATCTTCTTTGAGAAGTTCATACATCCTTTCAAGAAGTTTTTCTGTTCCAGGAAGAGTGAAAGTCGTAAATCCCTTAGCAATATTAGAAATTTTCCATGAATCAATTTGGGAAAATTTTGATAGGGATTCTGGAGTTTGTTGTGGCATCGGGATATCGATTCCGAGTGTTTTTCCAAAGTATGGAGAAAAAACAGAAAAATTGAGTAGGAAGATTGTTCAATTTTATGTGTCCCATCCCAAGACGGCTGAATACTTTTATAAGGGGGGAGGTGTGATTTCCTCGATACTAGAGGAGTATTGCTCTCAGACAGAAAAGCTAATCCAAAGATATCCCGGAACCTTGTCATCTTCCTTAGCTGAAGGAAGAGTCGCAAATATCCGCAGTTTTTTGTCTAATCAAACTGCCTTAACAAAGGGAGGGATTTTTCTTTTTCTTGGTGTATATTGTCTCGATGATTACAAAGATGCAAAAACTTGGAAGAATTTGTTAAGCACTCAGGAGGAGATAGCCCTCCATCACCTAAATCGTGCAAAGCTTAAGGCTGACTATAAAAAATATGAAGCAGCACTAATAAATGGAGAGAATCCTCTTGAAGATACGGAGAAACAACTGATGACAACAATTAAGAGTTTTTGTCAGCGTTCTTCCGATCCCTTTTTCCATGATGTTCTCTTCACCTTTATGAAAGAGTGTGATACTCGAGAAGACATCCTCAAATTCCTCTCTCCACTCCGCGATGAAACAACTTTTATTCCTGGGGAAGTGGTGACAGATGCCGAAGAGACCTTTGCTGCTTTGAATGAGGAAACCGGACCTAAGAGGTGAGAGAAATAAGGTGGGGGCGACTTTGTGAGCGCCCATCAATCATTTTTTCCCCTGACTCCATGTGGTTGGAATGAGACACTATCCAGGACAACTGTTGATCCGGTATTAAGGAATAGGCCGCCGCCAGCACCTAGGGCGCCATCGCCACGTCTATTGCCGCCATTGCCGCCTTGGGCATGGGCTCCATCAATTGTGAGGTTTTGGATGGTGACGGTGCCTGTACTTTGTCGGGCAAAAAAACCGCGATGCATTTCGCTTCCTAGTAGGGAGTTTCCTAGGCCGTCGATTGTAAAGGTGTTATTGACGGAGTTGAGGACGTTATCTGAATTAAGAGGTTGAAGCACATTCACAGAAAGAGTGGTGAGGTTGATAGGTCCTCCGAATTGGATGCTTGGATCGCCTGCCGCATTTGCTGCAATAATCGCGTTGTTGAGGTCTGTGGCATTGTTTACGACGACACCTTCTAGGAAAGGTGCAACGCAAAGAAGTATAGATAGTGAAGCAATAAAACGACAACGAGACATTACGAACCCTTATATTTTTTGGTTACCTGAACCTATAAAAAATATTTACAAAATGCCAAGGGGGGCTAATTTCCAGATTTCCCTTTATCGCCACCGCCTTTGCCGCCTGCTGAACTGCCTCGACGGATGAGGTGAGGGGGCTTTTTTGTTTGGGTGATGGAAGGGTTAAGGATGTTGACTTCGAAGTTGAAGTTTGCTTGCTTAAAGGAGTTTTCAAGCTGAGTCATGTTGCTGGTGAAGAGCTTCACGGCTTCAGGGCTTCCGATGAGTTGGAGGTTGTAGGAGTGAGGAGCAGAGCTATATTGGTCTAGGATCACTTGGGCTCCGTTGAAGACAGAGTTGGGCATGTTGATGTTCATGGTGGTTGTTGTGATGCCCTTATCTAACTGGACGACCATAACACCTCCCATTTTTTCAAAGAGCTCA
Organism: Candidatus Neptunochlamydia sp. REUL1; assembly: GCF_963457595.1. Classification (GTDB taxonomy): domain Bacteria; phylum Chlamydiota; class Chlamydiia; order Chlamydiales; family Simkaniaceae; genus Neptunichlamydia. The sequence goes on from NZ_OY735137.1 coordinate 1,322,899, forward strand.
TGCACTTCAGGGGTAAGTCTTGTATATGAGGGGGTGGTTTGCGTTTCAGCAACAGGTGCAATAGGAGTCTCAAAGGTTGGAAGAATAATACTTGCGGTTTCTGATGTGGCTTCAATAAAGGGGGCGTCATCATCATCCTTTTTCTTTTTGCCCATTTCTCCTTTTTGTCCTTTGCCAGATGAGGGAACAACCATTCCTTCTAAGGCGGCGGCGGTGGATGTTTCTTCTTTTCCTAGTCGTTGGTTGCGGACTTCTTGAGGAGTCAAACGACGAAAAGGGTGTGTGGTTTTAGTATCGGTTTTTTGAGGAGGGCCTCCTGCCTCGGAGATGTCATCTCCTTTGGGACTTCCTGTGGTGGTGAGTTCTTCCTCTCCACCTTTTTCAGTTCCCTCAATGCCTTCAAAGGAAGCAGAGGTTGCTTGATCTTTTCCAATGTTTGATTCTGAAAGTGGGGTTCCATCTAGTTTATTAGTTGCTTTTCCTATTACATCAGAGATTTTTTGTCCCTCTTGTGGAGTTTGCATGTCTTTGGGGAGCATTTTAACTTCAGCTGCAGGCTTCTTGGTCTTTTTCTTAGGAATGAGATCGCTCATCTTTGGCTGAGAGGCTAAAAGGGAAGCGTCTTCTTCTTTCTTTTTCTCAGGAGGTTTTTCATCTCCTTTTTCTTGTGGTTGCTGAGCTTGTTGAGTGTTTTGGCTGTCTTCGCTTGTGGTGCCCTGAGGTTGTTGCTCTTGATTTGTGGGCTGCTGTGGCTGAAAAGGTTGCTCTTCAAAGTCTCCTTCATACATTGGAGGGGAAAAGGATTCTTCAGAAGATGCTGGGGGTTCTTGTACATACCCACTCCCTGAAGACGGCTGCGGCTGCGGCGTTGGAGGAGCTTGTTCTTGTTCTGATCCTGCCTGCTGCTGCTTCCCTTGAGGCGGAGCAGCTTCGCTTTCATCGAGATCTACCCCTTCGGTATTAATCGACCCAGCTTCGGGTGCAACAAAGGCATCATCTTCCTCTGGTGCGGCTTGGTAGCGGACGCCTCCAGATTCTGAGTCTAGAACGTTATTGAGTTGATCTTTGTCGCTCATGAATTCTGAGAATGAGGTCGAAGCAGGAGGGGGAGCAACTTTTTCTTCAACATCTTCACCCTCTCCTTCTTCCTCTTCCCTCTTTAGGTTTCGCTTATTACGTTTTTGCGCTTCGTCGGTATCTTCAACTTTCATGACCTTCTTGAACTTTTCAGGGTCGATTTTATCTGATGCTTCAGGCTCTTGTTGAAAGGGACGTTGGATATCCCCTTGGACTTTATCAGGATCCATAGCTTACCGCCGTTTATGTTTTTTCGTTGTATGCATGGCGGTTCCAAGGTCATCATTTTCGATACCTTCTTCGTAAACCTCGAGGACACGCATTTCCTTTTCCCACTCTTTGCGGTGCATTTTCAATTTTTCAACATCATGTTGTTTTTTGACCATGTCTTTGCGGGCTGCTTCAACTGCTTCGGCCGCTTCTTCTACCACTTTGATTTGGTCTTGAACTTTTTTCTCTTTTTGTTTGAGCTCTTCATCGACAACTTTGATGTACTCTCGCATTATTTCGATTTTATCACTTGTAGTTCCGGCATCGAGTTTATCTCGGAGTTGTTTTAGTTTGGCTGCGCGGTGTTTAAAGGTTGTGTTTCTCTCTTCTTCCAGCTCTTTCTGCTTTTCTTTTTCTTTCTCGAGCTGCTCTTTTTTTTCCTTTAGAACACGTTCTGCTTCTTCTAAGCGTCGCTTCTTAATTGTTGCGAGTTGTTCTAAAGGATATGTTTGTTTCATTGCTACCTAAAAAGCGCTTGGAGTTGTTCCATTGTTTCTTCAAACGAACATTTCTCGTCGACTTTCTGTTTTAAGAAGCGATTCACTTTGTCAATGTATTTGATCGCAAAGTCAGCCTGTTTGTCAGATCCTGGCTTATATTCTCCAATACGAATAAGGAGCTCATTTTTTCTGTAGTTTGCTAAGACTTCTCGAACTTGTCCAATGAGTTTTCGATGTTCTTCGCTTGTAACATTAGGAAGAATCCGGCTAACAGATGCTAAAATATCGATCGCGGGGTAATGGTACTGACGCGCTAACTCACTCGACAATATGATGTGACCATCCAAGATCGAACGCACTTCATCTGCCACCGGTTCGTTCATGTCATCTCCAGCAACAAGAATGGTATAGAAAGCGGTGATTGAGCCTTTGGCAGAGTTTCCGGAGCGTTCTAGAAGTTTTGGCAAGGTTGCGAAGACCGATGGAGTATAACCTGCTCGAGCAGGAGGCTCTCCGGCTGCAAGACCCACTTCCCGAAGGGCCCTTGCAAAACGGGTAACGGAGTCCATCATCAAGATGACGGTTTTCCCTTGGTCGCGGAAATATTCTGCAATCGATGTTCCTACATACGCAGCATTCAGTCGCAGTTGTGCCGCCTGGTCCGATGTGGAGACAATGATGACCGAGCGGGCAAGGCCTTCCTCGCCAAGATCGTGTTCTATGAATTCCCTAACCTCTCGCCCCCGCTCACCAATAAGGGAGATGACGTTCACATCGGCCTTGGCGTAGCGGGCCATCATCCCAAGTGTGGTGGATTTACCGCCACCTGCAGCAGCGAAAATTCCAATCCGTTGTCCACGTCCTGCTGTTAAGATCCCATCGATGGCTCGTATTCCAACCGAGATGGGTTTGTCAATCATTTCTCGTTCAAGAGGATCAGGAGGAGGATTGATGACCGAGTATGTTTCTTCTAGGACTAAGGGGCCCTTTGTGGCCTCATCTAGGGGACGGCCCATTCCGTCTAAGACTCGCCCTAAAAGATTTGGACCGACCTTAATATGCAATGGAAGGCGCGTTGGAATCACTTCAGAAGAGGGGCCGATGCCCGTCATTTCTCCAAGAGGGGAAAGAAAGACTTCATCTTTTGTGAAACCGACAACTTCAGCGACGAGAGGTTCTCCTTCTCGTTTGACCAAACAAACCTCGCCCATCTTCACGTTGGGAACAATTGCACGAATCAACATCCCCACAATTTCAGTGATCCGTCCGTGGACTGTTGTAAGTTCTATATCTTCTAAATGTCCGATCAGTTTTTCAAAGTCGGGACCTTGTGGCATAATGACGACCTTTTTATCGATTCCATACCCTATCCCTATTGTATCTCAAACAACAAATAAACCAAAGAGCTACTTGTAAAACTCCTGACAGTTGTGTGAGTTTATAGTTGGATGTTGAAGAGTGTCTTAATGTCACTTGTTGCGGTGCTAAGAAGAACAGAGGAATACTCAAGTTCTTGCTGCGCCTTTGCAAGTTTTACCTGGATAAGAAGGATATCCCCCGGATTCATTGATTGACCGTTGGCATTAAGATTTTGGATTTGTGATTGAGCACTAGAAAGCTGCGACTGCGAATCAGAAAGCATTCCGAGGAACTTATTGATTGGGCTTTGGCGAGAAAACTGAGTAATAGGAGGACCCGTATCAACCCCCGCTTTACTGGCAGCGGTGCGGATGTTCTGGTTTGCGCTCGTCAGTTTATTCCGGAGAAGATATTTCTGAGACTGTCTGAGGTTAAGGTTTTTATTACTCATTTGATTTTGAAGATCACCAAGGACAGATGAGGCGCTATTCATTTGTCCTAGAACTGACTCATGCGTTGGGCCAGTCATTGCTGCTTGTTGCCCACCTGCTACTAGATCAAAGGGCGAGGGGCCCTCCGGCTTTCCACCAGCAGTTTGGGTTCCTTGTCCATCTTGCATGAAGGATTGGAAGTCACCCATAGGTTTTGACTGTTCTTCTTCACCTGGTTGTATTGACTTACTAGGGTCGATACTAGATGGGTTTGTAATTTTTTCCGGACTATTATCTGCCATAACTTCTTATTTAGGGGTTGGACCTGCTCCGCCACCTGGTTTTTTTACAAAATTCTCCACGAACTCTAAAGAAGAATTAGCTACTTTTTTGACTTGAGAATCATGAGAGCTTTTTGCAGCTTCTTCTAAGACTTTTTCTCCTTTTGACACTTGGTCAGGAGTGAGAGTCATTGCAATTCCTAAGAATGTTTTTGCCATATCATTATCAGGTTCTTTAGCAAGTACTTCTTCGAAATACTTAATTGCTGCTTTAAGCTCGAGCTTATGGAGGTGAAGATATCCCAAGCCTACTTTATATAGGTAGTTCTCTGGCCTAAGGAGTTCGCAAGCCTTGAACATTTTTACAGCAGCATCTTCGTCTGCTTGATTGATAGCGATGAATCCCGCCTCTAGAAAGAGAAAGAAATCTTCATCATATTTCGATAGATCTTCCATGACCTTAATCCTTTTCTAATAACACTTAAGTTGATTCTTCTTATGCCAAAACAGCTGGTTTTAGGCAAAGGTTTAACTTGATTTCTGGTTTCTCACTGAGTTGTTGATCATCGAGTTGACCTGAGAGATCAAGTTCGAGATCGAATCACCGACCTGAGTTACCTGAGACATCGAGAATTGCAAAAGTAGGAATTTACCTGGTGTTGCAGCTGAAAGTCGACTTGCGACGTTTCTAACTTGTGACACAACTTCTGCTTGCAATGCCGAATATTTTTTAATTAACGTATAAAACGTTAAAGAAACGGGGTGAGATCCCATAATACCATACCTCTCTTATTCTAATTATCCGCGAGTTGTTCTTTCAACAACGCGCTTAAGTGCTCCATAAGCCTGCAAAAGCACGCCACACTTATCAAAGTTTTCGGAAGCTGTTCCTTCTCGAAGAGTCGTTTTTAATGCGTTAGTCTGTGCATCGACTTGGTCGAGCACTTTCTTTTTTTCCTTATCGCTGCTTTTGAGTTCTTTTTCTAAATCAAACTCAAAGCGCTTTGGTTCTTTTCCTTTTTCAAGTCCAAACATTTTTGCACTAAACCTCTATAGTTACATTTTTAGTCTTAAGGCTGATTGTAGTTAATCTTGTATTTTATGCCATCTTTTTCGAGAAAAATGGAATTATTTTGCATTTGTGTAATTGTCATTCCATCTAAATCGGAACCTATCGATAAGATTTTTCCATTGATAACAACATACTGACTCATGTTTCCATATTTTGAACTTCCCGTTACATTATATTTCGATGAAATGTCAACGATGTCACTTGTTGGTTTGGAAAATACGACAAAGTTTTTAATCATTCGAATGCCTGGAATCTTTTTCATCCCTGCAATCATTGTATTGTAGGTTGATTCTTGATTCGATGGAACTCGGCCCGCTAAAATCAATTCACCATTTGAAAACTGGAAGGTAACATTTCCAAATTGATTTTCCATCAAGACTCCTTGGATTTGTGCTTCCAAGGTGTTTTCGACAACGACTTGGTTATCGAGTTTGTCAAGATAGGGGAAGTTAATATTAATGTATTCGGAGAGCTTTGTTGAGTCTTCAAGAGTTTGCACATATCCTCTCAAGACAAAATGTCCCGGAATAATAGAGGTTAGATTCACACCACGCCATGAGGCATTTTTCATCATCAAGGCATTGGTGTTTTCCCAAACAAGTTCATCAATGATCACATTGTCTTCAATTGAATTGACAAAACTTAGGGATTTTAGAAGGTAGACCATTTCTTGCTGGTCGATTTCAGTCATTACATGACCGAGCAAGAAGAGTTTTCCTGTTGCCGTATTATAAGAAAACTCCACTTCAGGAAATTGCTGCAGTGTTTTGGCAATATCTTGAGATTCATCTACCGCAGAGTGAGCAACAGTTTCTGTCTTAAATAGACTAAAGACTCCGCCGAGTCCTAAGATTAATAGAATGGCGAAGACCCCCGCAAGAATTAGGTGTCTCTTGGGAATGACCATTTTTTTCCAATTTTTTGCAGTCGCCTCTTGCTCTGCTTCTGCTTCTGCTACCGCTTGGCCCTCTTTTGATGAGGGAGGAATATAATCCATCCCGGCCGTTGGGGAAACGATTGTTTCACGGGTCTGTTGTTGGTCGATTGCTAGAAAAGAAGTGGTTCCGAGAGCAACTAAATCTTGTGTTTTGAGTTCTGTTGTTCCTGAGATCTCTTGTCCATTAATAAGAACCTTATTTAGGCTTCCTAAATCCTCAATTGTAACTTTTCCATCTGCAGTTGAAATAATTTTGGCATGTTGACGGGAGACGCTTAGGTCTTGGAATAAGATGTCACAGGTCGTAGGGTCCTTACCAATAATAAGGGTTGTCCCTTCATGGAGTCCGAATTCAGCTCCAGCATTGGGTCCCGAAATGACTTTGATCATCCATCGCGATTCTGCTGCTCCGCTAAAAGCTAAGGCTCCTAAGTCGTCAGACTCTTCGTAAATCGTTGGAGATCCTGTCATCTCTTTTCCGTCGTCGATCTCTTGCTCTTTTTCAATCGGATCTTTAAGGGTAAAGTGGAAGAAGACATTGCCGACTTGCACGGTATCTCCCTCTTGTAAGAGGGCTGGTTCTTCAACGGGTTTTCCATTGACTGTTGCAGGGTTAATGGCACTTAAGTTTTCAAGGACATAGCCATCCTCGGAAAGCCTGCAAATGACATGTTTGCGAGAAACCATTGGATCTTCGAGAACTTGATAGGAGACATCGGGATCGCGACCAAGAATCCATTCTTCTCCCTCTTCAAAACGGATAACCAATCCTACGAGTGGTCCCTCTTCGGCAACTAGAAAACCTGCCATTACCTCATTCCAATCTTAATTTATTCACGCATACGCGCAAAACGCATTTTTCCTTATCCCCCGCAACATACATAGATTTAGCTTTTATGACTAGTGCTAATTATTACCATCACAGTGATGGTTTATAGAAACGAAGTTTGTAGTTTAGGAACTTCTTCTTTCCAGTAGTCAATGTAATTGAGAAAGTCTTCAAGCGTTTCGTGAAACGCTTTATAGTTGACTTCGAAGGCTAGAGTTTGTGAAAGAGTGAAGAACTTTTCTGAGGAATCAATTCCAATTGCAGCGCCTCCCGTTCCTTGTCCAAGGAGGTTGGCTTTCATTAAGTGAATAAAGAGAGCTTCCTTATTTCCTTCTTTAGGGACTGGGAGAATTTGTGAGTGGATGAAGACTCCAGGGTCGAGTTCTTTAGCAGAAACAGTAATAGAGGGATTGATTTTCAGCTGGTAACATCCGTTTTTGTCTTTTTGTGGGAGTGCTGGTAGTTTCAGCTCTGCTGCGAGCATTTCAATGAGTCTTTCGAGTTCCATATTAGAGTCCGTTGTTAACTCCTTGGTTTATAGATTTTTTGTATTTTTCGCAACTGGAAACCTAGTTGCTTACCTAAATCCCCGTTGTACACCAAGCCTTAAAAAATCTCATTTAAGTCTTTGTCATTAAAGCGACGATAGGTACCCACTTGGGTTGAAGTCTAGAGATGGCTGGACAGATCTGGATGTTATCCCTTATAATAAGGTTAAGGCCGCAAAAAAGAGGACTATGAATGGAAGACGAATTTGAACGAATTATGGCGTTCTTTGACCTCCCTGCTGAGGAAAAAGAAGGCCGCCTTCAAGAGGTGTTTGAAGACTCAGTTGAATACTTTGAGAGATTTAAATATGTGATGCTTAATGGATCGAAGGAAGAGAAGAAGGAAGCGGTTAAAAAGGTCATGATGCTCAAGAAAAAGATCGAAGAAGAAACCCAGCGCGTTTGCGAAAAAACAGGGATGACTCCCGAGCAACTAGCTGAGTTTTCTAACAATCCCAAGAACTTCTCTGATGATCAATGGAGTGCCATTGAGGGAGCTAAGAAAAAGCTCGAGCAAGGGGTTGGGGAGATCAAAAAAGCTGTCAAAGCCAAAAAAGAGGGGAAAACCCCTGTACAAGAAGGGGCTGCAGCGGAAGAAAAGAAAAAGCCAAAAAAGAAAAAAAAGCCCCCCCCAAATTGGATCCAATCCTAGGAATAGTAGCGAAACTCTCGTAAGCGATAGTATTTAGGGGGACTGTTGAGAACTGGCATAATTTTCTAGAATAATTTAAGAGGGTGTCCAAAAAGTTTGAATAGGGTATTATTCTTTCCTTTAATAAGGAGTAATAATAAAGGATTGCCCTTCGGATTTAACAGACAAACAATGGAAGCTAATCGCTCCGCTGATTCCTCCACCAAAACACGAAGGACGTCCCCGGAAAACTAATGAGCGTTTAATAGTAGACGCTCTTCTCTACATCAGCGGCACAGGCAAAGTCTAAGCGAAGAAAATATCAATGTGGAATAGACGAACTTTTCAAGGAGTACTGCCTATAACTAATTTAAGTCACTTTAGCTATATCACTATTTCAAAGTGTGGAGAGAAGCTTCCAATAGAGATCCTTCTCCGTCTGCTTCTATCATTGATAGTCAAACTGTTAAAACAACAGGACGGGGCAAAGAAATTGGTTATGATGGCGGGGAAAAAAATAAAAGGCCGAAAAAGACACATTGCAGTTGATGTTTTGGGGTTTCTAATCTGTGTGATTGTTCATAGCGCAGGACAATCCGATCGAGCAGGAGCAAAACCTTTGATTGAGAAGGCATTATCAATATGTTCAACAATCAAAATCTTCTGGGCAGACAAACATACTCATTTGAGCGTTGGGGGAACCTAGATCTAGGTTGACCTTCTTAGCAACCCAATTGTCGAGTCTATTCGAAACCTCCATCAATCCAAAGGTATGGGGTTTAGTCTTTAAGCTTGGCTGCTCAAAAGCTTGAATCGCAAACACAATGGTTTTTTTAGCGCCTATAAGCAAACAAATATCTGCATCTCTTTTAGCCCTGAGTGGGTTCTCTTTCCATTGTTGGACGTATCCTTTAACCCAAGTTTCTACATTTCTTTGAGTCTGCTCTGGAACAACTTTGCTGATAACGAAGGGAACAAAACCTGCCATTTGAAGTGGTCTATTATGCGCTGGTCTTATATCTACAGGATTACTCCTCCCAAGACTTCTAAGCTCCATTGGTGGCACTTGCACATTGTTTGCCAGACCTTGTCTCCAAGAAGATCCATAATCTAAAGGAGCTCTCGCAGGCGTTTGGTATTGCATGTTTTCGTTGAAGAGTTGGCCTTGTTGCATCGCCTGAACATTCTCCCACTGTCCTGCATTAGGCTCCTTAGAAAAAAAATAGGGACCAATATCTTGTCCTTGATCTTTGCTGATCTAAGAGATCAGCTAAAAGATCAAGGACTTATGAGCGTTTTCTCTAGACGATTTCTGCATGGAAATGTTCATCCATAATACTTTTTACGCTGTTCTTCCATCTTACGTCCATACTCTGCTGTTTCCTCTGGAGTTGGTTTCCAGTTGGCTTGTTCTTTCAGCCTAGCCTGATATCTTGCTTGCTCTTCAGGGGTTCTTTGGAGTTTAGCAAGATGGTTTTTAGCTTCCTCAAGCACTTCCATTGCTTCATCGTAAGGAAATTCCCAGTAGTTGCCTTCATCAGTATTGCAAAAAGCTATGATAAATTTATTTGGGATTTCTGCCGAAACCTGCACCCATCCTATATTTTTATAATAAACTTCACAAACAGGTTCTTCTTTATCTGGAACATCAGCAATCATAATCCTAAAATCTTCTTTACTCATTTCTTAGGCTCCAATAATCCAATCATCTTTTTACCATCTTTTGTGAATCTAGCTCCACGCCCATCTGGTAGAACAATATCTAAAGTTTCAGTTTTCAATGTTGGAGGCCTCTTAAATAATATACACTTATCAGGATGATTCAATATTTCATCGAGCACTTTTTGTCCCTGCGTATTTACCTCATGTATATTACCACTTGGTTTTGGAAATACTGATCCTAACCTATCTGTTTTCTTCTGCAAGGCTCTTCCAGCCTGACTTAATCCACCTCTATCTTGGAAAGTCCCAGAGTGACTCATTTCTCCTATAGAGACTGCTTTAGTCTCACCCTTTTCAACCCATGTTACAAACTGATAATTATTACTTCTATTCACACCTTTTGCCGCTTGTATCGCCTTAGTCTCAACTTTTGCAATATTTCTCTTAAAGAATCCCTTAGGATACATCGGAAGCATTTCACTCCAAGGATTTCCGATTCCACTGTGGTAAGCAGGATTCTGTAGTGCTTCAATAGTCCTTAGTTCTTTTTCAAACCCCGTCGGATTCAAAAGTGCTCTATCTAATAAAGGATTAGGCTTCAGATGTTTGGTAGATTGTCTCATGAAAGCAAATGCTTCTTGACCTACCTTCATGCAGGGCTTGCATCCACCAAGCAAAGGAAGCGGCACAGCAATTTCTCCAACAAACATACTCATTTGAGCGTTGGGGGAACCTAGATCTAGGTTGACCTTCTTAGCAACCCAATTGTCGAGTCTATTCGAAACCTCCATCAATCCAAAGGTATGGGGTTTAGTCTTTAAGCTTGGCTGCTCAAAAGCTTGAATCGCAAATACAATGGTTTTTTTAGCGCCTATAAGCAAACAAATGTCTGCATCTCTTTTAGCCCTGAGTGGGTTCTCTTTCCATTGTTGGACGTATCCTTTAACCCAAGTTTCTACATTTCTTTGAGTCTGCTCTGGAACAACTTTGCTGATAACGAAGGGAACAAAACCTGCCATTTGAAGTGGTCTATTATGCGCTGGTCTTATATCTACAGGATTACTCCTCCCAAGACTTCTAAGCTCCATTGGTGGCACTTGCACATTGTTTGCCAGACCTTGCCCCCAGTAAGCTTGATAATTCAAGGGGGCTTTAGGGCTATTATCTACAACAGGCGTTTGGTATTGCATGTTTTTGTTGAAGAGTTGGCCTTGTTGCATCGCCTGAACATTTTCCCACTGTCCTGCATTAGGCTCCCTTATCTGTGGTCTATTCGGAGATGGAGGGGCTTGAGACAATTCTCTTGGCACATATCTATCTGAAGAGGTAGATGGATTCGTGGTATACAGCGGCATCTTAGTTGCAGATATTTCACCGCTTACTGCAACGTTTTCTTTTATCCAATTCCATGCTTTCCCTACTACTGTTTTGGGTTTCCTGGGCTTTTCAGGTTTAGATTCTGGAACTGGAATTCTCTCTATCCCTTGTAGACTATCTAGTGTCTTTTGGGCGTCATCTCTTTCTTCTATCGCCTTTGATAGATTCTCGTTTCCCTTGATGACTTTGCTCAATTCCTTAGTTGCAGAGTTGAATGCACCACAGGCTTTTTGATACTTTGCAAATTTCTCATTGAGGTATTTATTTGCTTCTGCAACACCAGCTTCTTTTTGTATGAGCTCATTTTGTGCTGCTTGGATCTTTAGAGCATGTTGCTTGCTGTCTTCTTGCTGCTGTAAGTCTGCCAGAGTTGGTTCTTGCTTGGGGTATTTTTCTTGTTCTTCTGGAGTAAGTTCTCCGTCAACTTTTGGTTTAGGAGCTTCCTTGAACTTTTGGTCAACGTACTGCTTAATGTAGTGACTTTGAACATCTCCATTGGATATCAATGCTCTTGCGATGCGTATGTCAAGCGGCGTTGTCTCATCTGTCTCAGGAAGCTGATTAACAGCCTCAGCTACGCTAAAACCTAGTACTTGGCAGACTAGCTTTTTCTTATCTTGCGTTAATGCGCCTTTGAGTACAGATCCACCAAGGTTTCTTAAGGCAGACTCTCCTTTTCCTGTCTTTTCTGCTCGAGTTGCTAGGTCAAGAAGATCAACACCAAGAGCCGTTCCTAGATCCCAGGAATTTCTTCCCATTGCGCTACCAAGACCAAAGCCTCCAAATAGCTTTAAGACTTGCACTGCCTGATCTTTTCCTTCAGGGTCGATTGTATTGCCAAAAGAGTTCATTGCCGTTTTTGCTGCTTGTCCAATTACTAAGCTTGGATCTCCCGTTATAAAGGATAATCCTCCAGAGATCAAGGCACTACATAGATCATCTTTTAGCTCGTTTCTATGTTTATTTGAGAGCTGATGATCTCGTATCTTTTGCTGCTCAGCGTAGTGCTTTGCTGCTGTCCAGAGTGCTATCGCTCGAGTGAGATCTTCCTTTGTGAGTCTTGGTCTTTCGATGCTTTCTTTAGAGGGGTATTGCTTGAGATAGATCTTAACCTCTTCAATGTCTTTCTTGAGCCACTCTGATACCAATAGGCTGCTGAATATCTCCTTCAGTGCTTTCATGCATTTGGGAAATAATCTAGGAAATATGGAAAACTCTCGCAAACAGGTATCGTGAGTATCTAGTTGAAATACATCTCCAATCTTTTGGCCTGCTTTATTCAGAGATTTTATAAGCTGCCCCTTCAGGCCATACTCTTCTTCAAGGATCTTCTTGAGCTCAAGAATCACTTCTTCTGTTGGTTGATGATAAGTACAGTGGATATCTGAAAAGTCTCCAGCATCTATGGTGTATTCGACTTTTTCACTCACGTCTGCATAGCCTCGAAAATGATCAGCTAACAAAATAGATGCTTCTTTAGCTAAGTTGTTAACACCACGTATCTCACGGAAGAAATCAACAAAAACCTTTTGAAAGCGTTCATCTTCCTGCTGCTTTCCCAAAACAAAGAAATAACTTTCTTGAATCTTCCTATTGATTGTTGTCTGCAGGGTTTTCATGTGCTGTGTATTGGCAGATAGTCTTTGCTCGGGATTTGGGTGCCAGGGATCTATAGAGTCAAATAGCTCTTGATACTTTGCTTCTGGAAGTCTTAGTGGTAAATGTCTTGCCGGAGGAGAGTTTTCTGGAGAACTAGATGCAGAACTATAACCGCATGAATGATCGCTAGAGGTAGAGCTTGCTGAGGGGCTGGAGGGAGGAGGGACTCTAAGATGTGTTAACTTCTGCATCGGCTCATGCTACTAGTTTGATCAAGATGCCATAAGAGCTTAATCGATAGCGGTTATCTAGTCAAAGATTTACAACCACATATCAAAGAATTCCCATATTGGGACTGTTGAGAACTGGCATAATTTTCTAAAATAATTTAAGCTCTTTCTCTTTTTAGATGGAGGATTCCCATGCAACAAGTCAAGGTCTTTCCATGTCCTTCTTGGTTAGCAAGGGCTTTGGGGATGATCCCCTTTGTTCTCCGATACAAAAATCCCGTAAACGCAATGTATAGCTAAAGTAACTTAAATTAGTTATAGGCAGTGCTCCTTGAAAGATTTGTCTTTTTGTTTCGCAGGCCTTGGGATGGTTGAGCGTTTTTTTTATAGCTAATTCTTAACCTCTTCATGGCACACCGAATGCCTGAAGTGCTTACGTTGAGACGATGTGCTCGTTCATAGTTGAAGGCATCAGGGTATTTCTTGATATCCTCCATCAAGATCTCTCTATCAATCTTTATTGCAGGTCTGATTTTAGTGCGCTTCGGCTCTAACCTCTTAGACCAGAGAAACACACTATTTACACTTACTCCAAAGCGTCTTGCTACTTGGGCAAAGCTTAATTTTTCTTTGCTTCGGATCGATAGAACTTTTTTTCTAAAATCTAGCGAATATATCATTCGAAAAATTATAACTAAAACGAAATATTTTAGCTATATAAGTACCATTATATACATTATTCAAAATCTCCGAAAAAATCAAGAGGTCTCAGAAAAATCGTGACGTCTTGATTATTTAGCTGTTTGATATCTTTTAGCGCTTCAGAAGTAGGTTGACAGAATATTTATAAGCATCTTATATAATATAAAGTCAAACAGCTTACATGAAAATACCAATTAAATTTATGACTTTATTTTTTACGAATGTATAATCAATGTTTAATGAAATTATGTGCTTGGTGCCAGTTGTATTGAACGGGGCGTCTATTGTCCTTGTCGTAGCGAACCTGAATTGAGATATAGGGATAGGAATGGCTGTTATCAAAGTCTCTCCCTTCGGTTTCATGGTAGAGAGTGATAGCGACTTCTTTATTATACCACGAGGGGGTAGCAGATGTGCTGAGGGTTTCGGAGCGTCTTAAGGATTCCTTATAGTAGCTAAGAAGAGTATCGATCACAATCTGAGGGGCATGTTCGAGTCCTTCAACATAAAAATCCACTTCAGCTCCGATAAGGTGCTTTGAGGTGCGTCCAGCCTTTGAAGGATCGGCATAGAGGTTGTGATTGGGGCATCTATGCCCACAAGTGACCACCACTTTTTTTCCTGTTGCCTCCTGAACATGATTAAGCAGATCGATGAGGATGGGATAAATAAATTCTTTTCCATTTTTGATGGGAAGGGTATGGGTTTCGATGCCCCCACAGTCGAGGTGATAGATTAGATCTGTTTGTCGATGTATCTGAATGGGAGGGTTTAAGATGCCTCCCTGGCATCTGAAAAACTCTTTGGTGATCCTCAGCTGGGACCCGATCTTTTTCCTCTCCCAAGGATAAGGCGTTCTTTTTTTTGGAGGATGGGTGGTTTGGGGAAAGAGAATTTCATCAGACTGACGTTGAATGGGTCGGAATGTAAGGTTACGCTCTCGGATCTTTTTTCTCTCAGACTTTTCTAGCCCTGAACACCCTACTAAAACACTCAAAATAAAGAATAAAAGATAAATCATTCGCTTCATATCACTCCAATATATCAGTGTTTGCAAAAAAAATTCGAGCGGATTATTTGTGGAGAAAGGAAGGTTGGGATGAAGAAGGTACTGATTATCGAGAAACAGCTCTCGTCTCGGGAGTTACTTCTAGAACTATTGAAGGGGAAGAAACTTCAGCTCTTTACCGTTGAAGACGGAATGGCCGCCTTGAATCTACTCAAAAAACGCTCTTTTGATCTCATTTTAAGTGATTTAAAAGGGATTAAGGTCTTAGATCGTTCTCAGCGACGTCCTTTAAGTACCCCCATTGTCCATTTAAAATCTGGTGGAGATCCCTTATTAAAAGATATCGCGCATGTGCTAGAAAAACCTTTAAATCCACAGGGAGTAAGCGCTCTCCTTCTAAATCTTTTACAAAGACGATTGAAAAAAATGCATGTTGTTGCAGAAAGTCCTGCAATGAAAGCGATTCTTAGACAGGTCGAGCAAATTGCAAAGAGTCACTCCAATGTCTTTATCTGTGGGGAGTCAGGAACAGGAAAAGAAGTCATTGCAGGGCTGATTCATGAAGGTTCGCGTCGCTCCGGCCATCCCTTCATTCGGGTGAACTGTGCGGCGCTTCCCGATACTTTAATCGAATCTGAGTTCTTTGGTCATGAAAAAGGGGCTTTTACCGGGGCACTCCAAAAGAAAGCAGGACGTTTTGAGCGTGCCGATAAAGGAACTCTTCTCCTTGATGAGGTTTCTGAAATTCCGGCTGCGCTTCAGGCAAAGCTTCTTCGCGTTGTGCAGGAACAGGAGTTTGAACGGGTAGGAGGGACCGGGCCTATTCATGTCGACGTTCGGCTTGTGTCCACTTCAAACCGTCTGATGAATGAGGCCATAAAAAGTAAAGAATTCCGTGCTGATCTCTACTACCGTCTCAACGTAATTCCCATTTTTCTTCCCCCTCTAAGAGAGAGAAAAGAAGATATCCTTCCTCTAGCGCGCCATTTTGTTCAAGTGGTGTGTGCTCGGAATCAAATCGCTCTGAAAACACTTTCCAAAAAAGCGGAGCAAAAGCTCCTTGCATACCCTTGGCCAGGGAATATTCGTGAGCTGCGTAATTGCATTGAACATGGTGTTGTTATGGACTATTCCGAAACTCTTGAAGAAGAACACTTTTTAATAGAGTCTGATCAATCAGCGCCTGATGCTTTGCTTTCCCTAAAAGACCTTGAAAAAGAGCACATCTTAAAGGTGCTTGAAGTCCTTGGGGGGAATCGAACTCAGGCTGCAAAAGTTTTGGGAATCAGCGTCAGAACCCTCCGAAATAAACTCAACACTTATTAGTTTAAATCGCTCTAAACTAAAGAGTTAGTTTAAGTAGTTGTTGAATAAAATTGAATCTTTAGGGACAGAGCCTAAGTAGACACCGTTATCTTTAGCTGGGATTGCTCTCATTTCTTCTAGAGATTCAGCGTGACCTGACTCGGTCGATTTTAGGTACGGAGGTTTTCCGGGAGATGCGTTTGTTCGATAGTCTGCTGCTGCCTGAGAAGAGGCACACTCTGAGCCGATAAGTTTAAAATTGATACTTTTCATAATCCCTGATATTTTTCATTAATTTGCAATTAAGGTGCAGGTAACTACAATTAATTAAAACAATAAGAGCGATTTTAATTACTGATAGAGAGACGTTAAAGAAGGGTAGTAGTGCATTGAATCTTTAGGAATTTCAGCCATTTGAGGGTGGTTTGGCGAACAGATAAGGACAGGAGTTATAGCAGCTCCTTTCAGGGCATTAATTCCCCTAAGTGCATCCTCAAAGCCTAGCATGGTGTCAGATTTTCCTAGGACTTCGATGGCTTTTAGATAAGCATCGGGTAAGGGCTTGGGATTTTCATAATCTTCTCGAGTGATCCAATGAGGGATGTTGTTTAATGTGGGGATTTTTTCTCGGATCATTTCGGTTTGCTTTCGCGTAGAGTTTGTCACGACGGCATGAGGAATTTTTGCCATCTGGACGGTTTCTAGTATTGTCTGAGCACCGGGCATTAGATCTAAGCTTCCTGCTTCGAGAAGTTTTCCATATTCACTTTTTTTCTGATTATAAAGAGCTTCCCACGATTCTTTTGCCACGAGTGTCGGGGCGTGCGTCGTAATCATCTTCCTCAGACCCTCAGAACTTTTATGGGCAACTGCCGCAAAATCTGTAAAGCTCCATGGAAAAGAAACTCCGCGATTCTCAAGCATCCTCTGATATGCCTGGAAGTGAAGATGCTCTGTGTTCACAAGAAGACCATCAAAATCAAAAAATATTGGGGAATATTCTAAAATCCAACTCATAAAAAACAACCTTATAAATGTGCCGATGACTGGACTCGAACCAGCACTGCATTGCTACAAGCAGATTTTGAATCTACCGTGTCTACCAATTCCACCACATCGGCGAAGTCACCAACTTTACATGGCTGTAGAATTAAATGTTAGCTTATTGTGAGGCTCCGCGGGCTGCGGAACATTGGTGAATGCGATGTCGCATTGATCTTGATCTCTTAGAGCGGGCCAAGTTTCTTCTTGGATTGTTGCAAAATCTTTTTCTTTTTCATAGTTTCTAAGTGAGATGTTTGTAATGGTGTGGTTGGTCAAAATTTTTGGAAGAGCAGATGTAAAGTACTCCGCAGATTCTTTATCAACTTCAAAGTGCAACTCTCTCAATCGGTCCATTTTCAGAATTTCCTGAGTGATAAGAAGGCGGTCCTCTTCTCGAATAGGGCCACAAATTGTAAGCTTGGTTGCATGGGGGATCAAAGGAAAGCATGCTTGCAAAAAGTCATGAGAAAGCTCTAAACGCCCGTCCTTGCATGCTCCTTGGGGTCTTCCCATTTCAATCTCTGTTTTTCCGCTAATCCACTGGTGGACACTGTCAGATAAAGCATTGTGACAGCGCTGATTAAAAGTTTCCCCTTCAAGGGCAACTGAATAGCGGGTGTGGCAGAGGATGTGGGGGTTCTTTCTTGGCGCAGCCCTGTAATTTTCCATGACTCTGCAAAAAACTTCTATGACTTTAGGATTACATAGCCTGCGGTGTCTTTCGGTTAGGTACCAAGGAGAAATCGGAGCGTCGTAGGATTGTGCATCGAATTTTGTCCAAATCACAGTATCGAGGGAATTAACATAGACGCGATAGACAATGTCTGTAAGACGAGAAATAAGTGCCATAATGCCACCCCACATATCAACGCTACCTTTATCTTCGGCGCTGACCGAACTTTCCTCATTGTGTTTCTCTGGAGGGTGATAGTTTGGATGTGGTGCTGGTCTTATATCTTCCATGGCAGAGATTGTAATAAAATTAATGAAATAATTCTATCATAGAGATAAATTTAATATTCTACCTTAGTTAGAAATAGACCTTGAGGAGGGGCAGTTGGGCCTGCTTGGGTTCTGTCCTTGGATTTCAGCAGGTTAGGGATATTAGAGACAGGGCGTTTACCTGAGGCGACTTGAAGAAGAGTTCCAACGATATTGCGGACCATCTTATACAGAAAGCCATTTCCCTCAAATTCGAGCCTAACCCCCCCTTCTTCAGGGGCCATTTCGAGGCGATAGAGGGTTTTAACGGGGTTCGTAGAGGTATAGCCAGCCCCTCGGAAGGTTGAGAAATCATGGGTTCCAGTAAGGAGTGGAAGGGCTTCTTGGAGGAGATCTAGGTCGAGAGGAGCATAGATAGGGGTTTTGTAGCGGCCATAGAAAGGACTTTGAACGGGATCGAGATGAAGGTGATAATGGTAAATTTTTTTTTTAACGCTATATCGGGCATGAAACTCTTCTGGCACTGATTCAATTTCCAAAATACGGATATCTGATGGCAGTAGGGAGTTGAGGGAGTAGCGGAAGGGGCTGGCTTCAAAGGGAAGATCATAGGAAAAGTGCGCGATTTGCCCTCTCGCATGAACCCCTGCATCTGTCCTTCCTGACCCAACAATAGGGCATTCTGTTCTGAGGACGATTTTTAAAGCTTCTTGAATAAGCTCTTGAACAGTCTTTCGATTTGGTTGAATTTGCCAACCACCGTAATCGGTTCCATCGTAGCTGATGGTCATCTTATACTTCATGAACCTATTCCACTATTTCTGCAAGTTTGAGGTCGATAGGGTATGTGATCTTGATGTTGCTTGCGCAGCCAACCACAATTTTTACAGGGTGGCCAATGCGTTCAGCTAGTGCAACATCGTCTGTAAGGGGAGCTCCTTTTGCCGCCTGATGCCCTTTTTCGTAGACTTCACGAGCTAGAAGTTGGGGTGTATACATCTCGTAAAGAACGGTGCGATCGAGGGTTTTTTCAACATGCTTATTATCGTTGACTTGCTTGATAGTATTCTTTATTGGAGAGCCGAGAGCTGCGGCTTTTGTGGACATTCCTTCTTCTAGAAGCTTTAATACATCTTCTCGAGTAACCAGGGGACGGGCACCATCGTGAATCAATAGGATTTCACCAGAAGTTTTCAAAGCTCCATTTTGAACAGAGTCTTGGCGTTTTTCCCCAGGCAGTGCAAAGAGCGTTCCTTCTGGAAAGATGGATTGACACTCTTTTGGACAAACCACAACAATCTCATTGATCTCTTTCATTGAGATAAAGAGGTCAAAGCTATGGAGGATCATAGGCTTTCCTCGCAAAGGAAGAAAGGTCTTTGGAACGTCAGAATTCATTCTGGTTCCAGAGCCGCCAGCAAGTAAAATTAAAGATATTGTTTTCATGGGTCTATTATAGAAGAGAAAAAGATATTTCGCACCCCCAATAAGGAGGTGCAAAACTCACATCAGTGATTACGAGAGATGTTTGTTGACTTTCTTAGTCATGTCAAACATATTAATTGCCTTTTTCCCCCCGAAAACGTTTGAAAGCTTCTCATCAGGAACGATGTTGCGCATGTTGTCTGGGTCTTGTCTTTTGTGCTTTTTGATGTATGCCCAAAGCTTTTTAGTCACTTCAGTCCGCGGCATAGGTCCCTTTCCAACAACTTCAGCAAGCTCAGCGCTGATTTTCATTGGCTTCATAAACTTCGAATTAGCTGCTTTTTTGGCCATTTCGTTTTCTCCTTAAAAGTTAGAAAAAGATATTGATTTAGATTACGTTAGTTTTTTCCTGATCTGAGACTTCATATAAGCAGAATGGAGTTACAAACAGGTGTTTTACATCAATTTGTAGCCTTCCTAGGGATTTATAGTCAAAAAAAAAAGCTCGACAAGAGAAAATCTTGCCATTTTCCAGATGAGATGGCAAGTTAGGAGTATGAATGTGAAGCAGCTGGAAACGCACTTAGAGAGGCAGCGCGAGCGTCTCCAATCTCTTCTTGCCATGCTAGGGCGAACGGAGGGGTTCTATGAAAAGTTAGAGATCCTCAACTCTCTTCCTGAAGTGGATGCTTATTTTTCTTTTCCTTCTCCATTAAAAACATTCCTTTCTGGGGTAACACCCGAGTGTGAATATGCGATTAAAGCGACTTTTGCAATTGGACAAGGCCCCCGCCTTTTTGAGTGGGAGGATATTGAAGAGGGGAAACGTCTTCGACCTCTTTTGGAAGACCTTTTAGTTCTGGAGAACTTTTACCAAGATATGGGTGGGATTATTGGATACCACCACCTCATTTTAACATTGCTTGGGAAGGAAGAGAGTGGCGTGGGTGTTGATCTCCGTCCTCCTGTTGGAATTGACTTGAGATTGGAAACTCTAGCAATAAGAGAGGCCATTATCAAAGGGATTGAAAGCCAGGGGAAGATGGCGGAGCTTTATCCGGTTGGTGGAGCGGCTGACCGATTGCAACTTAAGGATGAAAAAACTGAGGAAGGACTCCCTGCGGCTCGCTTAGTTTTCCTAGGAAAACCCCTTCTAGAGGGGGTGATCAACGATCTGCAAGCGCGTGAATACCTCCACTATAAGCTTTTTGGGGGTCAAGTCATAACTCCGATAGGAATGATGACTTCGCATGTGAATCGGAATCACGATCATATCAAAGAAATTTGTGCTCAAAACCGGTGGTTTGGGCGCCCTCAAGAATCTTTTTGTTTCTTTTTGCAACCCTCTGTTCCCACTTTTACACGTGAAGGAAACTGGTGTTTGCAAAAACCTCTTAAGCTTCTTCTAAAGCCAGGAGGGCATGGGATGCTTTGGAAATTGCTTAGACAGTCGGGAGTATTTACATGGCTTTATGAGAAGGGGAGTCAAAAAGCCCTTGTGAGGCAGATCAATAATCCTATGGCTGCAATCGATTATGGCCTCCTTGCCTTTTTAGGTTTTGGCTACCAGGGAGATAAAGCCTTTGGTTTTGCTTCGTGTCCTCGCCTTGTGAACGCTCAAGAAGGAATGAATGTTGTAAAAGAGAAAAATGGCAAGGAAGTTCTGACAAACGTCGAATATTGCGACTTTGAAAAGTGTGGAATTGAAGACGAACCTTTTGAAGAAGGAGGGAAATATTCCCGCTTCCCTTCGAATACCAATATCCTTTTTGCCGATCTGGAAGAGATCGAAAAAGTTTCCAAGAAGCTCCCTAATCCAGGACTTCTTGTAAATTTTCGAAAAGGGCATCACTATCATAGCCCTGATCAGAAGGAAGACATTGCCCGTTTAGAAACAACGATGCAAAATATTGCTGATGGATTGTCGGTCTCCAAGGAGGAAGACTTGCCTACCTACCTGACGTTCAATAAGCGGCGGAAAACGATTTCAACCACTAAAAGAAAATCGTCTGCTAAGGGAGCTATGCTCGAAACTCCAGAGGGATGTTACTACGACTACATGCTTAATGCTAAAGAGCTGCTTGAAACCCATTGCAAAATGTCGCTTCCCTCATTTCCAGATGAATTGACGTTTGCCAAAAAGGGGCCCTCGTTTCTATTTAGTTATCATCCCGCGCTTGGTCCTCTCTATTCTATCATTGGGCAGAAGGTGCAGGGAGGAACGATTACAGGAGGCTCAGAGCTTCAGCTCGAAATTGCAGATCTATACCTCAAGGATCTTAATCTCGAGGGAAGTCTTTTGATTCATGCGACAGATGTCATGGGACACAAGGAAGAAGGGTTGCTCCAATACTCAGAGAAGACAGGGCAATGTGTTTTGGAAAATGTCCATGTTGTGAATGAGGGAATTGATTGGGAAGAGGACCATCTTTTTTGGCGCCACGATGTGAAGCGGCGCTCAAGTCTTACCATCACGCTTCATGGGCATTCAAGATTTGTGGCTAAGGATTTGACGATTTCCGGGGACCTATCCTTAGAAGTTCCACATGGAATGCAAATGACGGCTAAAGAAGAAAATGGTCGTGTGATTTTTATCACTGAATCTTTGGATGACTTGGGGAATGATACGGGCCCTTTTTGGACGTATTCTGTTGCTCTAGACTATTCCATAGAGATAAAAAAAACCGGAAAGGAAACCTTTCCGGTTAAAGGCTCGTTAAGTCAGATGACTTAAACTTTTTCACTTCGAATTCTATGAGCTTTTTCAGTATTATTATGATCGTAGTGTTTTGCTGCTTGTTCTAGGTGGTTGTTCGGAGTATTTGACAACCAGCGCAGCGGAATGCGAATAGCTACGACAGCTCCGGCTCCATAAACGAATGATTTGTTTTTTACGGATTCAGGAGTATGGTCTTTAACCCAAATAAAGACAGGGCTTGTGACTTCTGATACTTTCTTCCCGACAGGAGTGTCTAGCAGGTGGTTACACCCTTGAGCAACCAATGCGCTTCCAGTTTTGTAGATTTCATGAAGTTCTTGGCCGACTTTTCCTAGCATGTCTAACATAGTGATTCCTCGGTAAAATTTTCTTGTAGGAAGAGGTGACTCTTCCACTATTTTTGATGAGAGAAAGTATAAGGGAAAATCCTTTTGTGTAAAGAGTCTTTTATGTACAATGAGGGATTATTTTTTGAGGTTTAAAATGAATGATGAGATCCGTACAAAATTAAAAGATATTAATAACAGGCTTCTTCATATGTGGAGGTATCTTTGACTTAGAGGCGAAGGAAAAAGAAGTTGTTATTTTAGAAAAAAAGATGGGAGAGGGAGATTTTTGGTCGGATAATGATGCGGCACAAATCGTTATTTCTCAGTGTAATACGCTTAAAGAGTGGACGATTCCCTACAATAGTATTAAAACAAGATTTGAAGCTTCAAAAGAGCTTCTTGAAGAGATGGAAGAGGAAGAAGATCCTGAGCTCTATAGTGATCTTTTGAAAGAGCTTGATGAGGTGCAGCAGGGGATTGAAGATCTCGAAGTAAAAAAAATGCTTTCAGGTGAGCTCGATAATAAGAACTGTTATTTGAGTGTCAACGCAGGCGCTGGGGGTACCGAGTCTTGCGATTGGGCGCAGATGCTTCTTCGGATGTATCAGAAATGGGCAGCTAAACGAAAGTGGAAAGTAGAGCTCGTTGAAAAACTCGACGGAGAAGTTGCGGGGGTCAAGAATGCAACACTCCATGTCACAGGCCCCTTTGCCTACGGATATTGCAAAGCAGAGAAGGGGGTGCATCGCCTTGTCCGTATTTCTCCATTCGATAGCAACGCCAGACGTCATACAAGTTTTGTTTCTGTAGATATCATTCCGGAAGTTACCGATGACATACAAATTGAAATCAAGCCGGATGAGATTCGGATTGATACGTTCCGCTCATCTGGTGCTGGCGGGCAGCATGTCAACACAACCGATTCTGCGGTGCGGATCACTCATCTAGCAACAGGGATTGTTGTCTCGTGCCAAGGAGAGCGGAGCCAGTTACAGAATAAAGAGACCTGTTTTAAAATGCTTCGTTCAAAGCTATATGAAAAAGAGATTTTGGAGCGGGAAGAAGCCATTTCAAAAATGGGAGGGGAAAAGAAGGACATTGCTTGGGGCTCTCAGATTCGCAATTATGTTTTTCAACCCTACACACTTGTCAAAGATACACGCACCAAGTATGAAGAGGGGAATATTCAAGAGGTCATGGATGGATCTTTGGATGGATTTGTAAATGCATACTTAAAGGAATTTGGTTAGTGGGTATCCCAGATGAAAGTGAATATGATGTAAGGTATACGACTCCAAAGGATCATCCTTACCTTCAAAAGTGGTTGGAAATGGAGGAAAATCGCCTTTGGTATCCTGTCTCTTCAGACAAAGATGTTGAAAATATGAGTAGGAATTGGGTGGGTTTTTACAAGTATGGAGCAAGTTTAACGGCAACTTACAAGGAGGAGGTGGCAGGCATTGCCACACTTTTTCTCATGCCATATCGGAAGGTGATACATCACTGCCTCCTCTACTTTATTGTGAACCCTCAAATGAAGGGGCAAGGAGTAGGAACTTCAATTGTAAAGAATATCACGCACCTTGGCAAAAGCTATTTCCGTTTTGAGTGGATCAATGCCGAAGTTTGGGAAGGGTGTCCTGCTCTTCCGATTTTGGAAAAGTTGGGGTATGTTGAGGTGGCAAAACAAGAGAAGTATATTAAGAAAAAAGATGGAACCTACTTAGCGCGCCATGTCATGCAAGTTAACCTTCTGGAGGGCAAGGATGGGAAGTAAACCGGATGTGACGTTTAGGCCAACTGATAAAAAAGACCTTCCTCTTTTTATAGAGTGGCTTCTTCAACCGGGGGTTCTTGTTGGGTTTCCAATGATGGACCGAAGAGAGGTAGAGGATGCCGTTCGCCTCTGGATCCACTATATCGATAAGGGGTTGTCTATCACAGCACTCTATAAGAAAAAACCGGTTGGTGCTGCAAATCTTTATCTACATGAGGTGGAAAAGATGGCTCATCAATCACTGTTTGTAGTCATTCTTGATGAAAAGCACAGAGGAATGGGGATCGGGACACTTCTTTTGAAAGAAATCATAAAGCTTGGGCTTAAACGAGACCTTGAGATTCTTCACTTAGAGGTTTATGACAAAAATCCGGCGGTCCGTCTTTACAAAAGACTTGGTTTTAAGGAGTATGGGCGCCATGCTCGCTATCTAAAAGATGCTGAGGGAAATTACTACGACAAAATTTTAATGCAAATGGAAATTCAATAGAGAGATAGGTTCATGGCTGGACATAGTAAGTGGGCAAATATTAAGCATAAAAAAGGGCGAGCCGATGCAAAGAAGGGGAAGATCTTTTCTCGGTGTGCAAAAGAGATTATTAGCGCGGTAAAGCAGGGAGGGCCGGATCCTAAAGCAAATACAAAACTGCGTCTTGCATTGCAAAAAGCAAAGGCGGCGAATGTTCCTTCTGACGTCATTGATCGCAATATTAAAAAAGCGTCAAGCGCAGATCAAGCAGACTTTACCGAACTGACATACGAGCTCTATGGACATGGAGGGGTTGGAATCATCGTGGATGCCATGACAGATAATAAGAACCGCACAGCTTCTGATATGAGGATTGCAACGAACAAAAAAGGGGGGAGTATTGGTTCACCTGGATCTGTTGCCTTTAACTTTGATCGGAAAGGGGTGATTCAGATTGGAAAAGATCAGGGGGACGAAGAGTCTCTTTTCATGCAATCAACGGATGCAGGTGCTGATGATTTTGATGTTGCAGAAGACACCTTTATTGTAGTGACTCCTCCAGACCTGTTATATGAGGTGAAAGACAAGCTTGAAAACGCAGGAATTGCGGTTGGAGAGACAAGCCTTGAGATGATTCCAAAAACCACAGTTCCCTGTGATGACGATAAGCGCGCTGCCAACGAGGCACTCATCGAGTTTCTTGAGGAGCTAGATGATGTCGATGCTGTCTTCCATAACATGGAAGATTAGCTGCGCTGCCTAGCTGTTAAGGCTAACGTACCAGTTGATCATTTTTTGGTCTTAGTTATCCTCTTTTGGGATATGACCAAAAATTTGCTGTGCTAGATTCATTGCTTTTTCACTATAAAATGCGTAGAGGCCCACACCTTTGATAAAGGATTGCTCTCCAAGCCTAACAGTGGATTTTTTAATTGAGTGAATCGCTTTCATCGGGACTGCCTTTAAGGTCGGGATTTTCCTCGTTCTATTGGTTGATGAATAGGGAAACATTTTCCTTAGTGATATTTGCGTCATCTGCAAAGAATGGGGCAAAAGATAGAGCTTCTTGCAGTCCTTTACTCTCCCTTGTAAATGGTTCTTCCACAGAGTAGGTGACCTCATCTAATGGAGTTCAATCAACAAGCGTAAATTCTGTGTCTTCTAAAGTAGGAACATTCTTTCCCTCAGGCGACTCTAATGGCATGGGGGTTTGTAGTAGGCTCAAAGCCTAACCAAACGATAGGGATGTTGAAATACCCCGATGCTCCATTCTCTGAGTTTGCTATAGGTTTCTCTAAGTTGGGGCCAATATTCGAGCTCCCAAGTTTGTGTGTGACTAGTTCTGACATCTTCTGACCTCTCTTTTTTTTTCATTTAGTTCTGAATAATCAATAGGGACATAAATGATCCTTTCTAAGTTTCTCCTGTGCTCTACAGGAATAAATCCGTAGTTGTTTTCCCCTTGCTCTCCGGTTTCAATCACGAGTTTGTGGAATGAAAGGGATTTATGGATATGCCTATGGGAGCCTTTTTGTCCTCTCCATACCCTGACGACATCTCTTGAAACATCAGCTAGGTTGAAAGAGATACCGGTTTGTCTCCAGGCTTCAACAGTGGGCCCATAGATTTTATGACTTTGTGCATAGCGATCGTAATCCACAATTTTGCTGTATTATTCTAGCACTCGATAGTCGACTCCTTCAATTAGGTCTTCAAATCGTCTGCGGTGGATTTTTGTTTCTGATAACTGTGGGTGCTTGCTTAGAGGCTCAAGAACTCTTAAAGAGACAGCGGTCAAGTTTTTAGCGGTTTACCTCTTGACCAGGAAGATGATGAATTTTGCCGTCGGGTGTTTCGGCGCTTACTTCCTACACAGAGTTGTCCTTGGGAGCAAAGCTAGTAATCAAGCAGGGAGTGTGCTGTCTCTCATCCGCGAGCCTTTTGAGTCATGGCTTTTGAAAGACTCGTGTAGCGGCAGAGAAGGGCAGGTTCTTGGCCCTCTATCAGTTGCGATGTTCCTTCAGAAGATTCTGCAAAGTTTACTGTCATATTAACCTCTTATTATAGATTAATATTATAACATTTTAAGTGTTAAATATTAATAATAAAATATTTAATATTATTTTTTAATAAACTGTTTGATTCGGATGATTGCAGTTAAAAGAGTTAGGGCTCCAAAAAGAAGAGCCAAAAATGTAAAAAAAGTTTGAAATAAGATCATTAAACTAAAGAAGATAAAGGCCTCTGTTCTCTCAATCAATCCAGGGCTATAATGGAAGCTCTTTTCTGAGGAGTTTTCCTGAAAAATGCCTACAACCAGAAATGTAGTGATACAGAGCAAAATAGAGCCGAGCATCCAAATCGTCATGAACCCTCGGCTTTCAGGGGCATAAAGGAATAGCCCTAATAGAATAGCCCATTCGACGAGGCGGTCCGCTACAATATCTAAGACGGCTCCAGCTGGAGAGGACAGATTCTTATAGCGGGCTAGAGATCCATCAAGCGTGTCGCAAAACCCGCTGATCCCTAGCAAGATTAAAGCGCCAATCGACTGGTGAAGATACAGAAAGAAGGGAATTAAGATACCAGAAACGACTCCTATAAGGGTCACCATTAAAGGGGACACCCCCTTCAAAAATGCTTTTTTGAGCAGTGGTTCAATGATCAAACGCTGGTATGGAGTGCGGTAGTCACTATCGATCATATCTTACTTTTTTAACAAGAATAGGAATTAAAGAAAACAGGAACCTACCGTGTATTAAATAAAAAATTTTAGTATACTCAACCCTTTGAAAATAAGAAAAGCAGAGGAAAAGGTGTTCCAAGGGTTAAGTGAAAAATATTTTAAGTTGTTAGAGCCTCTAATGGAAGAATGGACGAGCAGAAATTGTCGAGGAAGAAAACTTCATCCATGGAGACCTGTTATCAACTCAATTTTCTGGGTCTTAAGCACAGGAGCTCCCTGGTGGGCTCTGCCCAAAGGAAAGAATTTTGCTCATCGCTCAACAGCTCATAGCTGTCTTGGAAAAATGGAATCAGAGGGGTTTTTAGAGGAGGTTTTAGTCAAGCTTATTGAGGTCGCTGAGCTTATTGGAGGTGTTGAGCCAGATAGATTGACAGTGTTGAAGAATAAAGTGATTCCGCTGATACCATACCGAAAAGGATAAAAGGCACGGAAGGGGATATGTTACCTTGAGAAATTTAGGTGAAAAGTAGAGCGTACAATCTCCTGGCTGAAGACAAGATATAGAAGAATCTCAAAGAGATGCGAAAGGAGGGTGAAATATTGGAGAAGGTTTTTACAGTTTGCCCTTATAGATTTTTGGTTGAAGTTTCTGATTAAAATATTTATTAAATACAGCATAGGCTCAGAGCAAGCAAGACAAGGGCAAAATTCATTTGAGTGTTAAAAATAGAGTCGAATGAAAATGACTTTCCTTCTTCAAAGATTGCACCAAGGCCACTTCCAGCCTGCGTGTAGACGTATTCTAAACACTTACAAACTACAAAACCTATCAAAAAGCACCTGTTTTTTCGAACTCAAAAGTTTTACATCCTGAAACTTCTGAATCTCTTTGGTTCTAAACAGCCTCTTAATAGATCCCCTAGAGCTGTCCGGGCTGCAAGAAAAATAATGGTGGCTCCAATTGTTGCTCCGATAACGACATAGATTGCTCCCTAGGGGATCTTAAAGGAGAATCCTCCAAGCAAAGTAAGGATTATTCCCCCTGGAAGGAAAAGACTAACAGCGACAATATAGAGGAGAATAAAGAGTGCTGGCATTAGAATTGGGTGGTTCTCAATGTGTGTAAGAAGGTCTTCTCGATGCATCTTAATGGATTCGAACGTAAGATATTTTGGCAGCCCCAAAAAGTAGGCAACAATCATTAGAAGGATGATGACTGCGAGGGGAAGCCATTTCTTCATCGACGGAATATTCCCAAAATCGTTTCAGTTAGCCATTTGTCTGCAGCTTTTCGGATTGCTAAACTTTCAATTGGGTAGGGGTGCATGAGAGTGCCAAGCTTTCTTAAGGGGAGTTTTGCATGCATTGCAGTTGAAATTTCCATCAGCATTTCTCCAGCTCGGGGGCCTACAATTGTGGCTCCTAAAATCTTACTGCTCCACTTCTTTGTGATAATTTTGACGCATCCTTCCGTGCGTCCCATTGTGATACTTCGATCCACTTCTGAGAAAGGAACGCGATAAACAGCGATCTTTTTAGGGACTGTTGAGAACTGGCATAATTTTCTAGAATAGTTTAAGCTCTTTCTCTTTTTAGATGGAGGATTCCCATGCAACAAGTTGAGATGATTTGCTTAGAAGACTTGGTTCCAGAAAGCCACAATTACCGTAAATTTGCCAAGATTTGGTCATTTAGTTTTGTGGAGAAAAGACTCAGAAAACTGGAGAAGGACAATCCCCATAAAGGGTATGGCTTGCTGCGGATATTCAAGTGTTTATTGCTGCAGTTTCTGGAGAACTGCAGCGATAGAGAATTAGAACGCTTTATCCAAGAAAACACTGCAGCTCGATGGTTTTGTGGGTTTAACCTGAGAGACAATACCCCAGATCACACAGTCTTTTGTCAGCTTAGAAAAAAAATAGGGACCAATATCTTGTCCAAGATCTTTGCTGATCTAAGAGATCAGCTAAAAGATCAAGGACTTATGAGTGAAGTTTTTACCTTTGTAGATGCAACCCATTTAATTGCTAAAGCGAATTTATGGGAGGAAAGAGATAAGGCGATTGCAGAAAAATACGAGAAACTGAACAACGAAAACATCTCACAATTTTCTGCAGACGTTCAAGCAAAGATTGGTTGTAAAGGGAAGAATAAATACTGGTATGGTTATAAGCAGCATACCAGTGTAGACATGCAGACAGGTCTTATCAATAAGGTTGCGATTACTCCGGCTAATATCACAGATGCCTCAGGTTTCAAACACGTCTGTCCCTCTCAGGGGGCTAGCTATATGGACAAGGGCTATTGTATAAATCCCGCCCCCAGAATAGCTAAGGCAAAGGGGGTACATCTAGGCGCTATCAAAAAGAATAACATGAAGGGCAAAAATAAAGATCAGGATCGGTGGTACAGTTCCGTGAGGGCCCCTCATGAGCGGGTCTTTTCGCAAATAGAGAAACGAGTGCGGTACCGAGGAATCGCGAAAAATCAGTTTTCAAGTTTTATGCAAGCTATTTGTTACAATCTGAAGAGGCTCGCGGTTCTAGATCCCCCAAATTTGTGTCTCTCCTAGGGAGAGGTGTGTCCAAATGGACTGAATTTTCCATTTCTAAACACTTACAAACTACAAAACCTATCAAAAAGCACCTGTTTTTTCGAACTCAAAAGTTTTACATTCTGAAACTTCTGAATCTCTTTGGTTCTAAACAGCCTCTTTTAGGATGACATTCTTCCTCTTTGAGCCCGATACTTGCGACTTCAGGATCTGTATATGTGCAACGAGGAATCGGTTGACGGCTCTTTTTCATGATAAAGGGGAGCAGGAGGTTCGTCAAAACAGTGCGTGCTTGATTCTCAGCATAATGAGTGAAAAATGGGGGGCCTGTCACATCTCCAATAGCCCAGATGTTTTTAATATTTGTTCTCCCATAAGAGTCCGTAGGAATGCCATCTTCAGTGTGTTTGACATGCGCTGCATCGAGCATGAGCTCTTTTAGACGGGGACGCCTTCCCACTCCAACGAACAGAGCATCTCCCTCTATGGAGTGCACTGTTTTCCCCCTTACTTCAACGGTAAAATGTTTGTCGTAGCTGACGCTCTCTGTTCGCTCTCCTGTAAAAAGGATAATTCCTTCTTTTTGAAATGCTTCCATGATGATTTTTTGAATTTCTTTTTCTTCTCGAGCCAGAAGCGAGGGGCGACTTTCAATCATGGTGACTTTAGCACCTAATCGAGAAAACGCTTGGGAAAGCTCACTGCAAATGGGCCCCCCACCGATAAAAATCATCCGTTTGGGGATTTTTTCTAAATCAAAAACTGTTTCATTGGTCAAAAAGGGAGTTTCCTTGAGCCCTTTAATAGAGGGAACAATTGGATAGGAACCTGTTGCAATAACAATTTGCTGTCCCTGAACCTTTTTTCCATCGATGGAAAGGGTCCTTTTATCGATAAATGAAGCTGTGCCATTCAACGTTTCCACTCCAAGCTTTTTCAAGGCCGAAGGATCTTCATGTGAGCGGATTTCATGAACAATATTGCGAACCCGGTCAAGTGCTCTTGTTCCATCAAAGGAAAAAGGAGAGGTTTCAATCCCCAGCATATCAGTATGTTTAAGAACGTGGGCGGTATGAGCTGAAGCAATCAGAGATTTACTTGGGATACATCCAAAGTTTGTGCAATCGCCGCCATAGTTATTCCTTTCGACTAAGAGAACTTTCTTTCCCGCCTTGGCTGCCCCAATAGCGACAACAAGCCCACCTGCGCCTGCGCCAATTATAATAATATCAAAAATTTTATTCATTGAAACAATTTACCTTCATTTCCTATATAGAAATTAGACAATTTAAAGGCGATATGAATCCGGAAAAAAAACGTCTTTTAGAAGACAAAAAGAAAACTAAGCACTGGAAACATTTCGGTCCTTACCTAGCAGAAAGGCAATGGGGAACCGTTCGAGAAGATTATAGCGAAGATGGTTCAACATGGGACTATTTTCCCTACGAGATGGCAATGGAGAGGGCCTATCGCTGGGGAGAAGATGGGATAGCGGGCATTTCTGATACACATGCGCGTCTCTGCTTTGCTCTTAGCTTTTGGAATGAGCAAGACCCCTTTATTAAAGAAAGAATCTTCGGGCTTTCAAACCCTGAGGGAAATCACGGGGAAGATGTGAAAGAGTATTATTATTACCTTGATAATACTCCTACCCATTCCTATATGAAATATCTCTACAAATACACGCAATCAGAATACCCCTACCAGGCTATCCGCAAGGCGAATGCAAACCGTTCTCAAGATGAGGGCGAGTATGAGCTTATTGACACCGGGATTTTTGACCACAATAGGTATTATGACGTTTTTGTTGAGTATGCCAAAAAGGGGCCTGATGATATTGCGATTCGGATTACTGTTCATAATCGAGGGAATGAAAAGAAGACTCTCCACCTGCTCCCTACCCTTTGGGCCCGGAATGACTGGTTCAAAGAAGGGGCATCGAAACCTCATTTAAAAGCTCGAGCAGGCAACAATGCAATTGAGGCACATCACCCAAGTGTTGGCAATTACATTCTTTATGGAGAAGAAGCAGAAGAATTGCTTTTCACAGAAAACGAAACAAAGGGAAAGGAAAAATATAGCAAGGACGGAATCAACGAATATCTTGTTCATCAAAAAACGCAATCCGTCAATCCGGAAAGAGAGGGAACAAAAGGAGCTTTTCACTACATTGTTAAAATTCCCCCTTCAGAATCCCGAGAGATTCACCTTCGCCTCACCACCGAAGAAGAAATGAAGAATATCGCTTCTGAAAATAAGAAACTCCTGAAGCTGAGAATGCGAGAGGCTGAAGAATTCTATGGAGAAATCATTCCGACATCACTGACTGATGAACACCGAATGATCGCCAGGCAAGCTTATGCTGGAATGCTTTGGAATAAAATGTATTACAACCTAGTTATTCCTGAGTGGACGGCTGGAGACCCCAACTTTAACCCTCCTCTTCCCTCAAGAGATCCCAATACCGTTCGCAATGGAGAATGGCTCCATCTCTATTCCGATGATATTGTCTCCACTCCTGATAAATGGGAATTTAACATGTTCTTCTCTTGGGATACGGCTTTTCATGCCCTTCCACTTGCTGTTTTAGATGCGGAATATGCCAAACACCACATGCATCTTCTGACTCAAGAATGGTATATGCACCCCAATGGGATGCTTCCAGCCTATGAGTGGAATTTTTACGATGTGAACCCCCCCGTGCATGCTTGGGGAGCCCTCAGAGTGTATCAAATCGATAAAAAAAGAAATGGAGTTGAAGACCGTCTTTTTTTAGAAAAAGTGTTCCAAAAGCTCCTTCTGAACTTTACGTGGTGGGTCAATCGAAAAGATGATTCTGGAAAAAACATTTTCCAAGGAGGTTTTCTCGGCCTCGATAACATTAGCGTTTTTAACCGAAGCGCTGAATTGCCGGATGGCGCGACTCTCTATCAATCCGATGCCACAAGTTGGATGGGAATGTTTTGTCTCAATATGCTTTCTATTGCCTTTGAGCTTGCGATAGAAGATGTTGCCTATGAGAATATGGCTAACAAGTTTTATAACCACTATCTTCTGATTGCCGATGCAATTAACTATTCAGGGACCCGTTCTCACCCTCTATGGGATGAGGAAGATGGCTTTTATTATGATGTTTTAAAAACGGCAGACGGAAAAGAAATTCCCCTAAAAGTGCGCTCTCTTGTCGGGCTCATGCCCCTTCTTGCAGTGACCATCATCGAACCTGAGGTTCTTGAGAAACTTACCGTCTTTAAAAAGAAAATGGATTGGTTTTTAGATCATCGTCTTGATCTATGTGAAAAAGTAGCCTGTATGCGGACCCCTGGTGTTGAGGGTCGAAGAATTCTTTCCATCGTGGACAGAGAGAAACTCACACGCATGCTTGGCTTCATGCTTGATGAAGAGAAGTTCCTTAGTCCTTACGGAATCCGGTCCATCTCCAAATGCCACGATGAAAATCCCTTCAAACTTAAACTCAATGGAGAAGAGTTTTCAGTCGATTACGAACCTGGTGAATCAAAGAGCCGCCTTTTTGGAGGGAACTCCAATTGGCGCGGTCCCATTTGGTTTCCCCTGAATGTGCTTCTCATCGAGTCTCTCCAAAAATACCACTATTACTACGGCGACGATCTCAAAGTTGAGTGCCCCACTGGCTCTGGCAACTTTATGAACCTCTGGGACGTTGCTGCTGAGCTTTCAAAGCGTCTAGTGAGTATTTTTGAAAATGATTCCGAGGGGAACCGCCCTGTATTCGGAGACCGCCCCAAATTTCAATCCGATCCTCATTTCCATGACTATGTCCTCTTCCATGAATATTTTCATGGGTGCTCTGGCCAAGGGCTCGGCGCCAATCATCAGATGGGGTGGACCGGTTTTGTTGCCAAGCTCATCAAGCAGCTTGGTGAATACGGTCATCTTTATTCATGAATTGGTAAAATTATTTTGGATCATTGAAAAAGGCCTTCTAAGACCTTTCTGAAGGGGATTTTTTTACTTGGAGAAAATAGAAGAATTCCTATACGATCGGGGGGTACTTTGACAAAAGTGCCCTGAGAGGCGGCAACCTCCCAGGGCGTGAAACTAAGGTACATCCTTTTTACCGCAGGAACCTTAGCCTCGAGTACCATTCTAGTCCATCGAAGCAAAAAAAATCTAGCCCTGTGTTCCTTTTAAGGATGTACCTTTTTTTAAAAAGGTAGGATCGATGAAGGAAGAACCATTTCACTTGCAAGAATTATTTAAAGAAAGCCCCAAGGTCACACTTTCGGATCAAGAGATCGCTGATTTTTATGGCGTTTCCATTGAAAGAGCAAAAGAGTATCGCAAAAGCGATGCACAGCAAGGCTTTATTTTTGAAGATCAAAAGTTTTCGAGCTATTATAGCTAAAATATTTCGTTTTAGTTATAATTTTTTGAATGACATATTCGCTAGATTTTAGAAAAAAAGTTCTATCAATCCGAAGCAAAGAAAAATTAAGCTTTGCCCAAGTAGCAAAACGCTTTGGAGTAAGTGTAAATAGTGTGTTTCTCTGGTCTAAGAGGTTAGAGCCGAGGCGCACTAAAATCAGACCTGCAATAAAGATTGATAGAGAGATCTTGATGGAGGATATCAAGAAATACCCTGATGCCTTCAACTATGAACGAGCACATCGTCTCAACGTAAGCACTTCAGGCATTCGGTGTGCCATGAAGAGGTTAAGAATTAGCTATAAAAAAAACGCTCAACCATCCCAAGGCCTGCGAAACAAAAAGACAAATCTTTCAAGGGAAAATCGCAGAATATAAACGTTTGGGAAAGCCAATTGTATATATTGATGAAAGCGGGTTTGCCCATGATATGCCCCGCACCCACGGTTACTCCAAAATAGGACAGCGATGTTTTGGCACTCATGATTGGGGAGCAAAAGGAAGAACAAATGCAATAGGGGCATTACTTGGAACAAGCCTCCTTACACTTGCGTTATTCGAGTGCAATATTAATACAGATGCCTTTTCCATTTGGGCAGAGGAGGACTTGCTACCGAAACTTCCCTCTGAAAGTATTCTGGTTATGGATAATGCTTCATTCCATAAAAGCAAATCTATGCAAGAGAAGATCCAGGCTGCAGGCCATACCTTGGAATATCTTCCTCCCTATTCTCCTGATCTAAACCCTATTGAACACAAGTGGGCACAGGCAAAGTCTAAGCGAAGAAAATATCAATGTGGAATAGACGAACTTTTCAAGGAGCACTGCCTATAACTAATTTAAGTCACTTTAGCTATATCTTTCACCTATGGGGTTTGAAGTGGTTTAAAGGCTCAGGCTTATGTTATAGTGCTATAAATTTAAAGGGAGTGCAGGGTAGACCCCCTGCACTCTATTTTTAGATCAACGTTTGTTAAGGTCTAGGAAGATCTCACCAGAAGGGAGGGCTTCACTACCCACCGAAACCCCAAGCATTCCTGTAAAGTAGGATTCAAAGGACTTCCATTCTTGTTTATCCTGACTAAATAGAAAAGAAGGCTCAATCTTAATGTAGAGAGGCTCTTTTGCATTGAGGACATTTTTTCCATGGAGAAAAGCCCAATGGGAATGGTCCATAAAGAAAAGATCATAAAACACCTTCAGAAAAGGAAGCAGGTACAGATAATAGAGGGTTCTATAATTCCGAATAAGAGGACGGATGAATATGAGGAGAAGGAGCGACATGTAAAAGGTCAAAATGGAGCCAGAAAGAGAGTTAAAGATATACCGCGCTACACATTCCATTTTTTCTTATGCTCCCGAATCATCTTTTCGATCTTTTCGATTTCTTGGGGCTCGACTTCCTCCTCCAGAAAAGTACTAAAAACCTCA
Organism: Candidatus Neptunochlamydia sp. REUL1; assembly: GCF_963457595.1. Classification (GTDB taxonomy): domain Bacteria; phylum Chlamydiota; class Chlamydiia; order Chlamydiales; family Simkaniaceae; genus Neptunichlamydia. Next base: position 1,358,442 of record NZ_OY735137.1, read on the forward strand.
GAGGGGCTGGCCCCAAGGAAACGGGACTTTAGCCTTTTTAGGAGAGGGGACTTTTTCTTAGAGTAGAGATAACTCCTTCCTTGCTTGGTTCTTTTAAGCACCCCTTTCTCAAAGAGGCGCGTCATCACTGTCATGATTGTGGTGTAGGCATTGGTGCCCCCTAGTCTTTTCATTACGTCGGAAACAGTAAGACCTTCGTCGCTCTTCGAAAAAAGACGAAGTATCGTTGTCTCAAGTTCACCAAATGATCGTTTTGCACACATGTACCAAATCTACTACGCATGTAGTATTTAATGCAAAGAAAAAAGCAGGTTATTTATTAGAGAGACCCCCGGATTTTGATAAAGGTGAGTAAACAGAATAAAGAACTTACCGATATATCATAAGTAACTTATAATAAAATATTTATGTTTTTATTTTTTAACATTGTAAATGTTAATGAAAAATTACAATTAATATGTTAATATTAATTTATAATAAAGGGTTTATTGGGGGTAATAATGGCTATTAGTGTAAGAGATCGTATTAGGCAAATAGATGCGCAATGTTCAGAAGATAAAGAAGTTAAGTCAACCCCCCCTAGGAAAGATAGTAAAACACCTTTAGTCGTTACTCGAGCTTTAGCTGATTCTCCTCCTTCTAGTGTAGACGAAAAGCCTGCAGAAGGAAGATTTAAAAATAAAAATCTAGAGGTATTTCAACAGCTTAAAAGTGAACAATATGGATCAAAGCAAATAAGAGCTTTTCTTCGCTCTAAAGGGATTTTTCAGGGTGTCAAAGAGGGTTCTGTTCAACTTTCGTCATATGTTGTTGATATTAAGACACAAATCAATGCTGATTACAATCAATCGATTCTTGGGGATTTAAACGGCCGATTTAGCCACTCCCTGGTTAAAGCTGCGCTAAAAGAGCTTGCAATAGACCGTTTTGCACTCGACTCCGGAGAAGCATTTCTTTCAGACGCAGAGGTTTCAGAAATAGAGTCAAAATGTCAGTCAATTCAAAAGAGAAAAGCAAACGTTGAGAAACTCCAAGATTGGCTTGATCCACTTGAAACGGTTTATGGTAGCGAATACGTTCATTCTTTACTGATTGAAAAAGGAATGAGACCGAAGCATTATAGTGGAGAGAAAGGGATCAAAGGTGATCTCTTAAAAGCAATTCAGGAAGAGATTGTTGAGGCAAAAACTGCCGAAGTTCTTCAAAGATTCGATGCAACCCTCCAAGGGGGAGACATCGATGGGTTACTGAAATTTCGAGAGCAATTATTGATACTTAATAGTTTTGACCTCCCCAAGACAGAGAAACAAATAGTTTCTAGAGGGCTGGACTTGCTTGATGAGTTGCAGCAATTACTCGATGCTCCTAAGCGCATTTTTGGGGAGATTAGTCGGTTGAACGATGAGGTTCATGGCGAAGGGGTCTCAGATTTCTATGCCTTCTATGGATGGAATGTTGCAGCCTTAGCTGGTGATAGGGAAGAGCATCTTGAAGCATGTCAAAGCTTTTTAAAGACAGGCTGTCGAGGTATTTTAACAAGTCGTGATAGCATTTCTAGCAAATTTCAAGCTCAGAAAGATCGTTTAGAAGCGAAGGTGATTTCGGGTGCTGAAGTGCGGCAGCCCTATTTTGCATGGATGGGTCGAAACAAACAGTACAATGTTACACAGTACGAGCAAACACAGGATATGGGGGCTGTTGAAAGGACCAGCTATGGTAGTGAAAAAAGACACTATATTTGCCAGTCTCTAAGTATGCAGCAGGCAGGTGTGATTGCAGGGCGTCCAGATATTGGTTTTGAAGAACTTGATCTAAGAAGCACAGATCAGACAATTCAACTTAACAAGCAAATGAAAAGCGATCGATATGATCAACAATCCTTTGAAAGTGTCGGACTCCGTCAACCTAAAGATCCGGTTAGATTTAAAACAAAACATAGCGAAACTGCGACAATCCAACAAAAGCTGGAAACTCTAGAAGGGTTTCTTGATGCTAGCCATGGGTTGGCTCTATTGAATCTCGACCCTCCTCCAGGGTCCACAGATCTTGGGCACTCGTTAATGATGCAAATCGATAATCAACGTGGCATCTATCGATTTATTGATGCGGGGGTTGGTTCATTTGATTTTAGAGGAGATAAAGAAGCCTTTTATCGTGCAGTTACAGAACTCGCCGCAACAATGTATTACACGACGCCTCATGTAACGTTGATTCCACTACGAAGCTAGATAGTTTTGACGACACGATCTAATTCTCAAAATTTAGAGTAGGAAAGGTGATCCTAAGAAACTCGACCCCCTTTTCTCCTAATTTTGAGTGCTTAAGTTTAAGATGGGTGAGTTGGGGATTGCGGGTAATAAGGTGCTCAATATTACCGGTGGTTAAGTTCTTATTAAAGCGCAAATCAAGAGAGTGTACGCCGGGAAATTGTGAGAGTGCCCGTTCAACGCAGGATTGATCTGCATGAGAAGGCAGTCTCAAATGAGTCAAGGTGTCAATACGCGCTGAGGGACCTTGAAAAAATGTTAGATCTAGTTGAGGACATCCAGATAAATCAAGAGAAACTAGTGATTGTCTATGTATCTTCAACATTTGATTAAATCCTTTTTGACTAAACCATTTAGATTCTAATGAAACTCTTCTCAAGTTTTTACAGGATTTTGCAATCGTTTCAAGGGTTTCATCGTCAAGCTGCCATTCATTACTTTTAGCACCTGCCTGTATATCATCAATGTTTAGGGAAGCCACATGAGGAAGAGATTCAATCATTCGAAGAACCTTTTTTTTGTTTCCAAAAATTAGGCTGACTTCAAGATATGAAATCGCTTTTTGCTCTTGTTCGTGGAGCTCTTGCACCCACTCAATGAGAGGCTGATAGATTTCTGGATTTCTTTTGCCAACATATTGACGGTAAAATAGGTTGTTAAGGTGCCTTTGTGTTTGATGGAAGAGAAAAGGAGCGAGGAGCTCAGCGTTTGATACTGACTGGATCGCAACTTTCGATACCCCATCTGTCTGCAGAATATGTGAAATTAAAGTCAAAAATCTGGTGCGGGCGCTTTGATGTTGAGGTGATTCAGCTTCTAGTAAATCAAAACTCCTTCTGCAGCTCAATGTGAGGGCTAGATAAGTATCGATTGATTCTCTAAGGCAAGCAAACCCAAATAACGAGATCTCAAAGACTCTTAAGACGACGTCTGGAGGTAATCGAAACAGGGTCGAACGTTCCTGCAAATTTCGTGTAGTGCTGATAGCACTTGATGCCTCAATTCCAATCATTTTTCCACCTTTGAGAGTATTATAATACTCTGGTGGAATAAATGAATTATAATTTATTATTTAACTTAAGTTGCTAAATTTCATTAACTTAATGTCTCAATCTCCTCTAGCTTTAAGGACTTCAGCGGTGGTGCTCTAAGCACTCTGATTATCTAGAATCTCCTGGATCAGGGGGCTAATCGAGATGTGGCAATGCATCTTGTGTTCTTTGAGAAGCAACTCGTATTTTGAGAATAATTGCTTAGGAGTTTTGTTTCTTAATGCTTGAATGCCTTGTAGTAGAAGCTCCCGGAGTTGGCCCTCTTGGTAGTGGTGGCGAATATAAGCTTCCTTATCCTTGTACGGATCATAGGGGGATTCAGCTTTTCCTATTGAAGCTTGCCTTGTTGACTTTTTAAACAGGATGTTTGCGAGCACTTGCATGATTATAGGTTGTGTTGAGTAGGCGTTTTCGTGCAGTAGTGGAAGGTCAGACTTTTCAACAATAAAGGGTCGATTTTCTTTCAAAGCTGAGACGCCCTTAAGGAGCAGGGATTTTGCTTGAGGTGAGACAACATGCTTTTGGATAATATCTTCTCAAGTGCTCCAACAGTTGGGATCTCTTGTTTCCATCAGTTCCTCCAAGAATTCAGCTATCCTATTTTTTGTTTCTTGATGTGTAAGATTGGCCCATTCAATCACTGGAGTTTTTCCTAAAGATCCTTTAGCTAGCAGCTCTTGGAGCCTCCAATTTGCTGCAGTGAGCACCTGGTTTTGACCCTTAAGTGTGCCACTTTAAAGTTCAAGGAGATCAGATTATTCTTGAAATTCTGGAGCCAACTGCTGACACAGCGTTCTTAGACTTGCAAACATGAGATATAGCTAAAGTGACTTAAATTAGTTATAGGCAGTGCTCCTTGAAAAGTTCGTCTATTCCACATTGATATTTTCTTCGCTTAGACTTTGCCTGTGCCCACTTGTGTTCAATAGGGTTTAGATCAGGGGAATAGGGAGGAAGATATTCCAAGGTATGGCCTGCAGCGTGGATCTTCTCTTGCATAGATTTGCTTTTATGGAATGAAGCATTATCCATAACCAGAATACTTTCAGAGGGAAGTTTCGGTAGCAAGTCCTCCTCTGCCCAAATGGAAAAGGCATCTGTATTAATATTGCACTCGAATAACGCAAGTGTAAGGAGGCTTGTTCCAAGTAATGCCCCTATTGCATTTGTTCTTCCTTTTGCTCCCCAATCATGAGTGCCAAAACATCGCTGTCCTATTTTGGAGTAACCGTGGGTGCGGGGCATATCATGGGCAAACCCGCTTTTATCAATATATACAATTGGCTTTCCCAAACGTTTATATTCTGCGATTTTTCCTTGAAAGATTTGTCTTTTTGTTTCGCAGGCCTTGGGATGGTTGAGAGTTTTTTTTATAGCTAATTCTTAACCTCTTCATGGCACACCGAATGCCTGAAGTGCTTACGTTGAGACGATGTGCTCGTTCATAGTTGAAGGCATCAGGGTATTTCTTGATATCCTCCATCAAGATCTCTCTATCAATCTTTATTGCAGGTCTGATTTTAGTGCGCCTCGGCTCTAACCTCTTAGACCAGAGAAACACACTATTTACACTTACTCCAAAGCGTCTTGCTACTTGGGCAAAGCTTAATTTTTCTTTGCTTCGGATCGATAGAACTTTTTTTCTAAAATCTAGCGAATATGTCATTCAAAAAATTATAACTAAAACGAAATATTTTAGCTATAGTACGTTGGACAATGGGTAAGCGTCAAGACAGACCAGAGATTCGGTGATACTTGTGACAATTTCGTTCAAAGACCTTGAGTGCTTTTGGAATTCTGGCCACAGGACTTTGTTAAGGAAGCTTTCACTCACGAAGGGACTTCGTCCTAGATTGCTCTACGGCATTGAAGCTTGGATGGCTGCCTTTTTGAAAAGGAGGTTTGCGAGGACTTGTACGATTATTGGGCACGTTGAGTAGGTGTTTTCATGTAGCAGTCGAAGGTCAGACTTTTGAACAATAAATGGTCGATTTCCTTTTCAAGGAAACTTACTACGCATGTAGTATTTAATGCAAAGAAAAAAGTGAGAAATACATTTCTCCCTTTTTAGCTAGGGAAGGGAGATGTAAGTTCCTTCGGTTTTGAGGACTTCTGCGGTAACGCCTTCGTAGCGGAAGGCTTTTCCCTCTGGCTGCTTGCCTTCAAGCATGATGGCAATGCGGCGTGAATTTTTTCTTGAGAGGAAAGAGATTGTATCTGCTTTGAAATCTTCATAGGTTAGGTTTCTAAGGGAGGCGATCAGTTTTTCCCGTCTGTCAAAGTCTCCCTTGAAGGTAAAGGCGATTTTGTTCAGATCAAGTGCCATTTGAGCAAGGCTTGTTGGGGGAGTTTCAAGAAGGGTAATCATATTTTCTCGGAGGACTTCAAAGCGTCCTTCAGAGAGGGTTGCTTCAAAATCTTTGATGTAGGTTTCAAGAAAGAGTTCAAAACGGGCAATCAGCTCATCTGGCTGGTGAGAAGTGGATTGAACCATGAAGGTATTTAAGAGTTGCTCTTCTTCTTCTTGGCTTACTGCTCTTGCAAAATAGGCGGTTTGTTGTTTCGTTCTGAGGGTATCGAAAAAGTCTTCCTGTATTCCAATTCCTAGGACAAGGTGGGAAGCTTTTTTGGGGAATGTCATTGCTCCTTCTTGGATCACAAGAATGGCGGCATTGCCAAGGCTTTCGGTTTGCTCATGGATTTTGTAAGGCCCCTGGAAAGAAGAAAGGGTCAACATTTGCCTTCTCTCATGATCTTTCTTAGGGTAGGGCGTATAGGAGAGTTTTTCCGTCACGGTTTCCCAAACATTTTGCGCATCTTTTTCTGTCATGTTCCCAATCAGGACGGCTTCGATATAGGCCTGCTGAAACAGCTTATCGGCAAACGAAAGATAATCTTCATAGCGCAATGTTTCAAGGACTATGAGCTTATCAGTGTGTTTAGGAGCAGTATTAAAGAGAAGGTTCATTGAAATTTCATTCGCTTGGAAGACAGGCATTGCTTTACCCTGGTTGGAGTAAGAGCTTTTAAGAGACGTGGTATAGAGATCAAACTCCTCTTTTGTCATGCGACATTTCTTTGCTTGTTTTAGGGCCTCTTCTAGTAGAAGAGGAGCTTTCTCGCTATAGCCGCTTACCATCATGATGAGTTTAAGATCTTGAGGACCGGTAGCAAAACTTAAAGACGCTGCATTTGCATAGGTTAGTGTGGAAGCGAGTTTTTCATCTAATGTGTAACGAAATAAATCTATAAGCACCATTTGACGAGGTGTTCCGTCTATATAAGGAGAGCTAATATTAAAGACCCAAGAAACTTCAGGGACTTGGTATTGCGTATCTTCCCAAAAATAGAGCTCTCCCAAATCATTTGATACAAGTTTTTTGGGATGCGGAGTTGCGATAACTTCACCATCTCCTGGGCGTGTGACTAATTTAAGATCGCTTGGAATATACGTATTTTGCTTAGGAAGCTCGATGCGTGGATGAGCGGAAATACCGCCCCATACTGCTATAGACGGGTCTGGGATTTTTCGGACTGCGTACTCAACTCTGGACCACTTTTCGAATTTGTCTGGATCAATGCCGGTAAGTTCAGGGGAAGCAACAAGGAAATAGACGGCAGATCCTGGAGATAGAAGCTCGAGAAATTCTTGGGTTTCACTAGCATTATAAGTTGTGGGCATGATTGTTTTTAATGGGTAGGTTTCCAGAGGTTCATCAATCATTTTATGCGCGTGGTTTGTGACGAATGAAAAAGGAGCACTTCGAGACTGATACTCATAATCGATTTTAGACATATTTTTAAGTTCGTGGAAAATATACGGAGGGATTCCACTTGATTTCAAAGAGTTGAGGGTTTGGAAGCACCTCTCAATGACTGTTTCAAATTGTGTCGCTCCCAGAGGAGTAAGATCAAAACTGATGTAGAAAATGCCTGACTCTTTGCTCAAGCGGAACATATTAGAAGACGTGCTTTCGACAAGTTCTTCTCTCTTAAGCTGAGAATACAGGCTGTTTTCGTGTCGACCTCCAATGATATATCCTAGAAGATCATCAGAGCGATTATCAAAATTTTGAACAAATTCCTTAGGGAGTTCCCACTCAATAGAGAGGTTGCGCATGTCTTTGATAGGCTTAATCGCAACAATGTGGCCTTCTTGCTTTTCTGAAAACAGATTCTCTTGGGGCAATTGAAGCTGGGAGCTTGTTTTGGGGACAGGTGAAAATTGGCGCGTGGCTAGGGCTTTGAGCTCTTCAATTGGCAGTGTCGAATAAAGGGTAAGGTGGGCACGATCAGCACTGTAGTTTTTCTGGTGCCAGCGGACAACCTCTTCTCTGGGTATTCCTCCAAGCGTCTCGGCATTTCCTGTACTAAAAAGGGCATTTGGGTGCGCAGGGTTTCCTGTTTCTTTAAAAACCATCCATCCGCGGTTTCCGTCACTTTCAATATTTTTGTCGTGTTCTTGATCGACAGCGTGGAGCTCTCTTCCAATTCCTGAAGCGGTAAATAGAGGGTCAATGAACATGTGGCTAAACATATCGAGAGTGGTTGAATAAGCATCATTATTTACTGAAAAAATGTAGACAGTTCGGTCTGTGGAGGTATATGCATTGAAAATCCCCCCATTGTCTAAAACTTGCTTTTCATAAGCGTTTTCATCTGGGTAGGCTTTTGATCCTAAAAATAAGAGATGTTCTAGAAAGTGGGCAATTCCAGCATAGTTTGGATCATCATTCCAGGATCCCGCTTCCATTGAGAGAGCGGCTGCTGATTGATCCGCTTTTGGGTCAGAAATGAGGTAGGCTTCTAAGCCATTCTCAAGACGAATTTTTGCTGTTTTACGCTCTGAGAGGGACGGTGTCAATATCTGCAAGTGAGATTGATCTTGGACTTCAGTATAGCGCTGGGCGTTTTCAGTAAATCCCCCAATTGTAATCAGTAGTAGTGCTATTAGTCGTTTCATAACGCCTCCCTATTTGGGGAATTTTTCATATTCACGGTTCACACATTCCCAGAGATATTCTGCACGAATGCGTCTTAAGTCTTTTTTGTCTTTAGCTTTTTCAGCTCCTGGAAAGTGTTCCATATCAATTTCTTCGCCGAAGTGAAGATGGATTGCACCGCCCCGAGTCACTCGCGATTCTCCAAGCTCGGTTTCGGTTATGTCCGGAGGGGGAAGGAGGTGATAGGTTGAGAGAGAAAGAGGGAAAAAATGCGTCGGCTTTTGAGCTTTTTGAGCCATCAGATAAAACATCCCAAGGCTTTGCGGATCAAATGGAGCAACTTCAACAACCCCTTCTGCGTTGATGCGGTCTCGCCCCCCACTTGGAGCAACATAGATAGCGTGCCCACCAGCGCTTAAAAGCTCTAGCATACGCTCCATGGTTCTTTTATTGTGCATTTGTTTTTCGTGTTGCTCTTCAGGAGGATTATCGATGTATTTTTTCGAGTGAATGCAGAGAAGATTTCTTCCCATACTGAAAGGAATGGCAAAAGGGTCGGTGGTGACTCTTGTGCCAGCAACAAAAATAAGTTCCTCACCAAACTTGGGATGAGTTTTTTCGAGTAGAATGCTAATAGCATGAGGGTCTGCTTCAATTTGATGGTTGGCAAAAAGGATGATATTCTCCTCCTTTTCAAGAAGGGACTCTATATGGTCGAGGTTCTTTACTCCTGATATTGTCGAGTTGGAAAGGTCAACTAAAGGTCTAAGAAAATCGAGCCCAAACTTGTAGTAGTCTACAGGAAATCGCATTTTTTCATGGTAAGGCTCGAATTGAAAAGGGTTGCGTACCTGTTCTTTCATGAATCCAATGAAGGAGTGAAAAACTCCTATGTAGGACTCAGGATCCTCCCCATGATCTCGGATCACTTCCTGATAGCTTTTGATAAAGTCTTTCAAGATCTGAATATACTTTTCAGGAATCTCTTTTAAGTCTGACAATTCATCAATTTTAGCTATAAGAGCTTGGATGTTACCATTCGATTTTTTGTCCATCAGCCATCGAGTAAAATTCAAATCCGTTTAAGTGCAACTCATCATTACTTTTAAAAGAGATTTCTCCTTTCAATTTTTTAGCAAGTTTCTCTAAAAGAGACTTATCTCCCTTCCCAAGGTAATCATTTAATTGAGGGTGGGTGATTAATTCAACTTTGCTCTCATTATGGACAGACATCAATTTTTGGATTGCACGTTCAATTTCGATTGAGATACTTTCAAAGTTTTTGATGATTCCTTTTCCACTACAATAGGGGCAATGAGTAAAGAGGGTCTGAATAAGTGATTCACGTGTACGTTGCCGAGTCATTTCAACGAGACCAAAATCACTCATTCCTAGAATGGTACATTTTGCAGAGTCCTCTTTCATAGCTTCTTTAAGGGCGTCTAAAACGCGCCTTTGGTTACGTCGATAACGCATGTCAATGAAGTCGCAGATGACAAGGCCCCCAATATTTCGGATTCGAAGTTGACGCGCAATTTCATCAGCTGCCTCCATATTAATCCGAACAAGAGTTTCTTCGACGTTGATATTTTCTTTTGAGGCACTTCCTCGCCCCGAGTTAACATCAATCGTGTACATCGCTTCTGTTTTGTCAAAAAAGAGGTATCCACCACTTTGAAGCCAGATTTTTCTTCGAAGGCACCGTTCAATTTCATTTTCAACGGCGAAGCGATCAAACATCGGAATTTTATCGCGATAACACTCAAGCTTTAAGACGTGGTCTCCCTTATATCGACTGTAGATCTGACGGCAATACTGGTAGGTCTTGTAGTCGTCAACAAGCATTCGGGTGTATTTTTTATTGATTGCCTTCAGCACAGATTTTTTGACTAGATCGGACTCTCTATAAAGGCAGACGGGTCCTTCACTTTTCTTAAAGTCTGCCTGGATCTTCTCCCAGGCATTTAACAGTTCTGTGGCTTCTGCAATGAGCTCTTCTGTTGAAGCGCTAGCACTTGCAGTACGGCAAATTAGCCCCATTTTTTGAGGCATTTCAAAGGCTTTGATAATTTTTTTGAGTCTGTCTCTCTCCGAGCGGTCAACAATCTTCCGGGACACTCCACGGTGAGGGGTGTTTGGAAGGAGGACAAGGTAGCGCCCAGGAATTGTGATGTTTGAGGTAAGACGCGCTCCCTTGGAGCCTATCGGTTCCTTTACGACCTGGACAAGAACAGGGTGTCCAATCTCCATAAACTTGGAGATATCAGCATCTTTGAGCTCGCGTGTTTTTATAGAGCTAACGTCGCAATCCCAGTCAAACTCCATATCGAACATTTCTTGGAATTTTTGGGTATTCTCTACGATATCACTGATATGGATAAATCCATTTTCGCCCTCATTAATCGCAATAAATGCCGATTGAATGTTGTGCAAGATGTTGATGACTTCACCCCGGTAGATGTTTCCGGTAAGTTGTCTGTTTGACTTGCGTTCAACAGTTAGGTCTTGGAGTTTTCCAAACTTTAATATCGCACATCTCTTTTCCTTTGACGTCACATTTAGAAGAATTTCTTTCATCAGTTTCACCAGTATGGATGTGTTCGTAAATCATGATCATATATCAATGGCCGATGTTTTTCTAGTAAATTCTTAGAGCTCTCTAGGGGTTTAATTCAAGTTTGATTTTGTCGAGAAATTTTCCCTGAAGAAGATTGATAGCTCCTTGGACACCACACTTAAGGGCTTCAGGATTTGCATCTCCATGACATTTAATGATAACCCCGTCAATACCGCAAAGAATTGCTCCGGGATACTCTGCTGAGTAGAGTTCGGCTTCTAGGTGTTGTAGGAGAGGTTTTGAGAAGGGGATGAGATTCTGATTTTTTTTCATCGTATCAAGAATGAATGAGGAAAGGCCTTCTGCAGTTTTTAAGAAAATATTTCCTGTAAAACCGTCGGTGACAAGCACATGGATATTTCCTGAAAAGACTTCCTTCCCTTCAATATTCCCAGCAAAGACAGTCTCCTCATCGTTAAACGCTTGGAGAAGTTTATAAGTCTCTCGGAGTTCTGCCCGCCCTTTTTTTTCTTCTACCCCAATATTGAGAAGGCCGACAGCTGGTTTTTTAATCCCGCGTGCTTTCTGATAAGCGATTCCCATCTGAGCAAAGTGAACAAGGTGCTCAGGGCTGCATTGGATGTTTGCGCCTACGTCGATTACCGCAATTGGTTCTTTTTTTGTCGGGAGAAGTGTGATCAGAGCTGTTCGAGAAATTCCTTGTAGCATTGGCAGGAAAAGTTTTGCGCTGGCTATTAATGCTCCTGTATTTCCAGTAGAAACAAGGGCATCAATTTGTCGATCCCTTAGGAGTTTCATTCCAAGGCACATAGAGGATTGTTTCTTTTTTCGAACGGCGTAAAGTGGGTCATCATCCATATGGATGATTTCTTCGGTTTGGAATATTTTGAGTTCTTTCTCCTTGAGATCGTGCGCTTTTTTGAAGGCTTCGATGTGGGTTGCTATTTCCGGGGTAGAAAAAACTGTTAGACAAAAGGGAGCGGCGACCTCTGAATAGAGGGCGTGAAGAGTTTCAAGCACATGATCAGGAGATACGAAATCTCCTCCCAGGAGGTCAATCCCCAGATGGGGGACTTTACTCTTGCGCTTCCGAAAGGACGGAGCGTCCTCCATAGTATCCACAGAATGAGCACATTCGGTGGGGGAGGTGCATTTTTCCGCAGTTTGAGCAACTTGCAACATGTTTCTCTTTTTTTGCGTGGTGCGCACGTTTACTATTTTTGCGTGCATTTGAGTGTCGGTTACGTGGGACGGCCACGGGTTTTCTCCTAGTTTAAATCTGCAAAGGGGAATTGGTCATTCCCTTTTTGTAAGTAATTTTTTAAGTCTATCCGTTTGGGACAATTTTCTAAACATTCTACATAAGAAGGGACTTCTAGTAAAATAGCTTCTCGCAGAGGATCGGTGTAATCGTAAACATGACCTCGAATTTTTTCAAGTTCTTCCGTGTGATAGAAGCCCTTGACTGTGATTTTTTTCTTTATCCCATTATTGCAAATAGCGCAGGGGATTAGCGCTTCTGTTTCAATATCTAGTTGTATAACTAAGTGGTCTTCAGCAATATATGCTTTTCCCTTAAGCCTAACAGGACTTTGAAATTTGAGGTCTTTCTCATTGACGTCGACGAGCTCAGGGGTAAGGGTTTCTTCAATTTTTTCTGTTCGTTCGAGAGACAGACGATCAACATATATTTTCAATGGGTTTTGCATAACGAGAGGATTTTACTACAATGAGCGATAAAGATCAAGAATCGGTTAGGGGTGTTTAAACCAGAAAAAATATTGACAAAAATATTTTTTTTAGTATCCTGCTTTCTTATAATGCAACCTGCATAATAGGAGAACAAAGAATGGTTATAAAAAACCAGTTATTACCTTTTGTCTTGCCAGAGACTTTTATTGCACCAATAAGAGGTGCTGATAGGGACAAGGGTCACCGTATGCAAATTATGGCAATCACTGCTATTCGGCTTGCTGTAGCATTCGGGATTTATCAGTGCGCAAAAAAGATAAAGGCCGATTCGGGGCGAGTTTCCTTTGGCTTTGGAGCACTCCTCTCTGCTCCTGGAGCAGGTCTTTACTGGGGTGGGAAGTTTCTCTACAAAGGTGCTCAAGAGATTAAGAAAGGATTTTCGGATCGTGCAATCAAAAAGGTTGGCTTTGGAGCAGCTATATGGTTTTGGGGGTGTTTTGTAATTCAGCTTTCTCAAACTATGAGTTATAATGGATATCGTTGGGGAGCCCTTGAAGTAATTACTCACCGGTTATCGAAAGATATTGAATACCGCGGTTGGAAAGGGTTTTAATCAGATAAATTCAAGGATTGCGCGGGCAGCTTCTTTGCTCGCGTCTTGTTTTCCAAGTTGGTTTTTCAATCTTTTGCAGCCTTCAATACATTCTAAGCGCTTGTACTCGCTTAGCATAAAGTCATTTCCTTTTTTGTAGAGGGCGTCTTCTGTGAGATTTGGTCCAAAAAGTTCGGGGAAAAGTTCTCCATGATAGAGAATGTTGGGAAGAGCATAGTGGGGAAGATTAATACGGAAAATATGCTGTGCTAAAAAAACATCTAGGGGATTGATTGCAAAGGTCACAACTGTAGGAATCTGGTGGAGAGCCAATTCTAGAGTGACTGTTCCAGAGGTTGCAATAGCAAGATGAGAAGCCCGCATAAGTTCATAAGAGTGTTTTTGTCGAATAATTATGAGGTCTCCTGCTTCTTTTTCTAGAAGAGGAAGGAATTTTTCATCAGAGCAAGAGATGGCAATCAGCAGGTCGGGGTGACCCTTTTGAATTTGCTTTGCCACTTTGATCTGCAGGGGTAAATTGCGAAGGAGTTCTTTCTTTCGACTTCCAGGATATATGGAGAGAATTTGTTGTTCATTTTCAACTCCATAGGCTTGATTCCAACTCGGATCATACTGGTGCCCATTTATACGTGCAATAAGAGGGTGCCCAACATACGTAGCATCGACTTGATGTTTGGAAAAAAGATCGGGTTCAAAAGGTAGGATGGTTAAAAGGCGATCGAGGGAGGTTTCCATTTTTGGAATCCGACTCTTTCCCCAAGCCCAAACGGTTGGACAAATGTAATGGATGCGCTTTGCGGGTGAGTTTTTCTGACGGAGAGCATTTGCTAGTCTGAGGTTAAAACCTGGATAGTCGATTGTTACCACTCCTTTAGGAGGGTGGGTGAGAATATCTTTCTTAATTATTTTGAATTGTTTGATAAGCTTTGGAAGGGAGGAAAGAATATCGGTAAACCCCATGACTTGGAATTCCTCCATAGGCATGATGCACTCCATCCCGACCGCGCGCATTTTTGGGCCACCTACTCCTCTAATTTTAAGGTCAGGGTAGACAGCATAGAGCTCTTTCAAAAGTTTTTCTCCGTGCAGGTCGCCGCTAACTTCTCCGGCAAAGATAAAGAGATCATCGCTCATATTGATAGCTCCTTTTTTAGCCAATCAACACCTGCTTGGAAAACTCCAGGACTGGTTCCATGCCCTTGATAACCGATCGATGGTCCGATAATCATTTCAATAGGCGCATTGCGTATTCTGTTGCTGTTAGCTTCATTTGCAAGAGCATGAATAAAGGAAAAAGCGTGCTCTGTTCCTACCCGTATATCGTGGTTCCCAATGTAAAAACGGATTTTGCGGTTGAATAGCTTAGAAGAAAGAGTTTCGAGGTTGAGATCAGGTGCGTAGTCAAGCTGGGTTAAAGGGGCATATCCCAAAATATGGGTAAATTCTGGGCAAAGAGCAGCTACATGGCAAGCGATGAAAGCTCCTCTTGAAAGGCCTGCGACGGCGCAACGTGTAAGGTGGGATTTTAGCTTTTCTACAGTTCTTTTGACACTTGCAATAAAGGGCGAGATGAGATCCTCGCCTTCTTTAACTTTTTTGGCCCAAACATTCATTGCTTTTTCAGGGGGGAAGTTGTTTTCATGAGCGGGAAGTGTTATCGAAAAAATCCGCAAGGGCAATCCTTGTAGGAACTGAACAGGTTGATTATAGGGATCTTGTCCCAAGCTATCTTCTGCGGAAAGAGCAAAATAAAAGAGAGCTGGCAATGGACCATCGTCTAGTGGGGGGCCAACAAAAAGTGTTTGTTCATCAGCCTTTTTTAGACTCATTTTCTTGGCCGGGGGTTGCGTCGAGGACGCCTTCCTTGCTTTCGTGGGGCTGGAAGGGTGTCTGCAATCTTTTCATAGGCTTCTTTCCACTGCCCGTGAAGTTCTTGAAGTCCCGGCTCTAGACGACATCGAAGGTCAAAAAACTGAAGGGCCAGATGAAATTCAGGAGCGCGAGGAATGCGAATTCTCATGGTTTTTTTCTTTTGGAAGGGAGTGATTCGGAACTGTGAAATCAAAATACTAAGCGTTCGAATTTTCAACCGGCGGGGAATTTTGAAAAAGGTGTGAAAAACTTCATCGATCACAATATTGGCTTCTTTGTAAATATCTCCAAGGTGGGGCGTTTTGTCTCGATTGGTAAAGTGTATCTTTAAATGTTTTTCGAGAAGTGGGAAGGCAAGGCAAGCAAGGAGAACAGGGCGTTCAAGGTTGGGATTATGAGGTTCTTTAAGCGTGCCGTCGGCTTCATCTAGATAGGAGTATATTTCATTTCCCTCTTGCGTTTCTAAGTATTCAGCAATCGAGGGAAGGAGTTGTTGCATCAAACCATGGTCGGTCATCAAGCGGAAGAAGTTTTTTGAAGATCCAGACTCCAACATGCGCAGCATTTCTTCGAGTACTCGGGCTTGTGCGCTCTTGAGAATTTCTCCTTTGCAGTCGATAAGAGCAAGGCGGGTTTCTTCCTCTACTTCTAGTCCAAATCGAGCTTGAAATTTTAAACAGCGGATCATTCGGACAGGGTCTTGTTTGAAACGGAGAAAAGGTTGGCCGATCGCGCGAAGAAGCTTTTTTTCAATATCGGGGTATCCTCCAACAAAATCAATGATTCCTTCAGTGTTGCTGTCATAAAAAAGACCGTTGATCGTAAAGTCTCGCCTTAAGACATCTTCTTCGGGAGATCCCCAAATATTGTCTTCTGTAATGAGCTGTTCATTTTCGATGTCTCCAGAACGAAAGGTGGAGACTTCAATCACCTTTTTTCCAAACCGGACATGAGCGAGGCGGAACCGTTTCCCGATCAGAATTGAGCTAGGGAATAAACGTTTAATTTCTTCAGGCTTTGCTGATGTAGAAATGTCAAAATCCTTGGGCTTTTTTCCAAGGAGTAGGTCTCGGACGCTTCCACCTACTAGATAGGCAGTGTAATCAGATGCGCGTAATTTTTCTAGAATATATAAAGCTTTAGGATCGATATGTCGGACGTCGATGCCGTGTTGATCTTTCGAGTATCTTTTTGGTTGCAAAACATTCCTTAGAGTTAGATTCCCATGATACATGATGGTTTTTTTTAAATGAAGAGAGTTATTGCGCTCAAAAGAACCCTTACCATATTATGGAGGCGATTTAATAGAGGAGTTATGGATTTTTTGCTTAGAAAGGCTATTGGCGGTGCTCTTCTTGTTGGAGGAACGGCCATTGGTGCAGGCATGTTGGCTCTTCCGGTTGTTACGGGAGTGGGAGGGTTTCTTCCCGCAACAGTTATTTTTATTATTTGTTGGATATTTAGTGCGTGTACGGGGCTTCTTCTTCTAGAGGTGTGCTTATGGATGCCAAATGACGCCAATATTATTTCAATGGCTCACCACCTTCTAGGTCCTGTCGGTAAAATCGCCGCTTGGATCCTATATATTTTCCTATTCTACTGCTTAACCATTGCCTATGTGGATGGTGGAGGGGGATTTGTGGTTGCTCTTTTTGGGGGCAAGATCCCCTACGTTGCGGGATTAATCATCTTTTCCGCAGTCTTTGGATTTTGCATCTATTTGGGGACGGCAGTCGTGGATCGAATCAATTTTTTATTGATGATTGGACTAGGGTTGGCATTTCTTGTTTTTGTGATTCTTGGCTTTGGAGAAGTGAAGATTGAAAATCTTTCGCGTGCCCATTGGATTCCATCATTTCTAGCTCTTCCTGTAATGTTTACTTCTTTTAGCTACCAGGGGATTGTCCCTAGTCTGACAACCTATCTTGATCGCCACCCCAAGACGGTCCGGTTTGCCATTTTAGTTGGGACTTCCTTGCCCTTCTTGGGGTATATTTTATGGGAGTATTTGATTTTGGGAATTGTTCCTGCTTCAGGTCCAAATGGCCTTTTGCAGGCTCAGACAATGGGGCAGACAGCTGTTGAGCCCTTAAAGAAAATTTTCCCCAACTCTCCCATTTACTTGACCGGGCAGTTCTTTAGCGCCTTTGCTCTTACGACCTCCTTTTTGGGAGTAACATTGGGGCTTTTGGATTTTTTATCGGATGGTCTTCGATTAGCAAAAGTGGGATTTAAGAAGGTCCTCTTGTGTGCGATCATTTATATTCCTCCAATCATTATTGTTTCGGTTAGCCCAGGCATTTTTCTGAAGGCCTTGGGGTATGCGGGGGGAATCGGGTGTGCCCTTTTGTTAGGTTTGATCCCGGTGCTAATGGTTTGGGTTGGAAGGTATCGCAAAGACTATTCCAAGCTTAATCAACAACTCCCAGGAGGGAAACCTGTTTTAATTGTCCTCTCTCTATTTGTTGTATTTGAGCTAGCAATTGAATTGACTCAGGAATTTATTCTATGACGTGCCCCTGCGGGTCTGGCAAGGATTATTCTAAATGTTGTGGACCCTATATTAAGTGGGAGGTGAGTCCTCCAACCCCTGAGTCTTTGATGCGCTCTCGTTATACGGCCTACACCCAAAATAATCTCGACTATATTGAAAAGACGATGCAAGGTGAAGCTCTTAAGCGGTTTGATCGAAAAGGGGGCACTGGGGTCGAGGGGATTAAGCTAGATGTTCTATTCAGTGAGGAAGAGGGAAACGCAGGGACTGTTCAGTTCATTGCGCATTTTCGCCATCAAGGAGAGGAGCGACTATTGCATGAAATTAGCTCTTTTCAAAAAGTCAATGGGAAGTGGTACTACACAAAAGGTATTGTGAGTTAATTGGGTAATGGTTTGAAAACTTGTTTAAAAGGCATGTGGTTTTCTCTTCTATAGCTAAAGTGACTTAAATTAGTTATAGGCAGTACTCCTTGAAAAGTTTGTCTATTCCACATTGATATTTTCTTCGCTTAGACTTTGCCTGTGCCCACTTGTGTTCAATAGGGTTTAGATCAGGAGAATAGGGAGGAAGATATTCCAAGGCATGGCTTGCTGCGGATATTCAAGTGTTTATTGCTGCAGTTTATGGAGAACTGCAGCGATAGAGAATTAGAACGCTTTATCCAAGAAAACACTGCAGCTCGATGGTTTTGTGGGTTTAATCTGAGAGACAATACCCCAGATCACACAGTCTTTTGTCAGCTTAGAAAAAAAATAGGGACCAATATCTTGTCCTTGATCTTTGCTGATCTAAGAGATCAGCTAAAAGATCAAGGACTTATGAGTGAAGTTTTTACCTTTGTAGATGCAACCCATTTAATTGCTAAAGCGAATTTATGGGAGGAAAGAGATAAGGCGATTGCAGAAAAATACGAGAAACTGAACAACGAAAACATCTCACAATTTTCTGCAGACGTTCAAGCAAAGATTGGTTGTAAAGGGAAGAATAAATACTGGTATGGTTATAAGCAGCATACCAGTGTAGACATGCAGACAGGTCTTATCAATAAGGTTGCGATTACTCCGGCTAATATCACAGATGCCTCAGGTTTCAAACACGTCTGTCCCTCTCAGGGGGCTAGCTATATGGACAAGGGCTATTGTATAAATCCCGCGCCCAGAATAGCTAAGGCAAAGGGGGTACATCTAGGCGCTATCAAAAAGAATAACATGAAGGGCAAAAATAAAGATCAGGATCGGTGGTACAGTTCCGTGAGGGCCCCTCATGAGCGGGTCTTTTCGCAAATAGAGAAACGAGTGCGGTACCGAGGAATCGCGAAAAATCAATTTTCAAGTTTTATGCAAGCTATTTGTTACAATCTGAAGAGGCTCGCGGTTCTAGATCCCCCAAATTTGTGTCTCTCCTAGGGAGAGGTGTGTCCAAATGGACGGAATTTTCCATTTCTAAACACTTACAAACTACAAAACCTATCAAAAAGCACCTGTTTTTTCGAACTCAAAAGTTTTACACCCTGAAACTTCTGAATCTCTTTGGTTCTAAACAGCCTCATAGTGTATTACTATCAATTTTTTAACAATAAAAAATGGTATAAGCTCAAAATAGAGGTGGTTTTATTTTCTAATTAACCCTTTGATAAAAGGTGTTAATTTTGAGGAAATTATCTTTCCAGTAGTAATGATCAAGAAGTCCAGATGTATCGTATCCAAGAATGTGGTAGGCGATAAAAAGAGCTTCCACTGAGGCAAGGCCTCGGTCAGGATCCACGCAGTCTGTTTGTTTACGAGGATAGGCGGTTCGAAAATGGGAAGGCAAACTCCGATGAACCCATTTTTCTTTTTGAGGGATTTGCCGCTGCATGACAGCCGCATATTTCCACGTTCCATCGATCAAGAAAAGGGGAGAGCGATCCTTGTTTGTTAGAGGGGGAGCATCTAAACTGAGGAGAATTCCCTTTTCAATAAAGGGAATAGGGTCCTTTGGATAGGTCAAAAAGAGCATGTCTTCTCGCTGCTCTAGTCCGCGAAGACTGCACTTTTTTAAATTTTCTCTACGGTGACGTAGAATAGTTGTCGAAAGAAATGGCTTCATTTTTTATACGTGTATTTTATAGTGCTTTAACTTTTGGAGCAAGGGTATGAAACTATCAATCATTTTTCTATTCCTTTCGGGGGTGCTTTTTGCCTCTCCGCAGGTGACGAAGGATTATTCAAAAGGGAGAGACATTGCACAAGGGTATGATCTTCCACTTGCGCTTGTTTTTACTGGCTCCGATTGGTCGGAGCATTCAAAGACTTTAATAGAAGAAGTGTTTGAAAAGCTCCCATCAGAACTTATTTTTGTTCAAGTAGACTTTCCTGAAATAAACACGCAAAGTGAAGCGATTTTGATCCAAAATCGCGTTTTAAAAGAAAAGTATGGAGTTGAGAATTTCCCTACGATTGTTCTTCTGAACTCTAAAGAGGAGGAAATCTCTCGGATGGGATATCCCATCAAGGGGGTAGGGGATTTTGGAAAGCATTTGAAAGAAGTAGGGCGTCGCTATTATTTGCTTGAAAAAAAACTTGAAGAGGCAAAGCAGAGTAAAAAGGTTGGAGAACTCAAATATTGCTATGAAGAGGCTCGATCCATGGGAGCTAAAAGCTTGGTTCGCACAATCCTAAACATAGGAGGGGATGTAGTTCCTGAGCTTATGCTTGAAAAGTACATTACTCTTCGGGGAACAGAGGAAGGGAATGCACTGCGCGCAGCACTGAATGCTATTGAAAGTAAAGAGATTGCTTCTCGGCTAGCGCTTCTTGATTTTCAAGAGAAGAATAGCATTAAGCCTCTTAAGCAATTTATTGATGAGTTTGGAGAAAAAAGTGCTGACCACTGCTGGAAAATGCATCTTGTTATTTCTGAGTTTATAGAGGATAAGGAAGAAGCCCTTGAACACGCTCAGGTTTCCCACCGCTTTGCTCCAGGTGAAGAGAAGTCAAACATCGCTAAAATTATTTCCAGGATGTTACTTTCAGAATCTCCTTAGGGATTTCAAAAAGAAAGCGGGAGGGATTGCAACTAACAATTTTTCCGTGTGTCGTCCTTTTGCGTGACATGCTGAGGCATAAAGCCTCCATCGCACGGGTAATCGCAACGTAGAGAAGGCGGCGCTCTTCTTCAATTCCTTCTTTTGTCTGAGATTTAAGATGGGGGATCAGGTGATCCTCAAGTCCTACTAGAAAAACAGCGGGGAATTCAAGTCCTTTAGCACTATGAAAGGTCATAAGGCTGAGTGTGTCGCTTCCAAAAAGGTCTTTTTTTCTGTCTTTGTGGTTATTGAGCAGTGAAGAGGCTAGGAAATCATGAAGAGAGGCTCCCTCTCCTTTTTCATAGGTTTGCATCGCGGAGATAAAAGCTTGAATATTTTCCCACTTTGCCTCCTGAACTGTGTCGGTTTTAAATTCCTTCATCAGAGCTGTTTTGTAGTCGATCTTTTCAAGAAGCCATTTGAGTCCTTGAGAAAGAGAAAGGGACTGAAACTTTTCTGTCATTTCTTGGTATAGAATGACGAAATTAGCAATTCCTTGTGATCCTCTAGAGGTTAGAGCAAGTTCTGGGTACTCACCTTGGGTAATTTTTTTCATAACAGCGAGAAGAGGAAGGTGTTTACGACGGTTGAATTGGGTAATGGTGTCGAGAGTTTTATCGGAGATGCCTCGTCTTGGGTAATTAACAATACGGAGGAGAGCTTCTTGATCTTTAGGGTTTGAAATGATGCGCAGATAAGCCATCAAATCTTTCACCTCACCTCGTTCAAAAAAACCCATTCCTCCAAAGACTTGATAGGGGATTCCTCGGACCCACTGCCCTTCATTTCTCCATACAGTTTGCATAAGAGCGAGTTCAAAGGAGCGGGCTAAATTATTCGAGCGGTAGAGGATAGCAATATCCTTCCAGCGGTAATTCTTTTCCTCTCTGAACTGAAGGATACGTTGGATTACTGATTCTACTTCTTCTTGCTCAGAAGGGGCATTAAAGATTTCAAGGGTTTCCCCTTCCTTGGCATTGGTTTGCAAGACCTTGTCGTGTCTATGAACATTGTTTTTAATCACCGCATTAGCGGCCTGTAGAATCCGGGAGGTTGAGCGGTAGTTTTGCTCGAGTTTAATGGTGGTTTCTGCAGGAAAACTAAGAATATGCTCAATTTCAGCTCCCCGCCAGGCGTAGATTGATTGGTCGTCGTCTCCAACAACGCAGAGATTGTGGTATTTCTTAGAGAGAAGAGAGGCAAGGCGGTACTGAATCGGGTTAGTATCCTGATATTCATCGATCATAATGTAGCGGAAACGGTCTTGATATTTTTCAAGAATCTCGGGGAAGCTCTCAAAAAGTTCAACGGTAAGAGTGAGAAGACTGTCGAAGTCGAGTGCATTGTAGGCTCTCATTGCGACTCGGAGGGATTCATAGACTTCTTTAATGAAAGCATCTTGCTTTGGGTCACTTGTTTTTGGAAAGTCTTCGGCTGCAAGTCCTTTCCCTTTTATGTAGGAAATTGCTGTGATAATGGGCTCTAACGAAAGCTCTTCTCCATCAAAAAGTTCTTCAGCAACTTGCATAATGAGGCGGCGCATGTCTTTTTCATCATATAAGGAGAATTTTTGGGTAAACCCAAGCCGGTGAATCTCCTTTCGAAGTATTTTCATGCAAAAGCTGTGAAAGGTGGAAAGGGAAACTTGCTGAGCCTCTTCAATCGAGACAAGCTTTGCAACGCGCTCTCGCATTTCTTCCGCTGCTTTATTGGTAAAAGTAAGGCCTAGAATTGACTCAGGAGAGACTTTTTTATCTCGGATGAGGTGAGCAATACGGTGAACGAGAACGCGCGTTTTTCCACTCCCTGCTCCTGCAAGGATGAGGACATGGCCCTCAGTGGCGGTGACTGCTTTTTGCTGGTTTGGATTTAGTTTGGACACAGGAGTTGCTCAATCGTTTTAGTTCCATCGTAACTTCCTCCGCGCTAAGGTCTTTGTACCCCTCACGGGGGTGGACATTCAGCGTGAGCCCAGTGTTGAGCTCTGGATAGGACCTGCGAAACCCTTCTCGAACAACTCTCTTAAAACGGTTGCGGTCATGGGCCTTTCCCCATTTTTTTGTAATCGTGATTCCTAATCGGGGAGAGTGTATGTCCTCTAAGAGATAAAAGAATGTTAGCCGGTGGCCCACAAATTTCCTACCTCGTTGATACACCTCACGGAATTCACGTTTAGCAAGGAGACGTTGCAGTTTTGAAAAGTTTAGTTTCACGCAGAGAGGCGCTTCCGCCCTTTTCGTCGTTTTTTGTTAATGAGCCTTCGTCCGGCTACAGTCTTCATGCGAGAGCGAAACCCGTGGGTTTTTTTGCGTCGTCGCTTACTAGGTTGATAGGTCCGTTTCATTGTCTATAAACTCTTTATTTTCCAACAAGGGACCATTCTACATAAAGTGTGAAATAGGTTCAACCCACAACATTTTTTTTTATTTCTGTAATGACGTTGTCAAGAAATAGAGAATTCGTTATACTGGCTGCTACTATCTGAAATTTAGGATTTACTTATGAAAGTGCGTGCATCTGTAAAAGCAGATCCCGGTAAAGGGGATAAGATTGTTAGACGGCGGGGGCGACTCTATGTGATTAACAAACGGAACCCCAACCGTAAGCAACGACAAAAAGGACCAGCTAGGAAAAAATAGGAAGACTATGGCTAGAAAAGCAATGATCGAAAAAGAGAAGAAGCGTGAGCGACTCGTTCAAATGAAATGGGAGCAACGGCAAGAACTCAAAAAAATCGTTCGAAACCTCGAAGTGAGTGATGAAGAACGAATGGATGCTCAAGATAAGCTCAATAAGCTTTCCCCAAACTCATCAAAAATTCGTCTCCGTAATCGCTGCCGCCTTACAGGCCGCTGCCGTGGATACCTTCGTAAATTTAACTTATCTCGTTTGTGTTTCCGTGAGATGGCCCTTGCTGGTCTGATTCCGGGAGTTACAAAGTCTTCTTGGTAGAGAGTCTCTGACCATTACCCTGAGTTCTAAATATTAGAGCCCCTTTTTAAGGGGCTCTTCTTATGCGTGCATGGAGGTCAATAAGACTTTCAAGACGCACCCAGTTTTCCATATCTTCATTCCAAATATAGGTCGATGCAGTGATTTTATCATCGTCCCATGCCTCCTGAAGAGCAGAGAAACTCATTGGGCCAAATTGAGCTTTTTCTGAATCTAGATAATACCAAAGCTTTTCTGGAGGTTTTTCGGAAGTCTCCTCATTTGGCGAAATGGAGATGGCTGCTTTTTGCATTGGAGCTGCCATTGCAGTTGCCAGAGTTTCTTTCTGAGGGAGAAAATAAAGGACAATCAATGCGATTATTCCGAGAACCACTCCAAGAAAAAACCAAATTGCGGGGTTTCTTCCACGCCATCTGGCCATTCTGGATGAGAACCACCCTAAGGTGAGCCAAGAGATGATGTAGAGTAGTATGTACATATCAAAGCCTCAAAGTTTTCTCCTACTTTACCACGAACAAGGAATAAAAGAGTTGAAAATATTTCTTATGTGGTGTTTAATGCTCCCACAGTTTGCAATAGACCGTAAAAGAAAGGGGTTAAAAATGCTAGCGACTAAAGTTGAATCTCGTGATATCGTTCACCACGATGCAATTCATTATACAAACCTTCTGAATGGAGTTAAAGTTAATGTAGGGAAATCTGTTGAAGACGGCTGGGAAGTCATCGATACAGAAAGTGAGGACCGTTATCATATCCAAACTATTTGCCGGCAAATTGCAGATGAATTTTTTAAGAACAGGGGAGTGGAGGAATATATTCCGTATGATTTTCAAGCGCGACCTATTCTCAGCATTGAATCGGATAGTGAATTTAGAAGGCATGCGCTGATTGAATTTGCAGAAAAAACCGTTGTTGAGGAGCTCCCAGATCTGTATGCTCCCAGAGATGAATTGCTAGGCACCTTGACTAGTCGGCTTGTTGAAGTTTTTGAAACATCTGGAATGGAAAGCGGATATTGTAGATTGGACCTTGGGAAAATGCGAGAAATTCGTGATGAAGTTTTTGGTGGAGAGCGGAGAGTTAAGGAAAGAAAATCTATCGCCCTTAGAAGAGATCATCATGTAATTCCACTAGGATCGCAGGTGCATGCAAGATCAAATGCATCGCTTCAGGGTGCTAGGCGTCGGAGCGTTGATGACCCAGAAAGCTGTTTCAGTCCTACAGTTGTTGCTGGTGCAGGGCTGTTATCAGGTTTCTTTGTGGTGGCGGCATTGTTTAACAAGATGTTTGCAGATGAAAAAGAGCAAGGTCAAAGGGTGAGTAGAGTCGATAAGTTTACTTTAAATACTCAGGTGAATAGTCGTGGCACTATTTATTGATGATCTTGTAGACTGATAGGAAACAGAGGTGAAAGAATGTATGACCAATTTAAGGAGCTCGATACAAAAGAGCTAAAGTTTGCTGATACGGTCTTTGTAAGAGATATTGAGACGCGTGTTTTTCAAGCAATAGTCATCAAGTGTTTAGCAGACATCGAGGGTGTTTCTCTTTTGGAAGGGAACCTTTTGGATAATTTGCTTGGAAGGGAAGGGAATGAACGGATCAAGGGGATTCATGTGGAGCAGGATTCTAAAAATCACTCCGTTAGCATTAAGGTTGAAGTAAATGTAGCCCATGGGATCTCTATCCCCGAAAAAGCAGAAGAGTTGCAGTCGAAGATTACTGGAGAAGTTTGCAAATTAACAGGGCTCCATGTTTCGTGCGTTCATGTTGTATTTAAGGCTCTGATTTCCGATGTGCCACTCGAACAGATCATTGAAGAAGAGATTGAAAAGGAAGAAGAAGAGTTTAATTCGGAAGAATTCTGATGAGAACCGGTAATATTCTCTTTTCAGCTGTCCACTTCTTTGTTGTCTTTTTGGTTCTTGGGGTGGGGGTTCTTTTCTTAGCTCTCCCCCATGCGGACTATTTTCGGATGCAACTGATCAACTTCCTGGAAGATCCACGCGGCATATGCGCCCTTATTGGGGGAGTTATTCTAGGAATTGGAGTCATTCTTTTTGTAGTGGCTTATCTCTTAAACCGCAGGCAATATCTGAGCCTAGAAATGGAGGGGGCTTCTGTCGATATTGAAGAGGGGGTAATTCGAAGTTGTGCGAAAACCTACTTTCAAGAGAGGTTTCCTGACTTTGAGTCTGTTTCTGACGTTGCAATTCGTGGGAAATCAACGATTGAAATCATGACATCCCTTCCCTTCCCTCAAGAGCAAGAATTTTTCCAAGAGGTCGAAGAGGAGTTGGGCTTTATTTTGGCTCGGCATTTGGGGTATCAAAAGCCCTTTACCGTGACGTTTGTTGAAAATTGAGAAGAACTTCAACATCTTGCTTTGAAAGTCCTGGAAGTTCTTCAAGTTGATCTTTTGAAGCTTCTTTGATCTGTTTCACACTTCCAAAGTGTTTTAAAAGAAGGGTACGCTTCTTTGGGCCAATCCCTGGAATTCCATCTAGCTCGGTTTGGATAAGACGTTTGCTTCGTCGTTTTCGGTGATAAGTAATGGCAACTCGATGTGCTTCGTCCCGGATTTGCTGCAGAATAAAAAGAGTAGAAGAGCGAGGAGAAAGAAAGATAGGATCTTTTTTATGGGGAATGAAGATTTTTTCAAAATTGAGTCCTTTGTCGTGCCTCCCGTCTTCTTTGGCAAGAGAAATGACATCAACATTGGCAATTCCTAACTCTTTAAAAACCTCCAAAGCGACATTTAGCTGCCCTTTTCCCCCGTCGACCATTGTCAAATCGGGGAGGTCATCTTTTTCCTTTGCTTTGCTATAGTGGCGCAAAAGGACCTCGCGCATTGCGCCGTAATCGTCTGGTTTATCGATTCCCTTTATTTTAAAGAGACGTGTTTTCTCCTTGTCTCTTTTCCCATCGGTAAAGCCCACCATGCAGGCAACCAGGTCAGTCCCGGAAATATTGGAAGTATCGAAGCACTGGATCCGGACCGGACAATGGGCAAGCCCACAAGTTTCTTGTAAATCAAGAAGAAGTTCTTCTTTGGATTGCTTTTCAGTAAAAAGGGACTTTGCATTTTTTAATGCCAACTGAATGAGGTGGGCTTTCTCTCCTTTTTTTGGGTGCGTGATGGAGACGTCAATAAGTTCTTCTAGTGTCTTTTGAGTTCTTAAGGAACTTGAGAGGAGGATTTCTGGGGGACGGAATTCTTCTTGTTGATAATGTTGAAGAAGGAAGGATTCCCAAATCTCTTCGTCTGTAGAGGCAAGTTCAATAAACTTAAAATGATCGGCGCCAATCAGCCGTCCCTCTCGGTATACAAGCTTGGAAATGATGTGGTGTTTCCCCTCGTGGTAAAGAGCAAAAATGTCACAATCCTTTCCCTTAGAGCGAACAATGGCCTGCTTACTATGTGTGACATGTTCAATCTGATCGATCGTTTTCCTCAGTGCTCCTGCTCTTTCAAACTCTAAACGCTCAGAAGCCTTGAGCATTTCTTCTTTGAGTTCTTTAATGACCTGTTTGTCATTTCCCTTAAGAAAGTCTATACAGCGCTTAACTTCCTCGTCGTATTCTTTCTTGGTGCACTTTGCAGCACACGGAGCAATGCAGCGCTTAATAGAGTATAGAAGGCAAGGCCGATGGCGAGAGGAAAGTTCACGATCAGAGCATTGGCGGAGCTTAAAGACACGATTCATTAAATCAAGGGTTTGCCGTGCCGCAAAAGCGCTTGTATAGGGACCAAATGAAAGCTCCCCTTCTTTAGGTTTTCCTCGATGACGCACAATGCGAATCATAGGCCACTGATGCCTGTGATTCACTGTCAGACTAATGAATGTCTTATCATCTTTGAGAAGGACATTATATTTTGGTTGGTGTTTCTTGATGAGGTTATTTTCTAGAAGGAGGGCCTCTTTTTCAGAGAAGGTAACGATAGTATCAATTTTCACTACCTGTGAGGTAAGGAACGGAACCATCATCCTGCCATCTCTGCCTGGAATAAAATATTGTTTGACTCGTTTGCAGAGCTGCTTTGCTTTCCCAATATAAAGGATTTCCCCGCCCTCATTTTTCATCAGATAGACGCCTGGCTCATTGGGAATGTTTTTGAGCTTTTCGGGGTTCATGAGAGGTGGTTTTTCCATTCTTGAATTTTTTTGAGAGCTTCAAGAGGAGTTGTCGTGTTTAGATCGAGTTTTTGAACTGATTCTGCAAGCTTCTCAAGTGTAGATTCTTTTGGAGAGGGATCTGTTGCCGAAAAAAAAGAGAGTTGCTCTTCTGGCTTAGGGGGAGAATCAAGATCTTTTTCTTCAAGTTTATGGAGGACTTCATGGGCTCGTTTCAAGACTGGCTGTGGAAGTCCAGCAAGGCGAGCCACATGAATCCCATAGCTCTTGTCGGTACTTCCAGCAACGATTTTTCTTAAGAATATAATTCTATCAGCAGCTTCTTGCACTGCAACATGCACATTGCTTGCTCCAGCATGGTGCTCCTCAAGCTCAGTGAGCTCCCAATAATGGGTGGCAAAAAGGGTTTTACATCCCACTTTTAGTAAGTTCTCAGCAACCGCCCAAGCAATTGAAATCCCATCAAACGTACTGGTTCCTCGTCCAATTTCATCCAAAATCACAAGTGATCTGGAAGTAGCATTGTGAAGAATGTTGGCCGTTTCCGTCATTTCAATCATAAATGTGGATTGTCCACGCGACAGGTCATCACTGGCTCCAATACGACTGAATACCTTATCTACAATTCCAATATGTGCCCTTTTTGCAGGGACGTAGGACCCCATTTGCGCCATGATTGTAATCAGCGCCACTTGTCGAATATAGGTGGATTTCCCTGCCATATTTGGGCCGGTAATGAGAAAGAGACATTTATTTTGGCTTAGGTGGGTATCGTTTGGGATAAATGAATCATCGAGAAGAGAAGCCTCAATGACAGGGTGTTTGCCTACTTCGATTTCTAGCCTACTTCCTTCGTCAATCACAGGTTTTGTGTAGCGATGAGTTTTGGCAACAATTGCTAAAGAGAGAAGAACATCGAGAGTGGCAATAGATCTTGAAAGGGAAAAGATCGTGTCGATATGCGATGCGACCTCAGCTCGAAGCTCTTGGTAAAGATGCTTTTCTATCCCGTAAATTTTCTCTTCAGCGGTGAGGACTTTTTCCTCATAACTTTTAAGCTCTGGGGAAATGAACCGTTCATTATTGACGAGGGTTTGTCTTCTCTGAAATGTTAAGGGCATCCGATCCGCCTGTCCTCGACTCACTTCAATGCAATATCCAAAGGCTTTACTAAAGATGACTTTAAGGGTTTTTATCCCCGTAAGGTCTCTGAGCTCGGTTTGATAGTTAGCAATCCACGCCTGGCTATTACTTTTTAAAGAACGAAGCTCATCTAGTTCAGTATTTACTCCTGGGTTAATCACCTTTCCATCCCCTAATTTGGCAGGGGGATCATCGACAAGAACTGCTTTTATGTGCTGAGCAATGGGAGAAACATCAGGAAGTACAAGAGATTTAAAAAGAGGAGACTGGAAGGTCTTAATCATTTCATTTAAGGAGGGGAGTACCTCTAAAGAAACTTTCAATCCTGTTAGGTCTCGGGGCGAGGCACTTCCAGTAGAGATGCGCATCATCAGTCGTTCAAGGTCTCGGATAGGACGGAGCTTTTCTTTTAGAGAAAGATGCTCCATAAGTTCTTCAACGCCTTCTTGCCTTTTCTGAACTCTTTCCGCAGAGAGGAGAGGGTGAGTAAGCCATGACTTAAAGAGGCGAGCTCCCATCGGAGTATGGGTATGGTCTAGAAGTTTTAAAAGGGTGAAATTCTTCCCTCCCTTATGAAGGGGAGCTGTGAGCTCGAGGTTGCGCTGAGTTGCCTGATCGATTGCCATATAGGAAGAGAGCTCATCTAGAACAATCGATTTGATATGTGTGGTTGAAAGGCTCAGCTCGTTCTGAATATGAGAAAGAAGGGCTCCTGCTGCCGTAGTTGCTGTGATCATTCCTTGCAGGCCAAAGCCATCAAGAGAGTGCAGTTTGAAATGGCGGATTAGGGTGTTAAATGTGGTTTGAGAATCAAAGTGCCAATTTTCTTTCTTAGTGATCCTTAGAGGAAATTCTTTGAGAAAGGGTGCAAAGGTTTGTTGATCCCGCTCAGAAATAAGAACTTCCGAAGGTCCACGCCTCGTAAGCTCGTCTTGAAGCTTTTGAATTTCACTTGCTTCACTCACGCGGAGCTCTCCCGTCGAAATATCGAGGAGGGCTAAGGCAAAGGTTTGATTCAAGGAGCATAAGCAACCGAAAAAGTTGTTATCTTTTTCTGGAAGAGAGCTCAAAAGAGTTCCAGGAGAAACAACGCGAACCACCTCGCGTTTTACAAGACCTTTCACCGATTTTGCATCTTCAACTTGTTCGGCAATCGCGACTAAAAAACCCTTCTCGACAAGTTTTTCAATATATCCCTCAGCAGATTGAGCAGGAACTCCACTCATAGGAATTCCCTGCCTTTGTGTTAGAGTAACATCTGCGGCGTCAGAGAGGAGCTTTGCATCCTCGTAAAAAGCTTCATAAAAATCTCCTAAACGAAATAGAAGGAGGGCATCTTTTGCTTTTTGTTTGCAGGCATTCCACTGCACCATCATGGGGGATTGCTTCGTTGCCGTATTCATTTTGTGATCCTTTTTAGCAATCGTTTCAAAAGACCTTCTTCCTTTTCACCATTGACGATGTCAAGAGCCTCTTTAGCCTCTTCGATTCCCTTTGCAATTTGTAGAATGACACCATCACACCATCTTTGAGACTCTTCGATATCTGTTTGGAGTTGTTCTAGCCACTTCAATATTTCCTGTGGGGATTTTGAAATATTTTCATCTGGGAAGACGTTACTTGTCTGAAGCTCTGTTTTATAATTGTCAATCGATTGTCTGAGCTCAAAAATTTCGATTAGCAGGGGAAGAAAAGTCTTTTTAAACTTCTCCCGTACTCCTTTTGTTGCCAAAGAGGGGATGATCTTTTTTGGCTCTCCATGAGATGCCATTTTGTTTAGAGAAATGGACTCCGATAAAGGAGAGGTCTCTAACTTTCGATAGACCTTTTTTTTGAAGTTTGCTTTATTCATGCTTTCACCTTAAGATCAGTAGTGTATAGCGTCAGCGAAAAAATGTCGACATGGGTATTTACACAAAAAAAAGCTTAGAGCTCCTCAGAGAAAAGATAGACCTTATTGAAGTGGTTTCCTCCTACGTAAACCTAAAACCTGCGGGAAGTAGTTACAAAGGAGTCTGTCCCTTTCATGATGAGAAAACCCCCTCGTTTATGATCCAAAAAGGAGAATCTCATTACCACTGTTTTGGTTGCGGTGCGCACGGAGATGCCATTGCATTTTTGATGGGATACATGAAAATGAGCTTCGTTGAAGCGGTAGATACCTTGGCAGAGCGGTTCCAAGTTCCTTTAGAAGAAGCGGAGTATGAAAAACGCTCAGAGGGTCCAACAAAGAAAGAACTCAAGGAGGCGCTTTTAAAAGCTTCGGAGTTTTATCACACCTATCTTCTCCATAGTGATGAGGGGCATGTCGCTCTCAAATACCTTTACGATCGAGGGCTTGATCTAGATTTTATCCGTTTGTTTAAAATTGGGTTTGCTCCAAGGCGGGGAGCTCTGTTTGGAAAGTTTTTGCAGAAACACCGCTACAGCGCGGCCCTTTTAGAAACAGCAGGGCTGATTAAAACCCTTCCTGATGGAAAGAAAAAGGCTTTTTTCTCTAATAGAATTACCTTTCCTATCCTCGATGCTTCAGGTGGAGTGATTGGCTTTTCTGCACGAAAGACTTCTGAAGACACATTTGGACCCAAGTATCTCAATACTCCCGAAACGACTCTCTTCAAGAAATCAAGCACGCTTTATGGTCTTAGCTTCTCTAGGCGGCGCATTGCAAAGGAGAAGCAGGTCATTGTTGTTGAAGGGCAAATCGATGCTCTTCGCCTGATCCAGGCCGGATTTAATATCACTGTTGCAGGGCAGGGGACAGCATTTACCGAAGATCACGTAAAGGTGCTTCTTAATCTTGGGGTGACTCAAGTCTATCTTGCTTTAGATGGAGATGCTGCAGGGCGGACCGCTGCTTCAAAAATTGGAAACCTCTTCCAAAAAGAGGGCGTTGAAGTTTGTTGTGTTTCCGTTCCTCCCAGGATGGACCCCGATACAATCCTGAAAGAGCAAGGCCCTCTTGCATTTAGAGAACTTCTTGAGAAAGCTGAAGACTATCTCTCCTTTCTTATTTCCTATTTTTCAAAAGACAGCGATCTTTCTTCCCCCTCCGAGAAAAACCATCTCATCCAAACGATTGCTGCCCGGATTCGCAGCTGGGATCACCCTCTGATGGTCCATGAATCTCTTCGGAAACTTGCGCGACTGACCCAGGTTCCTGAGAAACTCGTTGGCGTGGGGCAAGAGGATGTGCGACGCTCAACCTTTGTTAAGCGAACAGGGAGCGTTTCAGAGGTGGAAATCAATCCTAATCGGGTGATTGAAACCGATCTACTTCGATGGCTTTTTCTCCTAGGAAACTTGAAGCCGCAACTTCTCTCAGTTGTGAAGGGAAATATTCGCCCTGAGCACTTTACCGTTCCCCTTTGCCGTCGCCTTTTCTCTGTCTACATGGAAACCACCGAAGCTGACCTCCTTAGCCTTGCAAGTAACCTCAATAATACGGAAGAGCAGCTACTTTTTTCTCAGATCGTGCAAAAGAAGGTGAATCCTGAAAAAGCTGAAGAGGGAATACTCGAAACTGCAACAAAAATGCTCCAACATTATTGGATGGAAGAGCGTGAAAAGATCAAGATTCAAATTCAAAGTGGGCGTTGCTCTGAAGACGAGGTCCTGGAGCTTGCCAAACAATTCGATGCCCTCAAAGGGTCACCCCCTTCAATAAAAGTCCCTTGAGTGTTACTAACTGCTTACAAAATCCGAAAAATGGAACAAATCGTATGTGGCGTAATTAAAAGCAAAATATTTCCCAAGTTCCCGTTTAAAGGCGGTTTCACTGGGGTATTCAATAAGCTCAATATTGTCATCCATAATTCGATAAATTTTCTTGGAAGGGTCAATTTTAACGTTGATTGCATGTCCAGCTCGAGGTTCTGTTGAATACAACACAACAAGAAATGAAGAGTTTCCACCTTTCGCGTGGATGACCATTTGATTCACCAGGTTTTGATGGATGTTTGAAGTGTGATTTTCAATAGCTGGTTTTTTTTGAGCGCGTAATTCCATAGAGAACAGATTGACCAATTTCCTGTTATTTTAGAAAAATGAGAGATTCTCTTACGCGCAATTAGAGAACAGAACTGTTTTAACTACTCCTAAAATCTTTAACGAGTATCAGAATTCTTTTGTATCTATCTTTAAGTGACCACTCCCATCTCATTTATAGAAATTTAACAACCCACAGGTATAAACACTCACACTTTTTATGAAATATATCCTGTTACCTTGCCGGCTCCATATAAAGCACCTGCCGCTATACAGATACTAGCAACAAGTGGAGCTCCACAAGTTATAGCTGTTGCCCCGGCTGCAGCACCAAAAATTCCTGAAAAAACACCTTTTGCAACATTGGCTGTAGATTTCTGTAATTCATCTATGACAATGGTTTCTTTTATCCCTTTTTTAAAAGGGCTCTCTCCAGGTGGCAGTTGATTATGGGTATATAAGCCCATTCCAACGGCAGCTCCAAATACACTTCCGATAGCAGCTCCAGAAAGGACTGCACCCACACCGCCTCCTAAAGCAGCAGCAGTACTGGATACTGCAATTGCACTTAATCCACTACCTAAAGCTGCTGAGTTCACAACTGCTGTACTATGATTATCAATAGATTGTGACACTTTATGAATCACAGGATTGGCAACCTCGCTTGTAACCGTTCTTGCTAACTTATATTTAAAATAATTAAATATTTTGGTTTTAAAATTAGAGCAAGCCTTTCCAACATTAAAAAAACTTTCTCGTAATTTTTCAAGAGCTTCAGCCCCCGATTTCTTGATTTTTAAAGCTCCTCTTTCTAAAGCATTGCTAATCGTACTAAATGAGCCTGCTTGCCGAGTGTTATTTATTGGTGTAACCATTTTTTCATCCTTTATTAGTTAATAATCATCATGTTAGCTCTTATCAAAAAAACTTTTAGTTGCTCGTTATCAGAGGCAAACTTTGATGCTGGGTTATTTATATCTGTAGGTACGATATAAACCGTTTGACCTGACAGTGCTTGCATCAAAAACCCTATTGCATGTGGCGCTTTTTGTTCCAAATAATGCGAGCTATTTTGAATAGCTTGTTTGAATGGTGTATCTCCTTCAATAGAAAAACTGGGTTTTGCATCTCTCTCAGATGGGGAGATATGCGGAATAGGATCTGAGTTTCTTCCATTTATTGCTGACATAAATATTACTTAATAAAAATATTATTTCCTTATTTTAATAATATCATAAATAAATATTTAATAAAACTAAAAACAACTAAAGAGTAAGTATTTTGAAATTAAATAGTTAAATTTTTCTTTGAAAAAGAAACCTAACCCCCCAAACAAAAACCTTATTAAGGCATATATAGCTTACTATAAATAATTTACATAAAACCTCAAAACTTCAAAACAACACACCCCGCCATCAGTGATAAATTATTTTTGTTAAGATGGTTAAGTCATGAGCTGAACCTTTTCAGTTGCATTAATCTCCTGGGAGGTTTTGTCATATGAGAGGGTGTCCAAAAAGTCAAATTACCCAGGTTTTAGCCTGTGAATCAAAATATTAATTATGTCGATTTTGATCCAAGTCTCACTATTTTTAGGGTGAACTTCATAACCAATTCCCTTGCCCCGTCCTGTTGTTTTAACAGTTTGACTATCAATGATAGAAGCAGACGGAGAAGGATCTATATTGGAAGCTTCTCTTGATTTTTCTCGCAGGATATTTACAACATTATCCCAAGTGTTATCTTCTCTCCACACTTTGAAACAGTGATACACTGTTGATCTTGGTGGGCACTTTTCCGGGAGATATCTCCATTGACATCTTGTGCGGCTGATATAGAGAAGAGCGTCTACTATTAAACGCTCATTAGTTTTCCGGGGACGTCCTCCGTGTTTTGGTGGAGGAATCAGCGGAGCGATTAGCTTCTATTGTTTGTCTGTTAAATCCGAAGGGCAATCCTTTATTATTACTCCTTATTAAAGGAAAGAATAATACCCTATTCAAACTTTTTTTAGGTTATATGATTCTATTGGTTGGAGTAGCTATTTTTTTAATCATCGAACCACTCACCGGAACAGCTGGGTAAAAAATCTTGACAGTGCCTGAATTTGAGTGCAACATATGGGGGAATATTTCAACAAGCATAGGAATAGATGCTCTATTTTGTTGTAACGCTTAGTGTTCTTTTTATCGGGCTCCTCCTTCTTCTCCTTTTTACGTGGAAGAATGGGGTCTCGCCGATGCCCACATCTCACAAGATACGCGATGCTCTTTTAGAAAACCTTCCTGAGCTAAATGACGGAACGATTATTGAACTGGGCTCAGGGTGGGGGAACATTCTTTTCCCTCTATCGAAGAAATATGCAGATTGCTCGATTATTGGTTTTGAAAACTCACCGATTCCCTATCTTTTTTCTTCCTTTCTCAATCACTCGAAAAATCTAAAAATCGTGAGACATGACTTTTTTGAAAAGCCTCTGCGAGATGCAAACCTTATTGTCTGCTATCTTTTCCCAAAGAGTATGGAGCGTCTTAAAGAAAAATTAGAGAGGGAACTGTGCCCAGGAACCCATGTTGTTTCCCACACTCATGAGATTCCAACTTGGAAGCCAAAACAAACCATTTCCGTTGACTCGTCGATGATCTATTTGTACGAGGTCCCTGGAAGGTCTGAAACAATTTAAATTGCGGATAGCTTCATGAAAAAACTGTCGATTTACTTTGCTGGAACAATTCAAAAGGATCACGAGATTCTTGAGTCCAGGTGGACACAAGAAGATTTTGAGAGCTTGCAGAAACAGTTGCGCCCTCACTCCCTTCTCTTTCTCAATCCTGCGCAGCGCTCAGATAACCTTTCAGATCAAAAATCAGTATTTGGGCGCGATATGACCCAAGTCTTTCTCGCTGATATTGTCTTTGTCGATGCGCGTCACCGTCGCGGCCTCGGTGTGGGTGCTGAAATGATGTGGGCAAAGTTTCATGCCAAGCCGGTGATCATCCTGTCTCCTGAGGAAACGCATTATCGGAAGTCCAATACCGAAATCCTAGGAACACATATCACCGAATATGTCCACCCCTTTGTTCACAGCTTAAGTGATGTCATTGTTACCTCGATTGAAGAGGGAGCTGCTTGGATTCTACGCTGGATTAATGGCGATGTAGGGATGATAAAAGACCTGACAACAATCTATGACGCCATGCGTCACTACCAACACACCCAATATAACCATGACCATCCTATGAGGGATCTGATTGGTAGCTGCGACTTTCTTGAGAAATCCTTCAAGGATATTCCGTCCCTTCTTCCCTAGGTTGCGATCTTTGTTGGCTTAAATAGAAGATTTTCTTTAACATGAGGAGTGCATTTTTGCAAAAAAGTGCCCCGGGAGGATCGGACCCTCCCAGGGCATGAAACTAAGGCACTACTTCTGGTTCTGGTGCAAAAAACGCTTATCTTCTGTAAAATTGAATTTTTTATGCGTCAGGAGCGAGGTCTTTCAGCATGTCACACAACGATCATGAGATGGGTTCATCAATATGCTTTGAAGTTTAAGAAACGACTCAAAAAATTTCTGAAACCATCCAACGATTCTTACAGAGTAGATGAGACCTACATCAAGATCAAAGGGAAATGGCATTACCTCTATAGAGCAGTTGATTCTGAAGGGAACACTCTTGATTAGATACTCAGTGAAACTCGAGACAAGCCTGCAGCTGAGAAAATTTTTAGACAAACTCTTGCTAATAGTCACTGCAGTATTCCTAGAGTTATCGGCGTTGATAAAAACGCTGCATATCCTCCTGCATTCAAAGCTATTCAAAATCAAAGATTGATCCCAATGGAGACTGAACTTAGGCAGATTAAGTATCTGAATAATATTGTGGAGCAAGATCATCGGTTTTCTAAGAGAAGGATATAGCTAAAGTGACTTAAATTAGTTATAGGCAGTGCTCCTTGAAAAGTTCGTCTATTCCACATTGATATTTTCTTCGCTTAGACTTTGCCTGTGCCCACTTGTGTTCAATAGGGTTTAGATCAGGGGAATAGGGAGGAAGATATTCCAAGGTATGGCCTGCAGCGTGGATCTTCTCTTGCATAGATTTGCTTTTATGGAATGAAGCATTATCCATAACCAGAATACTTTCAGAGGGAAGTTTCGGTAGCAAGTCCTCCTCTGCCCAAATGGAAAAGGCATCTGTATTAATATTGCACTCGAATAACGCAAGTGTAAGGAGGCTTGTTCCAAGTAATGCCCCTATTGCATTTGTTCTTCCTTTTGCTCCCCAATCATGAGTACCAAAACATCGCTGTCCTATTTTGGAGTAACCGTGGGTGCGGGGCATATCATGGGCAAACCCGCTTTCATCAATATATACAATTGGCTTTCCCAAACGTTTATATTCTGCGATTTTTCCTTGAAAGATTTGTCTTTTTGTTTCGCAGGCCTTGGGATGGTTGAGCGTTTTTTTTATAGCTAATTCTTAACCTCTTCATGGCACACCGAATGCCTGAAGTGCTTACTTTGAGACGATGTGCTCGTTCATAGTTGAAGGCATCAGGGTATTTCTTGATATCCTCCATCAAGATCTCTCTATCAATCTTTATTGCAGGTCTGATTTTAGTGCGCCTCGGCTCTAACCTCTTAGACCAGAGAAACACACTATTTACACTTACTCCAAAGCGTCTTGCTACTTGGGCAAAGCTTAATTTTTCTTTGCTTCGGATCGATAGAACTTTTTTTCTAAAATCTAGCGAATATGTCATTCAAAAAATTATAACTAAAACGAAATATTTTAGCTATAGTGTAGAGTCAATGGTTCCAAAGATTTGCAACAGCTGAAGCAACGATTGCCGGGTATGAATCCATGCATATGATTCGTAAGGGTCAAATAAAAGGCGTAGGAAGGAAAGACTCTTTATCTCAACAAATATTTATAGAAGGGCTATTTGGGATAGCAGCCTGATCTTATGAAACAAAAATAGGGTTAAGTAAACCTTTCCCATATAGAAAAATTTTTCCACCAGAACCTGAATTAAGTAGTTTTTAGAAGAAGATTTTTTAGCGATTCAAGGGAAGTATTAAGCTTCCCTTTTTCGTTGTGGCGAACCAGTCCATAGATTTTGATTTTTGGCTCTGTCCCAGAAGGGCGGATGACAAACTTGCTGTGGTCGTCAACTCGAAAGAGTAAAACATTGGATTTTGGAAGCGCGGTATGATCTGATAGGTAGTCGGTCACTTCAATCACTTTTTGTTTATTGATTTCATTAGGGGGAGACCTTCTTAGAGCTTCCATAACGGTTTTCATCTTTTCCATTCCTTCTTTTCCTCCTCCAAAGGGGATAGAAAGTTGGGCTTCTAAAAAGGGACCGTATTTTTTGTAGATCTCATTTAGGAGATCGATCAGAGTCTTGCCCTTTTTTTTAAGCTGGAGGGTCATTTCAGCAAGGAGGCAGGCTGCGATAGTCGCATCCTTATCGCGGGAATGGGTTCCGTAAAGAAATCCTAGAGATTCTTCAGCGCCAAAGAGGAAAGAGCGGTCGTGGGTTTGCTCCCATTCATGGATCTTCTCCCCAATATACTTGAAGCCTGTGAGGACTTCAAAGGGGGTGACGTTGTAGGACTCGGCGATAAGGCGAAAGAGCTCTGTCGTGACAATTGTTGTAACAGCAGCGCTATTTTCTGGAAGAGATTTGGTGTTGCAAAGATAATAGAGGCATAGGGAGGCAATCTGATTTCCGTTGAGGATGATGCTTTTCTCTTGATGGCGAACAACAACTCCCATCCGGTCTGCATCGGGATCGGTTGCAATAAATATATCGCCTTTTTCAGCTAAAAGTTGGTCAATTCCGAGTTGCAGGGTTTCTTTTTGCTCAGGGTTTGGAGAGTGGGCAGCAGGGAAATCTCTATCGGGAAGCTTTTGTGCTTCAACAAAGGAGAGATTTGTAAATCCCCACCTCTTGAGCGCTTCTGGAAGGGTAGTACTACCACATCCATGCAGAGGGGAGTAGATGATGTGGAGGGAGTTTCCTTCTTTTTGATTGGCTTCGGGATGATTTTGGAGAGGGGTTAATACTTCAAAGTAGGCTTCATCATCCTCTTTTCCGACTTCATGAATCAAAGAATCTTTAAAGGGGGCAAGTTCCACTGCATTTGGGTGGGTGACTTTTTCTACCTCAGCCATGATTCCTACGTCGTGGGGGGGGACAACCTGTGCTCCATCGCTCCAATATACCTTGTAACCGTTGTATTCCGGTGGGTTATGCGAAGCTGTGATCATGACTGCGGCAGTGCAGCCATGGTGGCGACAGCCAAAGGAGACAAAAGGGGTTGGGCGGAGATCCTTTGTAATAAAGGTCTCAATCTTATTCCCTGCAAGGACCCGTGCTGTTTCTTCTGCAAACTCTCGAGAATGATGTCTCGAGTCATACCCAATAAATACCTTTGGATGAGGGACGCTTTGTTTTAAGATATAGTTTGCAAGCCCTTGTGTGGCAAACCGAATGGTATATTTGTTCAGTCGATTGGTTCCGACTCCCATCACACTGCGCATTCCTCCGGTTCCAAAGGCAACCGTTGTATAAAACGCATCGATGACAACTGCTGAATTTCCTTCTAAAAGCTTTTGAACCTCTTGTTGGGTTTCTTTATCGAAGGAATCAGAAAGCCACTCTTGTACTTTTATTTCTATTTCTTTCGGCAAGGACTTTGTCATCGGCTCTAGCTCAGGTTTTTAATCCACCGTAGCAAAATCGACAAAAAATGTAACCCCAAAGTGCTAACTCTACAAGCCAATGGTGCGAATAGGTGGTACTTTGGGGTGTAATGGTCAATCGGTTTTAAGTTTGATCCAAAGAGTGCGGGACTCGGTCTCTGAAAGGAGATCTCTTGTATAGTAGAAGTCTCCGTCGTAGTTTTCTAAGGTTTCTAGAGTTTTTAGATAAACCGGGAGGCCTTTTATGTAAGAAGAAGCATTTGTTGTGGCGGGGAAATTATGATAGGCATTTGCTTCACCAGCGAAGACTTCTGGCTGGTATAGATAGTTGAGAAAAGTATAGGCAAATTCGTTGTTTTCAGACTCTTTGGGAATGCAAAAATTTTCAATAGACACAAAGGTATACTTTTCTGGGATTACAAAGTCGATGTGATTATAATTCTTTGTGGCACGGAGGACGTAGGAAGTGGGAATCACAGCGATTGAGCAGTTTTTTGTAATAAGAAGGTAGTCTCCTCGGACTCCGGCATAGGCTTCGACGAGTTTTTTTTGTTCCTTCAAGGTCGCATGAATTTGAGCGATTTCTTTAGGCCCCATTTCTACATCATCTCCAAAGAGGTGGCGAGCCGTGCAATCAATGGCTTCAATAGGGTCGTTAATCATTGAAATTTTTGTATTGGGATTTGTAGGGTGATAGAGCTCCTCCCAAGTCGGAGTAAAGGGTAGGTCGTTATACTGCTCGGTATTGATTCCAAAGCCAAGCGCTTCCCAAATATAGGGAATCGAGTAAGTGTTTTCGGGGTCGAAAGGCTGGTGTATTAAGCGGGGATTCAGATGGGCCACGAAGTTTAATTCTCCTGGATCAATGGGTTGCAAGAGCTCTTCGTCGATGAGCTTTTTCACCATGTAATCAGACGGAATAATCAAGTCATATCCTTTCCCTTCGGTTGCTTTAAGTTTGACCAGAAGCTCCTCGTTACTTGTGTAATAGTGACGTTTGACTTTGATCCCTGACTCTTTCTCAAATTTCGCGATTGTCTCGGGACTTAATATCTCAGGCCAGCTAAAAATATTGAGAACAGGTGTACTTTCTTTAAAGGGGCGGACAAAACGAGGAATCGATACTAACATAAAAAACAGAGCAACCCAAAAGGAGACGATAATTAGGCGAATCAGTAGCTTTCCAACCCTCATTGAAACACCTCAATCTTCTAAATGTTTTTCAATATCTGGCAGCGAAATAAGAGGAGCCTCTTTGTGATCAATCCCTTCGCACCGCGCTTTTGCTTCTTTCCACGCCTGGGGATTTTCGAGATTTCCTTTCCACCAGGGGAAGGTGCGGCATTGCTGCGGGCGAGATTCATAGATTTTGCA
This sequence comes from Candidatus Neptunochlamydia sp. REUL1, assembly GCF_963457595.1. GTDB lineage: Bacteria > Chlamydiota > Chlamydiia > Chlamydiales > Simkaniaceae > Neptunichlamydia. The sequence goes on from NZ_OY735137.1 coordinate 1,399,328, forward strand.
GAATTTTTTATCCTCAAGAAAAATGCAGTCTTCTGTGACAGGATCTTCAATAAGAGAGATGTCAAACCCGAGCTGCCGGGTATACTTTTTATAAAACTCGTCCTCTGTAAGCTCTAAGTGTTTCGTAATATTCCTAACATCTTCTTTTTCGATCCAGACAAAACCTGATCCCGTGCAACACTTCCCACATCCTGTGCATTTAAAACGGAGTCCATTTTGATACCAAGGTTTTGATTCAAATAAGAAGGTCTGTACATTTGTTTCTTTCCAGCCATCTTTCCATTGGTTTACTGTGAGTTTTAGAGAATTTCCTTCTAAGTCCATCTGGTTCCACGATCCATTGCGGTGGCCAGTGCTTCCGCTATTAAGAATAAGAGGAAGCTTATTCGGGCGCAAGTCAGCAATCGTGTGGCGATGGGTATGTCCGTGGAGATACATCTGAATATGAGGGCAGCTTTCAATGATCTGAAGGAGTTGATTTCCTCGAATAAGGCGACGACGAGGTGTGTCATGGTCGAAGAATGGAAAGTGGTTCACCAGGAGAATGTTTTCATCAGTGGGAATCTTCTCGATGAGTTTTTTGAAGTTTTCTTCAACGATAGGAGAAAAATAACCGTTTGATGAAACAAGTGAGGTAGCAAGCGCTGTATCCATTAAAACGAGGTGCCATCCCGGAGCAAGTGCTATAGAGCACACTCCATGTTGACTTAGTGAAAACTCGCTATTCTTTGGCGAGGGGAAGGCGCGGTAAAAGCGTTTGGTTCGATCGGATTTTTTTGTATAATGATCATGGTTTCCAGGAATGACAAATACTTTCATTCCTTCTTTCTCTAAAGCTTCTACAAAATGTTTTGCCATTTTGTATTCCTGGTGGCTTGAGGTGGTGGTTAAATCACCGGAAATGATGACGTGAGTGATTCCCTTCTCTTTGAACTCAGAGACAAGCGAAAAAGGACGCTTGTTGAGGTATTGCTTGGAGCGGTTAAACAGGAGGTTCATGTTCCCTAGCCACTGCTTAGAAAAAAACTGCGCAGGACTCAAAGAAAACTTTGAAAAATGCAAATCTGAGATATGGGCAATCCGAATCATGCCCACCAGTATACCTCTAACTACCTTTTCTTTTTGAGGAATTTTTGCAGCTTTTTTTGGAGGCGTCCTGCGGCATCTAAAGTTTGTTTTTGAACCGTTTCCATCCAGTTTTTTCCTTCACGGTGAATGCTCTCAGGTTCAGTTTCCCAGGTCACATCATCAGGAGATGTCATATGAGATTTCTTTTTTGAGCCGGCCTTTCCACGTGCAGCTTTATTTGTCTTAGAAGAAGTTAAATGTTTCTTTTTTTCCTCTTCGCTTATCTTCTTCTCTTCTGTCTCATATTCCTGCTTTTGTGCTTCACGGATTGCTTTTTTTTGTTCGTGTTTCATGCGGTGAGGGGAGTTTTTCATAGGTGGCTCTCATATTTGATTAAAAAACTTATTATAGTCTCTTAAAAATATTGTTGCAACAATCCAATCAAAGAAAAGACGATGAGAACAAGGGCGGCGTAGCGATGAAATTTTTGGAGGGTCTTTGGAGAAATCATTTTTTTTGAATAGTGGATTGATAGAGAAAAGATCAACCAAAATAAAAAGGAGCCGATGGCCACTCCAACCACTGGTGAAATACCTTCATTAAGATTGGTAGTGTGGACTCGAATTGCAGCAAAGATTGCAGCGAACCCTAAAATTCGAATAGGGATTACAAGAGAGGTCAAGGCTCCTGCTGCAAAAGCTTTTAATGGTCTTCTAGAAAGGGTATCATGTTGGTCAAACTTTTCTCTTTTTCGATAGATCTTGACTGCCATAATAAAGAGGATCGCCGAACCAATGAGGGCAAAACCGGGATGGTTAATATTAGCACTTTTAATCAGTCCCATCATAATCAAAAGAGCGATTGCAGACCAAAGTACTTGCACTGCAACGATTCCAAGGGCTGCTGTGAGTCCAAGCCTGAAATTCTTACCTATAATGTAATGGGCAACAAGAATTATTCCCGAAATCGAGATAAAGGTATAAAAAAAGCCTGTACATGCCCCCTTAAAAAGAAGGAGTAGGTCCTGTTCTAGCATACTCCCTAAGATACCGATGTGATGTTAGAAGTGAAGGGAAAAATGGACCCATGCTACATTTTGGTGGATCCACTTCTTTTGGTGATCCTTGAGGTTTCGGGACATGTAAGAAAGGTTAAGTTGAGTCCTTTGGTGATAAGGAATCTTAAGGCCGGCCTCTAGACGGTTTTCAGAAATCCCCCTAGCTTCGAGCCAAAAGACTTCATTAGCGATGTAAGGAGCAATTTTTCTTCGGGTTACCCGGTGAGGGAAGATGTTCTCTAGTCTATTACGATAGAGCCAGCGGCGTTTACTTCCTAGATATTTATCGTGAATAAGGTATTGGATACGATTACGGTTTCCAATGTACCAACCGCGCCTTGATTGCGCTTGGAAGGTGAGGTCTAAGAATGGGCTGTAAATCTTGCGCCAATGATGATCTACCCGAAGAAAAATATGGCGGTAAGAGGTCTCAATGACTGTATGGGAAGAGCGAATAAAAACAATCCCCCCTTGGTAATGCTTATAGTAGAGCTTACTACCGTCTTGCCCATATCGAAACTCGGTTTCTCCCTTTAAAAAGGTTTTTTTTCCCATCTGGAGGTTGATGGTGTCTGTGTTCCAGACTTGGAAGTCGCCATTTTCATTGAGCCCTCCAAGCAATGCTACAGGAAATATCAAAAGAAGAAGCCATTTCATCAGACAGCCTCATGAAAGGTTTTGACCACCCGGCGGGAAGAGATAAAGGCTTGCCACCTATTTTCTCGAAGCCTAAAGAGTTTTGTATTGGGGATATATGAAGGAGGGGTGACGATTTTTCCAAGAAGAAATCCCGGACGCCACAGTGCCATTTGTTTTGGGCAGCTTGCAACGATGAGGGTGGGAATTCCTAGGTTTGAAGCCAGATGCCCGGTTCCTGATTCATTGCCTATTAAAGAGTAGGACTCATATAGGTAAGAAGCAAGAGAGCTTAGATTAGGAAATTCTGGAATAGCAAAAGGAACCCCTCTCCATTTTTCTTTCTCTTCATGGCTAAGTGAAAAAGCGATTTCAAACCCTTCTTTTTCGAGTTTCTCTGCCACACCCAAAAATTTTTCTCTGCTCCAAGTTCGCTTGGGAGTTGTGCTTGTTGGATGAATCACTACGCGTTTTTGATGTTTCCGATAGGAGAGTTCTTTGGGAACCGTGATCCCATTTTCTAGAATGGGATCACGGTTCCCAAGGATTGAGGCAATGCTCTGCGCAATGTTTGTTACAAGGGGAAGGGCTCGATCAAAAATGCGGTCTTGAGGATAAATTGCGTGGTGTTTTCCCTCTTCATAGCTAGCGTAAAAGATATAGATTTTCTCGCGATATTTATCAATAAGGTTAGAGGAAAAGGGGGTGTTGTCATTTTGCAAAACAATTAGATCGAAAGCTTCAAGGGAGTCAATGGTTGAGCGTTTAGCAAAGTGATGACCGGGAAACCATCCCTCTAATTCCCCTAGAGAATCCTGAAAGGTTGTGACATCATATCCCTCAAGTTTGAGACGGTGGGAAGCGACCATCATCATGAGGCCGTCGCCCATCCCTTTAGAGCAAATGACTGCGGCTTTCATGCGTTAGCTCCATAAAGGCCTTAAGGGTCCTCTTAACAGGAATAAATTTTTGCCAGTAGTTTTCTCGTATTCGGAAGTTGATTCCTTTAAAGTTAGGAAGAGGAAAGGGAATCGTCACAACCTTTCCGAGCGACCAATCAGGACGCCACAGGCGGACTCTTTTGGGGTTTCCTGAAATGGTTAAGGTTTCAATTCCTAAGTTTGAAGCTAAATGCCCAAGCCCTGAATCATTTCCAATTAGAAATCCTGACTCATAAATATAAGCGGCTAATTCTTTTAAATTTGCAAATAGAGGGAGCTTTACCCCAAGCTCTTCCCATTCCACCCGCTCACTAGGGCTAACACAAAAAACAGGAGAGTATCCTTCCATTTCAAGCAGGTTAGCAAGTTCTAGAAATTGCTCTTTTCCCCAGTTCCGCTTAGGGTCATGGCTCGTTGGGTGGATCACCACTCTCTTGGAATGTTTTTGATGCTCTCCGTTGGGGAGAGTTAGGTCATTTTCTTTGCTGTGGGGGCTCCCAAGGAGTGCGGCGCAAGCATTAGCTAAATTCGTTGCAACAGGGAGAGTAGAATCAAAGAGGAAATCTCCCTCTTTGAAATTTTTGCTTGGAGTAGGAAAGATAAATCGTACATGTCCCATCTTTCCTTGGTTGCGGAGTCGAAACAGATCCCATGCGCGTTTTGAATTATCATTTTCTACAATGACGGTATCATAGCTTTCGAGTTCCTCCAAAAGACCATGGTTTTTAAAGGTGTGATCTTCAAACAGAAGGGATAGATCCTCCGCTCCATCATGAAAAACTGTAGGATTTAACCTACATTTTTTCAGGTGATGGGCTACGATCATCATAAGGAGCCCATCACCGATTCCCGATGCGCATAGAAGGGCGGAACGGGTCATGCCGACTCTTCCTCGTCCTCAGGTGCATCTGCAATCAATACTTCGGAAATCAAGACGATTCCAGCAACCGAAGCAGCATACTTAAGAGAGTTTTTCACAACCTTGGTTGGATCAATCACCTCGCCTTTAACTAGGTCTTCAACTGTCTCACTAGCAGCATTGAACCCAAAAGAAGACGCTTTACTCAGAACTTCTTGTAAGTAAATGGAGCTATCCTTTCCACAATTGTTTACGATTTGCTTAAAGGGAGCCGAGCAAGCACTAAGAACGATTTCCACACCTAGTTTTTCCTCTTGATCAAGCTTCAGTTCCTTGAGCTTTTGGCTTGCTCTGAGAAGAGCAACGCCTCCACCAGGAACAAAACCACTCTCTTGGGCCGCGCGCGTTGCATTTAAACTATCTTCGAAGTCTTGTTTTTTTTGCTTCATCTCAGGCTCAGTCGGAGCCCCCACGCGGATGACTGCGACCCCACCTTGCAATTTTGCACGACGCTCTTCAAGCTTTTCTGCGTCGTAATCACTTGAGGCATTATCATGTTCGACATTAATTTGCTTAATACGCGCGCTGATCTCTTCTTTTTGCCCCATACCCCCAATAATTGTGGTATTTTCTTTGTCGATTTCAATGCGCTCTGCTTGCCCGAGGACTTCTTCAGTTGCTTGTACGAGCTGCATTCCTTTCTCTTCAGAGACAACGGTGGCTCCAGTGAGTACTGCGATATCTTCAAGCATTGCTTTGCGTCGATCGCCAAAGCCTGGTGCTTTGACTGCAGCAATCTTCAGTGAGCCTCGCAACTTGTTCACAACGAGCGTTGAAAGGGCATCTCCCTCAATGTCTTCTGCAATAATGAGTAGACCTTTTCCAGAAGCAGCAATTGACTGCAGCAAAGGAAGAATTTCCTGAATAGAAGAAATCTTCTTATCGGTAATCAAAATTCCTGTATTTGTCATTTCGACCATCATTGTTTCAGCATTCGTGCAGAAATAGGGACTTGTATATCCACGGTCAAACTGCATGCCTTCAACCATTTCAATTGTGGTGGAAGTTCCTTTTCCTTCTTCAATCGTAATAACGCCAGAGCTGCCGACTTTATCAATGGCATCAAAAATTGTTTGGCCGATTTCCTTGTTTCCAGAAGCGGAGACCGTTGCGATATTTCGGATTGCATCGGCTTTTTCTACGGGGGTCGCCAAGGCATCAAGTTCTTGCATTATGATTTCAACACCTTTGTCGATCCCGCGTTTTAAGTTGATCGGGCTGACACCACTTGCAATATTTTTGATTCCTTGTTTTACGAGAGTGCGAAGGATAATAATTCCTGTTGTGGTACCGTCACCCGATTTTTCTTTGATCTTTCGTGCAACTTCCTTTCCCATCGAAACACCCATATTCGAGTAAGGGTCCTTTAGTTCAATATCCTTGACGATGCTATTCCCATCGTTAGTGATTTTTGGAGCGCCCCAGCTTGATTCAATTCCGATATTTTTCCCTTTAGGGCCAAGGGTTACACCAACGGTATCTGCAAGCTTGTCAATGCCCTCTTTGAGCTTTTCTCTTGCTTCTTCTTCAAAAATCAATTTCTTAGGTGTTGACATAGTTACTTTCTCCTAATTTTTAAGCTCATATCAATAGCACGGACTGAGTGAGTGAGCCTTCCAACGGAAATCCCATCAACGCCAGTCTTTGCATACGAGCGAATGTTATTTAACTCAATTCCCCCAGAAGCTTCTAAATAGATCTTCTTTTTATTCCGCAAAACAAAGCCGCGGATCATATCGGGGCTCATATTATCAAGAAGGATAGCATCAGGGCAAGCAATTACCGCATCATCAAACATTTTTTCATTTTCCACCTCTACTTGAAGCCGCTTGCTAGGAAAAGCATTCCGGGCGCGCTTAATAGCCTCTTCTAACCCAAGATGCATCAAATGATTGTCCTTAATTAGAATTTGATCGGCCAAGTGGAAGCGGTGATTTTTCCCTCCCCCCATCTTGACTGCATATTTTTGTAAATATCTATGGCCGGGAAGAGTTTTTCGTGTGTCTAAAATGTCGCATAATCCGCCTGTGGCTTTAACATAGAGTGCAGTTTCACTTGCGATACTTGTTGCATGTTGGATAAAGTTGATTGCTGTTCGCTCCATTGCAAGCAAACTGTGAATTGGTCCTTCTACTTCTGCAATAGAGCCTGGTACTGCTCGCGTTCCTTCATCGCCGAGTAACCTCACAGTAATGAGAGGGTCGACTCCATAGGCAATCAATCCTAGAAAAGGTAATCCTGCAACGACTCCCTCTTCCTTTAGTAGAAGAGTTCCTAATCCAATACCCTTGTCAATACAAGCTTGGCTCGTCCGATCCCGAAAGACCTCATCTTCCTTCAAGGCGATCTCAATACTGCGTGTAATTTCGTTCAGTAGGCGGATATCCATACAGCACTACCATAGAGAAAGCAGATCTTCTTTACAATACCTTATGCCAATTTAAAGAAATTGTGGCCTCCAAAAACAGTCCTTCACAAAAATCTTCAAGACAATTCAATCCTTTATCCCTTAAAAGTAGTATTATTTAGCGGGGATGGCTCGCTTCCAGCCTTTCTTTTTATTGGGGAGTTTTGCCTGTCTTCCGTAGACCACTTCATGAAGGTTTTCAACCGCCATGAATGCTGAGGGGTCCTCACGAAGAATAAGATCCTTGAGATCCGCTAAGTCAAGACGCTCGACAATAACAAAGAGAATTTCCCGGGCATCTCCCGAGTAACCGCCACGACCATACATGATAGTGAGACCAAGTCCCATTTCATGCATGACAAGCTGGGTGAGTTCTTTGGGTTTAGTCGAGATAATGATCACCGACTTGAGTTCATCGAGACCTACAATAACAATATCCATCATTTTGAAGGCCACTACATAGGTAAGGAGCGACCGGAAAGCAATATGCCAATCACGGAAAATTGCGCCGTAAGCCGCAAATATAAAGATGTTTATGAATAGGACAACTTGTCCAACAGTGAACCCTTTTTTACGGTTAATGATGATGGCCAGGATCTCTGTTCCATCAAGGCACCCCCCATTTCGGATAATCAATCCTGCACCAATACCCAGAATAGCACCGCCAATCACGATGACTTCTAATGGGTCTGATTCAAAAGGTTCCACATGGTTTAGGAGGCCAAGAAAGATCGAAAAAAGAATCACCGCAATGATCATCTGTATGAAAAAAGTCCGCCTAATAAACTTATATGAGAGGTAGATAAAGGGGAGGGTTAGGACAATAAAGTATATGGGAAATAGGACTTTTGTGGAAACGCGGGTCAAAATCATCGAGATACCGATAATCCCCCCGTCAATTAATTCATTGGGAAATAAGAACATTTTAATTGAGAGAGCAGCCAAAAAAGCCCCCACTGCCGTCCAGAAGTATGAGAGAATATGCTGAGTTTTAGACTTATGACTTGGATGTGTGCTGACCATTATTACTACCTAGTTTTTTGGCACTCTACCACGCCTTCAACTTTCTTTTCCACTACGAACCGACTTCAATTATCAAATTTCCAGGGTAGATTTTCTGAAATTAATCCGCGATTTTTTTATAATCTCTGGCCATGATCGTGTTTAATGTATTAAGAAATGGTTTTTTCGCCGCCTCAGACTGGAGAAGAGGCCCGAGAAGTTGTTGAGACCGCTTTCCTCCATGTAAAGGGAATTCCTGATGGAATGAAAAAGATCAATAGAGAGGGCTCAATTTTTGTTTTGCCCAGTGATCTCTGCCCTCATTTTGTCATCAAAATTGAGAATCTATCGATTTCTAAATTTTATTTTGGCGAGAAAACTTTTGAGGTTGAGGAAAAGTCTTTACAGCTTAGGGTTCCGATAGCGGATTTGTGGAGAAAGATCATTTTTGAAAATGGACTCGACCTTCTTTATGTTCCTAAGAAATGGGTCTTTTCAAAAGGGATTATTGCGGAAAAGCTTGATCTTTTAAGAGATACCAGGAAACTTTTTGAGGAGATGAGAGTTGCAAAACGTTGCCTCTTTATCGAGCAGCTGTGGACGTTTGTTTGTCTGACGAGGTTCCATGATATTAGAGGTAATGTTGCTTTGGCAAAAATTGATGGGGTTGCAAGACTGGTCATTTTTGATACGGAGCCCCCAGAGCGAATCTCTGAGGCGGATTTGGTAGGAAATTTTTGTGCTCAGGCACCCTTTCCATAAGATGAAAAAATAGATGTGATCGCAAAAGATCGCGGGAGACGAGACTCGAACTCGCAACTTCCAACGTGACAGGCTGGTGCTCTAACCAGTTGAACTACTCCCGCAACTGGATTTTTTAGTAGTGATGGGCGCAAAAGGACTCGAACCTATGACCGCCTGTGTGTAAGACAGGAGCTCTACCAACTGAGCTATACGCCCGTCATAAGTTCACTACTTTAAATCAATAGCGGAATTTTCTTCAAGTTTTTTCGAAAATAACGGTCAAAATACGCCTTTTTTTTATGGAAATGTGCATGGTCGGTTAGTTCACTGATCTGGATTGGGACCGCGGTGACAAACCCTTCTTTTAATAGAGCAATGTCGCTCTCTGGATGTTCTTCTAGATCATTAGATAGTTCATCGAGATGGAAGTCAAGATGCCCTTCGGGATGAAGTTTTTTTCGGAGTGATTCAAGCCAGAAAGAAAGTCCTTGTCTAGCAAATTTTACCCCTTGAATTTCCTCTTTTGGAAAATTAACGTTCAAGAAGCTTCCCTTCGGAAGGGGATTGTCGGCAACATATTGGACAATGAGTGCTAAGTACTCCTTAACATGTGGGAACGTTTTGGATTGACTACAGGTATAGGAAAAAGCGATTCCTGGAATTCCTTGTAAAATTCCTTGAATGACACATCCTGCTGTTCCACTTGAAAAGATGCCTCGTCCTGCATTGGAACCGTGGTTGACTCCCGAAACAATTAAATCCGGAGGAGAGTCAAGGACGCCTCCAATAGCAACCTTGACGCAGTCAGCAGGAGTTCCTCTGACCTTCCACGCTGGGGTTGCATCAAACCCTCCTGCTTTCTCAGCGCGCAGGGGACCATAAAAGGTGACACTTACCCCCATGCCTGACTGCTCTTCCATTGGAGCAACAATTGTAAGGTCAGCAATATCTTGAAGCCCTTCCCATAATGTTTTAAGACCAACAGCGTCGATTCCGTCATCGTTAGTGATTAGTATGTGCATGATGATGTTTACGCCTTGTGAAATACGATAAAGCGATAATAGCTAAGCTGCTCAATAAAAATCCAGGGACAAGGGTAGGAATATTAACCGAAAGGTGTTTGTCAATCAGAGGCCAGACGAGGGCAACAACAGCCCCGACAATAATTCCTCCCCAAGCGCCGTATTTATTGGCCTTTTTCGAGTAGAGGCAAAAGATAAGAAGAGGGCCAAAGGCTGATCCTAGTCCCGACCAAGCAAAAAACACGAGGGAGTAGATTGTGCTTACCTTGAAAAAAGCAATCAAGTACGCAAATGCTGTGACAAGAAGGATGAAAAGGCGCGAGACCCATAGAAGTTGTTTTGATGTGGCATTTTTATGGAAAATACGTTTGTAGAAATCTTCTGTCAAACTTGAAGCTAATACTAGAATCTGAGAATCCATGGTTGAAATTGTAGCACCTAAAACAGCACACAAAATAAGAGCGATAATGAAAGGATGGAATACCTCCTCGATCATCTTTACAAAGACAAGTTCAGAGTCTGCAAGTCCGTTCGTAAAATAGGCAATTCCAATTAAGCCAATCAGAGTGGCACTTCCCAAAGCAATGATTTGCCAAGTCATTCCAACAGCCATGGATTTTTTTATATGAGAGATTTTTCGAATCCCCATAAACTTTGTGATGATATGTGGTTGACCAAAATACCCAATTCCCCAGCCACAAATCGAAAAGAAAATCATCCATAGGGTTTTCGGGTGGGTATTAGGAGTCATCGATAGAGAAATGCTGTGCGCGCTTGCTGCTGAAGTAATTCCTGTCCATCCACCCACTTGAGGGAGGACAAGAAGAGGAACGGCAATGATCACAAGGAGCAAGAATATTCCTTGAAAGAGGTCGATCCATGCAAGAGTTGTGTATCCCCCAATAAACAGGTAAGGGATCACGACAAGAATTCCAACAGAGATTCCGATGTGATAATCGATTCCAAAAAGGGATTGAACCAAAATACCAAGCCCTACAATCCCCGCAGAAATATAGATTGAATAGAAGATAAAAGAAATCACTGCTGTAAAAATGCGGATCATTCCTGAGGTGTCATGAAAATGGCTTTCAAAAAATGACGAGAAGGTGAGGCTGTTGTACTTTTCGGTTTGAATGCGTACACGAGGAGCAACAACAAGCCAATTTAAAAACATGAAAAGGCACAGCCCGACGGCGAACCATGCGTTGAAAAGCCCCCCGATAAAGATGACAGCTGGAAATCCCATGAAAAGCCAGCTGCTCATATCGCTAGCGTGGGCTGCCATTGCTGTTAGCCAATAGTTGAGAGACCTCCCACCAATGAGGAAGTCATTTGCCGTTTGCTGTTTTCGATAGGATAAAAACCCAATCAAAAAGAGGATGGCAACATAGATGGCAATTGCTAAAAGTTCATGAGTCACTTTTCTAAAGCTTTGGTTGATCCATATTTTAAGGCAGCCTGAGCCAGATTCGTTTGAGCGTTAGGAAAAATTGTTTCCAAATCCTTTAAGAGGCTTTTGACCTCCATCCGTTTCGAATCTTGTCCAACAGGACATTGGCATGTGATGCGTGCATAGCCGTGGAGCTTTGCAAACTCATATATCGCCTTTTCTGAAACATAAAGCAAAGGGCGAATAATCGTCACTCCATAATCATGCATTGGCACTTTCGGAAGGTTTGCTGCGAACTCTCCTTTATGAAGAAGGTTCATGAGAAGCGTTTGAATACTGTCATCTTCATGGTGACCAAATGCTACAACCGGTGCCCCTACATCCTTTGCTGTTTCAAAAATCAACTTCCGTCTTTCTCTTGAACAACGGTAGCAAGCAAGTGTTTCCAGCGTTTGATTCGATTCTCTAATCGTTAGAGGAACCTCAAGCTTATCGCAAATACCCTTTAAAAAACTTTCCTGAACAGAAGCGCCACAAGAAAATTCTCCTGTCACATGAATAGCATGGAGCGGAAGGTCGGGGAACCCACGCCCTAAAATAGCCTTGAGCATGACCAAAAGAGTGATGCTATCCTTCCCTCCGCTGAGGGCAATAGATAGCCCCGTAGCTCCCTCGAGCAGCTGAAAGTCAAAAAGCGCCTTTCGCGTCGTACTTTCAATTTTTTTTCCAATCTGAGTCCAAGGTGGAGATAAATTCATGAGACCATTATATTCGATAGTAAGTGATAAAACAATAAGCGATATGAAAGAAGTCGGTAGAAATGACCCCTGCCCTTGCGGTTCAGGGAAAAAATATAAGAAATGTTGTGCTCAGAAACCCCCGATGCAAAGGCGGACTTTTCGTCAAATCGAGTCCTCTCAGTCAGCATCAAGCATTCAAAGAGTGACAGGTGTGCTATCCCAAGCGTTCCGAAATGCCCCAGCTCAGGCAGCTGATAAGCTAGGTGATGTGGTCAAAAAAAGCCTCGACAAAAGGGTAGGAGGTTCTCCCTCTCCAAAAAAAGAAGATGCAGCTCCTGAAAAGGAAGATGTTGATCCAAAAAGCTAATATTTGATATAACGATCTATCCTATTTGCTGGAGTAGCTCAATTGGTAGAGCACCCGACTTGTAATCGGACGGTTGAGGGTTCAATTCCTTTCTCCAGCAACCTTTTACCCCAAGGGGGGTGTCGCATAGCGGCAATTGCAATGGACTGTAAATCCATCGACTTCGGTCTCCGTCAGTTCGAGTCTGACCACCCCCAAATTTATCGTAGCATCTTTGCTAAACCTCGCCTCGCGGATACAATTGTATACCGCTTCATTGCGATTTTCCAAATCTATCTACGCTAAATTTGGGCAAGCTCATTTCTCCTTTTTCATTTTTGGCCGGTTCTTATTGTCTCCTACGGGGATGGTTGAAAACCCTCGCCTTTAAGGCGAAGAAAAAATTAAACTTGTCGCTATGCGACGTTATAATTTAGGAGCGCACACCAAAACAGATTTGAAAGTTCATCTTGTGTGGGTCCCCAAGTATAGAAAATGAATATTGAAATCCTTGATCAAATCGTCCAGAAGCTGATTGCAGATTTCCCACTAAGGCCTTCTGGGAAAGAACTTGAACTCTATGGCCAGCTAAAAAAGCATGAGGAATTTAAAGATGAGCGTTTCAAAGACCATGTCTCAATCCTTGTAGAAAAGATTGTTTCTTATCGGAGTGGTAGAGCTACTTCTGTTCAAGGGATTCTTCGCCATCCTATGACAGAAAAAATTGTGGGTTTCAGAGGATCATTTGAAGAAGAGTCTCCTTCGTGGTTTCGTTTGAAGTTGATTGGATATATTCGAAACGAGTTGACCCCTGCTATACTGAATGTGAAAACAGGTGGTGAAAGAGATTGGCTACATCCGATTCTTGAAAGCTTGGTCCAAATCGGTCAGGTATTAGAACCTTTTGATATTGATGGGTCATATGATGATGAGATGCGAGACTCTATTAAACAATTTTTGTTTAAGGGAATCACAACACATCAGATTTACCAAAACCTACTCATCTACCAACAAGAAATCATCGATCATTCAAATAGCGATCTATGCATTGAAGCTGCGGAAGGAATCAATATGTTTATTCTTGACCATCTTGTTCCTTTTTTAAAGGATCCCGATGTGGAGCCGAGCTGTCTTGAGGTGGAAATAATAACAAACCATCTTCAAATCTTAAACGATGAATTTTCTGTTCATCAAAAGAATCTTTTTAGTCCCTCAATTAATACTCTCAAAAGTTTTTGTAATTTGTTGCAATTATATATAATTTAATTTAGTCATTGGATTATGAAATTAAAAAGGAAAGTGGATCCTATGTATAAAAAGTATTTCGAAATTGAGACGCCCATTGTTTATTTAGAAAACATCAAAGTTCAAAAGAAAGCCGAAGAACGCTTTAAGCGTTCTTGGAAACGGTTTTTTAAAAAGGCTGAACCGATGGTTTCTGAATTTCGAGGAGAACGCTTTGATGCTTTTTTCAGACAGCTTGAAAAAGATGGGTGTGATGAAAGGTATAATCGTCGGGTTAGTATCCGATTTATCAATCCTGTTGTTGGATATGGTGTTTTTGCGAAAGAAGATATTCCTCCTTATTCTACGCTTTGTCAGTACACAGGTTTGCTAATGATCGATGATGAAATTGATCCCGATCATGATAGCACCTTTTCTTTTACCGATTACAAAACATTTTCTATTGATGCTGCTAAGCATGGAAACTGGGCACGCTTCATGAATCACTGCGCTGAGGGAGAAGAAAAGAATAATGCGATTCCTTGGGAACATTATTTGGAAGAAGGTCCTCGGATCGTTTTTACTTCTGGTCAACATGGAATTAAAAAGGGGAAGCAGATTCTCTATTCTTATGGAGATGACTACTGGGTCGACAAAAAATGCGTTAAGTTTTAGAGCGTGTTTCTAACTACTAAACACTTTCCAAAACGTTCCTTGATTTTCAAATGAGAGGGAGCTTTTGTTTGTGAAGCGCTTAAGTGCTTTTTGAATAGGGTATCCCTCATCTTTTCCCCAAAGAAAGTCATCACCACAGAGGATTCCACCACTCATTTCGACATGGGGATACCAGGCTTCAAGGTCTTGTAGTGCGGACTCTTCGTCGTGCGAAGCATCTACATAAATAAGATCAATGGAGGGGAAGAATCTTCTCGAGGCTTCAAGCGTTGTCATTCTAAGAGGGATGATTTGATCGGTCAGCCGTGTTCGAATGACATTGGAAAGGAACTGGTTATAAAGCATGGAGCAATCTTGAGTATGCTCAGCGGATCCTTCCCAATGGTCTACTGCATAGACCGTGCCATTTAAAGGAAGAAAAGTTGCCATAAAGATGGTAGAAATGCCATGCCAGCAGCCCAACTCAACGATCGTTTCAATCTTATTGTTTCTTAGGATATTCCCGAGTCCAATAACCGATTCTTGATTGAAGAAAGAACTTCCTTCAAATGGAAGCAGCTCTTTAACAAGGTGATAAGGTGAAGGACGAAGAAAGGAGGGAAGGGGAGTGAGTTGATAGCCTCCTAGGTTGTGTGGAGATAGGACCTCTTGCCGAAGAAGCTCGTTTAAAGTTTTTTCCGAAATTCCAAGTGCATGGGGATGAGCAATTCTTCCTCCGAATAATTGAAATAACTTAATAGCGCTAAGGGTGTTTCGATTATTTGCCATATTAATACAATATATAATTAACATAAAAATATAATTTCAACTATTTACTAATTAATTTGGATATTATAATTAATAGATATAGGCTTAATTTATGTCTGTTATTGTTTTTGTTAGAAAATTCAATGATGGGTTGCGATTCGAGCCTCGATAGGACTCAATAGACCTTTTTAGGAGTAAACACATGAAAAAATTAGATACACTTGTTTGCGTCCTGCTCTGCATTGGTGGGTTAAACTGGGGTTTAATCGGATTGTTTGAATTCAATCTTGTTGAATACTTTGTTGGCAAAAGCTGGTTAGACAGACTGATTTACGTATTAATTGGTGCGTCTGCGGTTTACCAAGCAGTAGGCTGGAAACAAATTAAAAAACGCTGGAAGTAAGCATTTTAGCTGGAGGATTTCCGTAATGATGAAAAGACTTGATGGCTTAGCTATTCTTTTTCTCGTTCTAAGTGGAATCGTTTGGGGATTCGTAGGACTTTACAGACTCAATCTAGTTGAGTATGTTTTTGATCGCGAATGGCTGGTCCGCATTATTTATGTATTATTCGGATTTGCCTTTATCTACCATACGATCTCTTGGCGCGCAAGTTGCAAAAAGAAAAGAACAAAACGATAAAGTAGTTGCAAGCATGATTGCAACTCATGATCATAGCCGAGCTCGCTATTTGTCGAGCTCGTCTTTCTATATCCAAGAAGATATCCTGTAATACCACCTTCGGGGGCATACGATGTTGTTACTCAGTAGGGGTTGAGGGTTTGAACTCTCGCAGGTATATCATGAGCTGTCTAGTAAGCAATAGAGAATCGGAAATAGGGTCCTGCAAAGCTAAAATCATCGTCAAAGAGGTGCGCATTGCTGTTTAGCTGATCTGGGCCGCCTGAAAATAGACGCGATCTATCAAATATATCTAATTCCCAATAGGTTAACACTCTTCAAAATTCAAAGGACCGAGTAAGCTTTGTGGATACAGACCCCATAAATCCGCCATCCAAGCTTTGCAAACGGCAAGGGAAAGATGCTGGAAATATGATTGGGTGATCGATCTTGATATTCAAGGATTCTTTGATAATCTAGACCATGAGCTGCTTTTAAAAGCGGTAGCTAAACATACAGATTGCAAATGGCACTTACTCTATATTGAACGCTGGCTAAAAGCTCCTGTGGAAAGATCCTGCGGGATAACAGAGCCAAGGACCATGGGAACTCCTCAGGGAGGAGTCATTAGTCCTCTATTGGCAAATCTGTTTCTTCATTATGCTTTTGATAAATGGATGGAAAGAAATTTTCCACAAAATCCATATGAGCGGTATGCAGATGATATCGTTATTCATGCAAAAACAAAACGAGAAGCGGAAGAGCTAAAAAGAGTGATTCAAACAAGACTCGCTGAATGTAAACTTCAGGCGCATCCAGAAAAGACAAAAATTGTCTATTGCAAGGATAGCAACAGAAAAGATTCCCATAGTGAAATTCAATTCACCTTTCTTGGTTATACATTTAGACCAAGAGAGGCAAGAAATAAGTATGGGACTAACTTTACTCTGTTCAGCCCCGGAGTAAGCAATAAGGCCAAGAAGAAAATGAATCAAATTATAAGAGGCTGGAAACTGCACCTTAGGAGCGATCTGTCATTAGAAGAGTTGGCCAAATGGACTAACCCGATCCTTAGGGGATGGGTGAATTACTATGGTCGATTCTACAAAACTGCCCTATACCCAGTATTTTATCATCTCAATGAAACACTCACAAGATGGGTTAAGAGGAAATATAAAAAGTTTAGGCAAAAATTTCAGAGAGCGATTCGTTTATTGGGGAAAATTGCTAAGAAGCAACCCAGGCTCTTTGCTCACTGGGAATTTGGATTTGAACCAACAGCATAAGTCATAGGAGCCGTATGAATCGAGAGGTTCACGTACGGATCTGTGAGGACGTGAGGGGGAGGTTCCCTCGCATTACTCGACTTATACCTCGGGAAGTGCGGAGGAAAGTCGTACACCAGATTGGCGTCAAGTGCTTATGGATAAAGAGGGTTGGATTGAAGGGGGAGCAGAATTCCTCTATATGAGCTCCACTTTAACACCAATATTTGCGGGAGAGCAGGATCTCATCAATGCTTTAATTCCAGCAAATGCTGCTATTTCCGTGCAAAGCCGCAGATCGGAATCGATTGATCCTGAATATAATGCAGAATTCAATCAAATTTTCCTAAGCTCTCAGCAGAAAGAACACCTTTGGGGCCTAGGGCCAAAAGGCACAATAGATTTTGACTTTTCTCTTTTGCCAATCCAATGGAGTCATGACCTAAATTTTTGAGAGTGTTTACTCAAAGAATACTATTCTACAATTTAAGTTGTTTATTATTTATGAGTTAGCTCGCTGTTTTCACATCTTGTCATAAATGGATATTTCTTATCCTAGAACTTCTGAAAATTCCTCTATGAAAATTGATCTTACGTCTCTTTTAAAAATTTTTGCCAGTTCATTCTTTTGGTTAACACTCTCAAATAAAAAAGCCCTTCAGCAAATGCTCAAGGGCTTTTCAGTCGTTAGTCTCTTGGAAACAGAATTCCTAGAAATCCCAATTGAAGGTGAATTCAAATGCTCTAAATCCTAAATTTGTAGGAAAAATATTAAAGAGATTTGTCACATCAGGAATAATCCCCTCGGCTAGAGTTCCTTTGAAGAATTCAGCTTTATTATAATCCTCATCTGAGAAGTACAAAATTTTGTAAGCACCTTCAAACGAAAAATTTTTGTAGGTGTACCTAAGACCTGCTTTTAGAACTGTATTCAGAGTAACTAGATAATCTGTCATTCTTCTCCAAGTACCATCGATATCCAAAGCATTAACTATGTCGAGGTTGACTTTTCCTTTTGCGTAATAATTAGCAAATAGAAGTGCAAACTTCACTTCAGAAATAAAGCTTAAGTTATGGGGGCGTAAATGCATGGGTAGAAGGTCTAGCTGTGACTCCCATTTGAATGAGGGTCCCCAACCGAAGACTTTATGTTTTTGTTGTTGAGCAAGACTCCCACCCATTTCAAAGGGTTCCTCATCCCCATTAAGCGTAAGCGTAAAATTGTTAATGTGGTGGAGATTGATGTTTTGGAAACTGAAACCGAGAGAGAGCTCATTGTGAAAATATTTATCCAAAAGATTCAACAACGCAACTCTAGTTCTAAAGTAGAACTCTGCAAAGTGATATTGCCCTTTCAATCTTGCACTTGCTCCATATCCAATTGCTATAGAACTAGACTGAGGAGGTTGCACTCCCAAGGTGACTTCTCTCACACGATCAGAAGCGCTACTAGAGATATGGTAGTAGTTGTAAAATAGATCTAGGTAAACCTGAGTGGGTATTAAGTAGCTAAACTGACCTGTAATCCCAAGATTATAATCTGCGGGCAAACGCTTTTTCTTGAACTGGCCACTGACAACAGGACTGTCGGTACCTTCGACAAGTCTTCCTTGAATATTTGCAAAATAGGGTATAGAGAAGGTGGGCTGCACTGCCGCTGCTGTGACACCAATTGTAAAGTTAGTGTCATTGTATTTATTTTGGTTTTGGACAGTCTGTATGTGGCCCATTAAACTTTCTGAGTCTTGCTGGGAGTTTTGCATCCCTGCATATAAAGACTGGGAACTGTCTTTATCGACGGCTGCAGCTTGAATGGTAAGCAAAGCGAACACAGAGGCTAGCAGCAAAATGTTTTTCTTCATGATGTCATCCTTTAAGATTTTCATACAATTCTTCTGTGAGATCCAAACCTACTAGAAACGAATTTATAACACAATTTTTTTTTGAATAATTTAAAAAAAAAGGAGTACCTGCGCGATTCATGTGAGATGATCTTGCTTTTAAATAGATATTCTTTTTTACCTTTATTCCCAATGAGTTAGATAGCATCCCTACCAGCCTGGATTCCAAAGACAGTGACCATGAGAAATGAGCCTCTTGTTGAAGAGGGGGTTCGAACGGGAGTAGGGAGCCGCAAAAAAAGAGGGTTCATCCTCTTTTTGAATTAAAACCTAAATATGGAAGAGAAGCGATATTTTTGAGGCGCAATGTTAACGGAAATTCTGAAATCCTATCCGAAAAGAAAAGTGATTGAAGTCCTGCAGGAATTCCTAACGGAAGAAAGGGTTCGGGGAATCGATAAGGTTTTGTCCAAACGGATTCATGGTGTTCAGGTAGGGATTGAAGCTCCTTATGATCTTCTCTTTCGCGTTCCCATGTTTGGAATAGTAGAGAGCTTAAATCTCTCTGTCGCTGCAGAAATTACACTCTATGATTATCTAAAAAGAAAACGAGAAGAGATGGGAGAAGATGGTGACCTTTCTGAAGAAGAACTTCTAGAAGAAAAAGCCCGTTTTTATGTACGGTCTTTAGGCCTTGAACAATCTATTGAAATCCTTAAGAGGAGACTTTTATGAAAAAATGGTTTATTTTTCTGTTTTTCTTTTTGCCTGCATTTTGCATTTACGAACCCCTTAGTAGAGTATTATATTGGCGAGATGAAGGCTCGAGTGTGTGAGGAGGAGACTTCGGAACATTATGGATTTCTATTTTTAAAGCGGACTTTTTTTCCTTATGAGAACCGATTTGTTGATCATTGCTTAATTAGTTCTCGTGATGGAGAAACCCTTGAGCTTGAGCAAACATCTGATTTGAAGGAAGATCTCCATGAAATTATTCTTTCCGACGAGCAGGGACTTATTTCTGGAAGGGGAGCACTCATCGGGTTTCCCTGGGAATGGATGCACCTTCAGGAAAAGCTGTAACTCAACATTGAAAGTCCTGTTGAGGTTGAGGTGAATAATACTATTGAAGGAGATACGATGTTCTCAATGGCTTCGGTGTTCACGCTTGAATCGGACGGAACGCGTGTGTATTTTGGAACATTTTCAGCAAAACTTTATCGCGTCGATATCGAGGTGATAGAAAAGTTTTTTCATGAGTCTTTTGAATAAAGGCTTTTTAGATACTCAAGAATTTCTTCTAAGACCTGATCGATCGATTGGTCACATGAAACGCCTTTAAAGCGTTGATTTTTGGAGTAGTAGGTGATCAGAGGGGCGGTTTGGGTGTGATAAACGGTGAGTCGTTTCTTAATAACCTCTTCCTTATCATCACTTCTCTGGATCAGTGGGGAATGACAATGATCACAAACCCCTTCTTTTTTTGAGGGGGAGTACTGACGGTGAAAGGGAGCGCTGCATCCGCTGCATACCATACGGCTACTGAGCCTTTTGATGATAACTTGATCGTGAAGCTCTAGGTTAAGAGCAACGGTTTTTGTTTCCTCATTGAGGCGTGCATGGTAGGCTTTTGCTTGGTCTAGCGTTCGAGGGAATCCATCAAGGATATAGCCATGCGTGCAGTCTTTTTTGGTGACTCGGGAGAAAAGCATATCGAGAATGAGATCATCGGGAACGAGCTTTCCAGCGTCCATGAATTCTTTCGCTTTGGATCCAAGAGAAGTGTCTTCTTTGATGTTCGAGCGAAGAAGATCTCCAGTTGAAATATGAGGCACATCGAGGGTTTTTTGTAATATTTTTGCTTGTGTTCCCTTGCCGGCACCTGGAGGACCCAATAGAATCACCACAAGGGTTTGTTTTTTGAGCTCTTTTAATTCAATTGTGGGAGTAGCAAGGACTGACATAGCAAACACTGGGGTAAAGATAAATAAGAATAGTCTTCTAAGTAGCGTTGCCCATAGTATAGCAGATAGGTTTATTTATGGCCGGTTTTGGGCTGTTTTTTTGGGATTTTTTTAGGGATTCCAGAGGTGTCATCTTCGAGCTCGTGCTTCAGATCTTTATCTTGCTCTTTTTTTGATTACCTGTTGAAGTTTTTTTTGTTGAATATCAGGATTAACGCAACTCTTCACAAGGAGTTTGGTCGAGGTCGGTTGATGCTTGGCCATTCCAGTCGATATCAAAGGTGAACATGGCGGGAAGACGTTCACGAAGCTTAAAACTCCTGAAGATATAGACTACGAATAGCAAGGGTTGAAATAGAAAGGGCTTGAGGTCTTTTCTTGAAAAGATCACGTCTCGGACTTTGATAAATTTTCTTGCAAATTGAGAGATTTGTCTTGTTTTCCATCCGTAAAGGAGCATCCCCCAAGCGAGTTGTTTGGAATAGCCGAGGGTTGGGGTAATGCATGTTTCGGGGTCAAAAAATGCCTTGGGAAGGTCATCTTTTCCTTGGAAAAGATGAAGACCACTTGTTCCACGGGGATTACATTCAATGGCATATAGATCTCCTGAAGGAAGTTCGATGAAATCAAAGGCAATTTGCCCCGTAAATTTCTCCTTTTCAAGAAAGGTTTTCACCCAATTTTCAATAGGGAGGTGGGCGATAGCTTCGAAATTCAGACACGAATTTCCCTCAATTGAAAAGTCGACAGGATATACGGTGTGAGCAGAAAGTTTTCCGTGGTGTGCGATGCTGTATGAGCAGTATTTCTTTCCATGAAGATATTCTTGGGCAACCAAGGGATTACGAGGGTTGACTTTTACCTTAGGGGGTTTAGAGGAGGTGACTTTTTGAATTTTTAACGCGGCTCGAGAGTAACTGGGTTTTAAAATATAAGGAACATCTAAGGGAACTTTTTCTAGTTCTTCTTGTGAGTGGACAAGGTAGGATCGAGGGGCTTTGAACCCTAGAGAATGAATCTTTTTATTAAAGAGCCATTTGTTATGGAGCTGGTCTAACGTCTCATAATTTTCACATAGGACAGTACATGACTTAGGAAAACGGTTTAATCCCTGTGAAAGGCAAAAAATTTCTTCGAAAGTGGGGATCACTAGGTCTATTTTTTCATTTTTGCAGATATCAACAAGGGCTGCAATAAACCCTTCTGAATGGAAGCGTGGACTGGGGACAACAAAGTTTTGTTTTACTGCATTTGAATGACGGCAAACATGATAGGGGGATGTTTCTGCAACGAAAACTTCGTAACCCTGTTCATGGAAACGTCTGGCAACATCCAGAGTGAAAAGAGAACGGCCACCTGTGAGAAGGATTTTTTTACTAATAACGACCTCGCAGCTTAAAATTTCAATATACGGAAAGTGGAGTTTTTCGTAATGCCAAAAATTAAAAAAGATGTTAAGCTACTTGATATAAAGCGGTTGTTGGTCCTGTTTGCGACAGAGATTGTGGTGTGGCGCGCCTTTGATGGTTTTTTAGGGAAAAAATTCTCAGAAATCATTGATGATTTCAATGCACAGCCCGGGCATCCTCAAGTAAAACTTGTTCGCAAGGAGAATTACCAGATTGCTTTTAAAGAGGGAATTGAAGCGCACCAAAGAGGTAAAGATTCCGACGTTTTGTAGGTTTATGAGGTGGCAACCCTTTCGACGATGCTTAAGGAGAATACCTATATTCCTGTAGGGAAATTAATGCAGAGGTACCACCACCATTTTGATCTTGGTATTTATATTGATGCTGTTCGCAAGCTTGGACCATTTCTACCTTCACAGTGGAAGCTTTAATGAAACAGGAGCAGGTAGCATTAACTTAAGAGTCAATTCGAAAACCTCAAATGCCCTACGCTCTGAGTTGGGACTCAGTTCAAGCTACACCTTTCATGTAAGTGCAGGATGCTGGACCCCCTATGCTCGGATTAGCTGGGTCAATAAAACCCTGCTTAGTAGTAGCTCATACCGAGGAGGATTCCGCGGACAAGTGGGCACATTTTCTGCCAGCGCGACAAGCAAGGGAACCAATCAGTGGGCTCCTGGTTTAGGGATAGAGTTTGCCAACGTGCATGGGTTTTCTCTTCTCTTAAATAGCCGCGCAGAAATCAACGGCAAAATGAAAAACTACTCTGCTGATATGCGCATGGAGTATGCGTTCTAAAAGGCTGGGGAAAGTCTCTATCTTGAGACTTTCCCCTAGCTTGAGGTTAACAAGAGTAGACTTCGTCTTCATTGAAGAAGAAAGCGATTTCTGTTTTCGCAGTGTCAATTCCGTCAGACCCATGTACAGCATTTGCATCAATAGATTCAGCAAAATCTGCTCGGATGGTTCCTGGAGCGGCTTCTTTAGGATTCGTTGCTCCCATTAGTTCACGGTTTTTTGCAATTGCTCCTTCTCCTTCAAGAACCGAGATCACGACGGGACCTGAGATCATGAAGTCGACGAGGTCTTTAAAGAAAGGGCGTTCTTTGTGAACAGCGTAAAAACCTTCGGCATCCGTATGGCTGAGGTGCTTCATTTTTGTGGCAACAATCTTTAATCCGGCTTTTTCAAAACGGGCAAGAATATCTCCGACGTGGTTTTTGCTCACTGCGTCGGGTTTAATAATTGATAGTGTACGTTCTTTTGTCATGTGTTTTCTCCTTGGTGGGGGACACGTTAACATAAAGTGATTAAAAAAACAACTTGACATTTGATTCCAAACCCTCTAATCTCCTCCCCTTCAACCCAATGAGGAGAAGGTTATGCTTAAGATTGTTCCTAAGGATTTTGAATGTTTAGTTTGTTTGGGCGATTTTGCACCAAAAGATGATGCCAATCCCACGGTCATGATTGAAAGTTGTGGAGAGTATCTACATAAAGAATGCTTAGAAAGACAAGTCTTAATAAACTTTAATGATGCTATTGGTAATTTTTTCTCAAACACAGGAAACTTTATTTCGAAGTTTCATTCTTTGCAAAGGCGATATCTAACTCCAAATCAACATTTTTCTATAAAAGAAATTGTTTACAACCATAGCATCGATGAGGTGTGGAAGGAATTAGGGACAAAAGAGTTTATTGAAAAAGAGGGATTCCGTTCGTCGTATGAGTATTTTGCACCAGCTGGGCTTCGAGACTACTTTAGATATGAGAACCCCGGGAACCTTTCACTAGATGAGATTCGTAGTAAACTTGGCGCTAGTCGAGACCCTGTTTATGGAACAGCTGAGTGGGATATTGTTCATTGGACAACTTTTGGGGTTCGGCTTATTTACAACTTTGCTGTTGCTTTGATTGTCGATGTTGGCTTGGAAGCAACAATATGGGTAAGCGATAATCTTTTTGATAGCAAGCATGTGAGAGAAAATACACAGAATTTTCGTGAGGGGAATGTCAGCCATCGCTTTACTCACCTCTTTAAGGAATATTGGGGAATGACATATAATCCAGAGCTTAAGGACTCATTTGAGACTAAAGCTTGGAAGTGGATTCGTGCTAGGACAATATGATATAGATTTTCTAAAGATCCGGAAAGTATTGGTGGCAAAACTTCGCCATCATGGGGATGTGCTCCTCAGTAGTCCCGTTTTTTCTGTATTAAAAGAAAGATTTCCTCATCTAGAAATCGATGCTTATATCTACTCGGAAACCTTTCCTATGCTAGGAGGACATCCGGCAATTTCGAGCTTTCTTCTCTATGACAAAGGGTGGAAGAAGCTCCCTATTTGGAAGCGGTACTTGGAGGAGATGAAACTTCTCCGAGCTATTCGAAAGAAAGGGT
Organism: Candidatus Neptunochlamydia sp. REUL1; assembly: GCF_963457595.1. Taxonomy (GTDB): domain Bacteria; phylum Chlamydiota; class Chlamydiia; order Chlamydiales; family Simkaniaceae; genus Neptunichlamydia. The sequence continues at coordinate 1,423,746 of NZ_OY735137.1, forward strand.
ACGATCTTGTTATTAATCTTACCGAGGGGGATCGAGGAGCGATTGCTGCAAAGGTTTCTAAGGCTCCTTTTGCCATTGGATTCGATCCTCAAGGGGATGGGATGAAGGGAAAGACCTCTTGTTACACCCATCTGGTTAAACACACACCTCGTCCTCGCCATACCGTGGAAAAGCAGCTCGATGCTTTGAGGTGTTTAGGAATTTTCCCGACCTCTAGTGAAAGGGATCTCACTTTTGATATTCCTGAAGCGGCCTATGAGAAGGTGGCCTTGCTTGTTCCAGAGTCCTATGTGGCAGTCCACCCTGTTTCTCGGTGGATGTTTAAAACTCTTCCCATTGAAACGATGATTGCTGTTTGTGAGTACCTTCAAGAAAGAGGGGAGACTCTTGTTCTAACAGCCAGTCCTGACCCCCTCGAAATGGAAATGAATAGGCAGATTCAAGAGGCTCTTCCAAGAGCCGTTGACCTTTCGGGGAAAATCTCTCTTAAGGAGCTCGGCGCGGTAATTGACAAAAGCAATTTTCTATTTACGGTGGACTCTGTTCCTCTTCATATTGCAAGCGCTCTAAAGAAACATGTGGCTGTTGTCTTTGGTCCGACTTGCGACCAAAATTGGGGGCCTTATCGCAACCCTCATTCTTGTGTAATTTCCCTTGATCTTTCTTGCCGTCCCTGCTACCAACCAGGTTGCGGCGGCTCAGGAAGAAGTGATTGCCTTCAGACACTTACTCCAAAAGAAATTATTTCGAACCTCCACAGTTTCTTTGAATCCTTATCGCAACCTCAGTACTAGTAACTGAGGTTTGTTATCGTGGTTTAAGTTTAAATTGATAAACCTAAGCCACTACATTCTACAGTTCGAAATCTTCACCGAAATAAGTGGAGCGAGCGTCCTTGCTGGTGAGCAGGTCGGCGATAGTGCCAGAATGGGTTACTCGCCCCTCTTGGATGAGGTAGGAGTGGTCGACAATGGAGGAAACTTCGCGGGCGTTATGGTCTGTGATAAGGACACTGATATTTTTTGAGGTGAGGTGGCGGATCATTTGCTTGACATCGTAGATGGTGAGCGGATCGATATTAGCAAAGGGCTCATCAAGAAGAAGGAGTCTTGGGTTTGTAACTAGAGAGCGTGTAATTTCAAGGCGCCTCCGTTCTCCCCCTGATAGAGTTGTTGCACGTTTTTTTGCGTGGGGTGTGAGGTGAAGCTCTTCAAGGAGCTCTTCAAGGCGTCTTTTTCTTTCCTGACGCGTGATGGGAAGAGTTTCAAGAATGCAGAGGATATTTTGTTCGACGGTCAGTTGCCTAAAAATTGAAGGTTCTTGTGCTAGATATCCCATTCCCATTTGTGCCCGCGTATGAACAGGGCTGGAGGTGACATCTGAGTCGTTAAAAAAGACTGACCCGCTATCGGGATGAATCAATCCGATTGCCATATAAAAGGCAGTTGTTTTCCCGGCACCATTGGGACCTAGAAGACCGACAACTTGTCCTGCTCGTACATTGAAGGAAAGGCCGTTTACCACTTTTTTTCCAGAGTATGATTTTGAAAGATCTTTGACTTTAAGAATCATGGGGCCTCCTTTAGGAATTTTTCAAAACGTTTTCCCTCTTCTTCACTAAATGTAAAGCGGACGGTTCCGATTCCTTTTATCGATTCTTCTTTTGAAATAGGATCGATAGAAATAAGAATTTCCGGAGCACTCAGAGTAAGGTTTTTTTCGTCGTCCCAGAAAAGAACGTGGTTTCCCTCGTCAGCGAGAAGTCGCGTTTCCCTGTTGAGGGGATCATAAATAATGTGATCAGCGAGACCCTTTCTTAAGGGGCGTTCTATATCACGTGAAAAGATTTTGACATTTCCATGGAGATAGACAATGCGTGGCCTTAGTTCCATTTGCTGGAGAGCATATTCGATAGAGGCTGTATCGGAGTAAAGGCGCACTTCGCGGTTTTCATAAAGAAGTTGCTTATCCTCAGTGCCTGTACAACTCATCATTAGGTTGTCTCGATCGATCTTCAAAGTTCCATACGAGGTAAGGCTTTGGCCATTATCCGCAACTAAAACTGTTTTCCCTTCTGTCTCAATCGATTGAATTACTTTTTTCCCCAGATGAGTGCGTTGCTGCAGGGAAAAAAGATGGTCTCCAATTAGGGTTCCTATTAAGGGATCATGGATGACAATTGCCCCTCGCAATGTGAGCAGTTCATTTGTGTGGTCCCAGATCAGCAAGTTAGATGCAAACTCGCAACTCCTTTCGTCGTCATTCGGGGAAAAGAGAGAGGAGAGTTTTCCTTTAGGAGAGTGGAACGTCAGTAGATTTGTTTCTGAGTCAAAGGAAATCTTTTGAGCATCAACAGTATCTTCTAAATGTGTGAGATGACAAGGTTTTTTTAGTTCGTTGGCAGTTGCAACAAGGATGTTATTTGTGTAATAGGCTTGATCGCAATCAAGATGAAAGTCTTCTAGGTAATCAATGTGCACGTCTTCCTTAGCCAGGAGGGAATCCAAGTCGAAGGCAGTTTCGCTTTTCGAGAAGGTTAGATCGACTGCAGCACTAAAGAGTTCTAGATCATTTCCGTGGTAGACAACGGGATACTCTCCACTTAGAATAGTTCCTTTAAGTGTCTGAAAGTCGAGGAAAGCTTGATCAGAAAATAGTTTTCCCTGGTCTTCAAAAAATATAGAAACCTGATCTTTTAAATGAATTGATGAAAACTCTAGGGAAGGTCCCCCCTTTTTAAAGATTGCGTTTTCTGCTTCCATTTGGCCTAGGTCATGATCAAGAAGAACATGTCCTTCGAGTCTGAGCATTTCGCCATCATAGGTAGCATGGTCTGAAGAAAGATCAGAGGACATTTCAACAGCGGGGATTTCAGCGAGCAAGGGGGTTAATGAGGTGAGAAGGAGAATGGCTGCTTTCATGGGATTTTTCCTTGGGGGCGGATTTGGGCTTTGAATTTTTCAGCATGGAAATTTGGAGTGCCATTTGAAAAAGATAAAGAGACTTCTTCGGCAATTCCTTTTAAATAGGCATCGTCAGCATCGAGGTGTGTGACTAAAGATTCCCCAGGCATTCTATAGAGGGCAAGAAAAACGCTGTGTGCATCAAAAAAGTGGTCGGTGTAGCGATAAGTACCTTCTCCTGACTGTAGATAGCGAATCTGTTGCATTGGCTCTCCTTCTTCTTTTTCTAATCTTTCTTGAAAAAAGCATTTCATCCCAATCATTTGTTCGATAAGCTCTACCCGGTTCCCATGGGGAATTGCGGTGAGGATTGAGCGAGGGCTTTCAATACGGTGATGGAGGCGTACATGATCTTTGTCTGAAATCCAAAGATCTTTAGCAACACCCTTTCTCATTTGTTTATTGGGGAATTTTTCCTCGTGTTTTGGCATGGAAATTTCTTGGGTCAGCATCTCTTCGATACTTCCTCCTTCTTTAAAGGAATAGAAGCCTTGAAACAAAACCCCACCGGTGAAGAGTACTAGAATAAAAAAAGCAATGATTGTTGTTCTCTTGATCAATTAAGATCCTTGTTGAATCAATTTATAAAGAGGGAGAGCCTCCCTTAAAAGCTTCTGCAGTTCATTAAAAGGCATGACCGAATGCTTGTCACTTTTTGCCTGAGAGGGATTGTCATGTGATTCAATATAAAGAAGATTGGCGCCTGCTGCTAGTGCAGATTTTGCAAGAGGAGGGATAAATTCACGTTGGCCTCCAGATTGGCTCCCCATTCCACCAGGAAGTTGAACCGAATGAGAGGCATCAAAGCAAACTGGAAACCCATAATTTTTAAGGACGGGGATTGTTCTCATATCTGAGACAAGGTTGTTGTACCCAAAAGAAGTTCCTCGATCAGTAAGGATAATTCTGTCATTTCCCGTTGAAAGAAGCTTTTTTACAACATGTTCCATGTCCCAAGGGGACATAAATTGTCCCTTCTTAATATTGATAACAGCACCTGTTTCTCCTGCTGCAATGAGAAGATCGGTTTGTCGACACAGGAAGGCGGGAATTTGGAGGATATCACAAACCTCAGCGGCAGGAGCTGCTTCCTCTGGATGATGGATATCGGTAAATACAGGAAGGTCGAGCTCTTCTTTGACTTTTTTTAGGATGCGAAGACCTTCTTTCATTCCAGGGCCTCGATACGAATCGATAGATGAGCGGTTCGCTTTGTCGTAACTCGATTTGTAAATGAATTGAACTCCGCAATCTGCAAACATTTTTTTGAGCTCAGATGCAGTTTTCAAAGCATGGGCTTCACTTTCAATCACGCAAGGGCCAGATATCACGACAAGAGGTGTATCTTTTCCAATCTCAACTTCACCAATCTTTAACATTTTTTTTCCTTATTTTTTGGTCTATTACCACTTATGAGATAAATATACTTGAAAATCATTTTTCTTATGACTAAAATCCACAGTATCTGTGAATATTTCTCGGAAAAAACCACAGATGAAATTTGAGGACTGATAGCTCAGCTGGATAGAGCATCCGCCTTCTAAGCGGACGGTCGCAGGTTCGAGTCCTGCTCAGTCCGTTTATTTAAATGTAAGTGTCCATGGGAAAAAAGCGTGATCATCCTCCACTTCTTGGGGAGTATCCTTTTGAATCGAAGACGTTCAAAGGACTCGACGAGATTTTTAAGACCTTTCAAACGAAAGAGTTTCAAGAAAAAAATGAGCATGATAAGTCCGATTTTGTGAATCGAGCCCTCGTCGACTTAATTTTAAAGGCTCCCGAGCCCTCTTTTTTATTGGAAGGAGTGGTTGAATATATCGGACGTGTCGACCAGGAAAAAGTTCTTGAGCAGCACTCGTTTTCTTTTTTTGAGCTTTGGCTCAACCATTTTTCGGGGCTTAGCAAGGAAGAAAATTACAAAATTCGAGGTAAGATTGTTGGAAAGTGGATTCCACGAGATGCTTACCAAATCTATTTTCCTATTGGAATGGGCAAGTCTTATCCAGGAACGCATTTTGTCACAGCCCACAACTCTCCAGATCTAGATACGACTGTAGCTTCTTTTTGGGGCTGGGTCGATGCATTTGCAGCGCGTGTCAGCAATGGGCTTCACATTTGGAATGTCCCAGGTGGTCCGCCTTCCGCACAAGTTGAAATCGGGTTCCTTTTTGAGGAGCTTTTTGGTCCCCAGGTCTTTAATTGTTTAGCAAAAACGCGTCTTTCTCTCACATTGACCAGTTTGGATCTTCTTTCGCAAAAGGGGATGATTCGAAAGCATACCAGTGATCGAGCCTTAAGTTTTGACCATGAAAGGCAACAAAGTGCTGTTGTTCTGATCGATGAACATGGATATTATCTTGGTGATTGGCGAACGATTGATTTGGAAGGAATTTGGCAAGTTGTAATGGCTTTTAACAATTGCCTCATGTGGTTTGAATCAAACCTTCACATCCAGCTGATTTCCTGCTTTGCCCAGAAAAAACTGACGATTGATCACATTTCAAAAGAAATTCGTGGGCTTTTGGAGATGAAAATTAGTGAATGTGCTCCTGCAAAAGAGCTTCCTCTAAACCTCCTTCAATTTGTGAATGACTACCTTGTCAAGGTACTCGGAATTGCTAAAGGGAATGAAGCATCATTTGAAGAATTTTCTTTGTCGATGGAAAAGATTGGTATTGTCAATTTTACTCAGATTATTTCGTGGCTTCGTTCTCTTCTCAAATCAGAGCTATTTGATGCTTCGGGAGTTTTAACTGAGAATCGCCCTCTGATTTTTAATCAGCTTGAAATTTTAGTGAAACTTCTCTCCAATGCATTTTCAAGCATTCGGAAACATGTTGACAGTTTAGCCATAGCATTCCAAATTAAGACAGATGTCTTTGGATTTAAGCCTCAGTATTTATCTCACCGAACCGATATTGAAGAGATCCGCTCTAAAATGGGGAATTATTCGTACCTTACCGTTAATCAAACCGATTTAGAGGGGCGCCCCATTCCTATTGGGGTGATCCATAGCCATGAACTCCAAGATGAAGCGCTGGGGACGGTAACTCTTCGAGATTTTTGTAATCGAGAAGAGATGAAAATCCCTTCTTACCTCCAGGTCATCAGCGTCATTGACCATCATAAAAGCTCGCTTGTCACTGATACGCCCCCAAAAGCGATGATTAGTGATGTACAATCTTCGAATTCAATTGTTGCAGAGCTGGCATTTGCGATTAACGACCAATACGGCCTTGGCGGATTGTCGGAAAAGGATGTTGATGCGCAACTGCAAGAAGTTGAGAAGAAGCTTAGTTGTGTTCGAGACATTCGAATATACCAACGCCTCCTCCAGAAGAAAAAAGTTTTGCATACTGATTGTGAACATTATGTCGATCCGAAGCGGGAACTTGTTGAGTACCTTCATTTTATTTATGCGATTCTTGACGATACTGATCTATTGACCAAAGTCTCGCGGGTTGATGTGAATTGTATGGCCTCGCTTCTTAACCGGATGAAGTCTCTTATTGCCAAGAAAGAGATGGAGATTGTGGATTTTGATGACATCCGAGAGGATGAGGATTACACCAGTAAAGCAGCTGAGCGACTCCTTCAAAATGAAGACTTTTATTCTCTTTATAGCAAAGTCTATGAACACAAAGAGCAAGGGGTTGATGAAAATCTTAAAAGAGCGCTTAGAGGAGAGTCTTCAAACGTCTTTATCGACACAAAAATTCTCAACTATTGCAACCGTGTTGGACAAACAAAGATTTTTGCATGCAACTATTCTAACTTTGAAAAATCTGCACCAGAGCTTCGCAAACTATGGTATGAAAAAGCCCTCAATATTTATGCAAACAATAGAGAGATCATGCTTCACCTTCATGCAACCTCGACTGTTGCAAGTGCTCAAGAGCTCTTTAAGGGAGGGAAGATCTCATACAATCATAATGATGAAATGTGGTTTTGGATTCCTCATACAGAACTTGCTGTTGAGAAATTGAAACTTTTTCTGAGTGGATTTAAAGGGTCGCCTACCGCTCAACGGCTTGAATTTGAGCTTGAGCTCTTAGGGAATAACGCACGGGAACTTTCTCAGATCTTTAAGGAGAGTTTTCTGCCGATCAAGCATCACCTTCCTCAAACTCCAAGCGATCTTCCGATTGCCATCCTTCGGTATAGTGCGGGTGGTCTCAATTCGCGCAAAGCAATGATTGCCCCATATCTTCCTAGACTCGAGCAATAGGGTTTCTTCTTATACACCTCATCGACTCCGAGTCTTGTGATGTATTCATAAGCTGTAGATTCCATGTATTTTCGGATTGTACTGTTTTTTGCCTCTTGAAACCATAGATCTTCCCAATTGTTCTCTATCGGGATCACATCAATGAAGAACCGGTCAAAATCGATGGCTTTAAGAACGTCTAATTCTCAGCCCTCTATGTCTAATGACAAAAAATCGACCTCCCTATTCCCCTGATCTAAACCCTATTGAACACAAGTGGGCACAGGCAAAGTCTAAGCGAAGAAAATATCAATGTGGAATAGACGAACTTTTCAAGGAGTACTGCCTATAACTAATTTAAGTCACTTTAGCTATATATTGCATCTTGCAAAAACTGACTCTTGATATCTTGATGATTTTGCACTTTGTCTTAAAAGCTTTGCATTTATGGGCCTGTTGGAAAAGTTCCACTATATCAGTAATTTTTTTTCGAGCAAGATTCCCTCCTATAAAAAAAGGCTACCACATGTGGGTAGCCTAACGCTTATAGTCAGAAGATGTGTGTTTAGTCTTCGACTTTGGAGCCGTCTTCTTCAAGGACTTCAAGGTTGACGCGGATTCCATTGCGGCTTGCAACAGACATCAGGAGGGTGCGGATTGCGTTGATGGTTTTTCCTTTTTTCCCAATAATTTTTCCAATATCAGCCTTTTCAACGCTGAGTTCAATGATGAGGGTGTGTGTTCCGCCAATTTCATTAATCTTTACTTTGTCAGGATTGTCTACGAGATTTTTTACGATGTACTCTACAAATTCTTTCATGGTTCGGTCCTTGGTTGCGTGCCGGTAATAAATAGCTCCTACCCCTGACCGCAATCAAGGGCATACCCCATGATAGTAAAAATTGATGATATTAATCTAGAATTTTTGAATGTAATCTGACCACTTCTGGAAATCCTCAGGGGGAGGAGCTGTGATTTCAACCCTTTCTCCTGTCGAGGGATGGGGAAAAGAAAGGTGGTGAGCATGAAGAAGAGTACGAAGCGCACCCAACTTTCGGCTAAGCTTTTCAGGTCCGTAAATAGGGTCTCCCAGAACGGGGGTATTTTGAGCTTTAAGATGGACTCGAATTTGGTGGGTACGGCCAGTAATTGGTTTTGCACGAACAAAAGAAAAGCCCTCGCGGCTATCAATCACTTCAAAATGAGTCAAGGCATGACGTCCCGTTTCAACAGTAGTCATTTCCTTGCGCTTTACGCGGTGGCGTCCAATAGGCGCATCAATCGACTCTTTTGAGGGCTTTCCGACCGTAATCGTGAGATATTCCTTATCGATTTTTCTATTTGAAAAAGCTTCGATGAGCTTCCGGTGAGCTTCCGAAGTTTTTGCAGCAAGAAGGACTCCAGAGGTGTCTTTATCAAGGCGATGGACAATACCTGGGCGGAGGTCTTGGGGAGGGAGTGATTTGCAATGATAAAGGAGGGCATTGACAAAGGTTCCCTTAGGATGACCGGGAGCGGGATGGACAACCATTCCGACTGGTTTATTGATACAGATAACATCTTCATCTTCATATAGGATTTCCAATGGAATATCCTGTGGGATGAGCTCCAGCTCTGGAGAGACGCTAAAAAAGATTTGAATCTCATCCCCTATAGCTGGGATCTCTCGCTTTTTCATCCCTTTCCCATTCCGGGTAATTGAGCCGATTTCAATTAAATATTGAAAATAGCTACGAGAATAATCTGTAAATCGCTTAGCTAAAAGCTTATCGATCCTTATAGGCTCATCTATAATAAAACTTTTGATCATGGGGAAAATTATAACACAGGAGGTAATTTATAGGAGGGAGCTCTTAACCATCTTCATCGATTCGTTCTTTGATTTTTTGTTGCACCTTTTTGTGTTGAGCTTGTGATTGTTTCATACTGGTTTGGATCATTTGCATCATATTTTGTTCGAATGCTGAGACCTCTTCTGGAGTAACATCGGCTCCAAACCACTGGGTCATCCATTTTTGGAATCCTGGAGCTTTTGACCCTGTATACATCTTGCTCATTCCTGTTTGAAATTGCTCTGGAGTACTACCTGATTGGGTAGGATCGCTTCCATCATTAGGTCCTTGAACGCCACTCACCACGCTTTTCTCCCTTAAAGATTTTCTTCTTTTCCAATTGCTGCAACTTGATTTGCATACTGATTATGAAAAAAGTTAATCGCCGTATCCTCGTTAGGATCGGTCACTTGTTGCACTGGTTCTTGTGGGGGAATACTCCCTGAAGAGCCGACACCTGAAACGCCACTCATTTTCCTTCTCCTTGCCTAATCTAAACTGTAGCTTGGATATTTCATGAAATCCAGAAAAATCCGCATAATTTGTTTTCCAATCTATTCAATAAACTATCTTGGAAAGGCTTATAGTATTGCAGCTTTAAGCGGGTGAATAATTTTAGGGCAAAAAAAGCCCTCACATTGTGAGGGCTGATCTTTTGAAATCTTGATTTAGCCACCATCTTGGCCGGCAATAGCTGGATCACCTGTTGATTGAGCTAAAGACTGTAGACTACTTTCGTAGGTCTGATTAACTTCACTAGTCAGGTTAGTGTTCTGAACGTCCTGCATCTCAAGCTGTTGCATGAGGTCTGCTTGAGCTGAGCTTTGAGTCTCTGAGACTCCACTAACGGCTTCAATTGCGTCTGACATAATTTTGCCTTCTCCCACGTTGTTTTCTATTTATCCTTAGGCCTATTATAAACTATGCGATTTAATTCTACAAATTTTGTAAAGAATTCATGAAGATAGAAATTATTGACAATAAGCGCTTTGCGGATATTTTAGTTGACGGAGAAAAGTGGAAAGAAGTTTATAGGCGTCTCTATAAGAATCACTTAAGAGAAATTCTTCGCGTCTCTACAAAAAAAGATCTAAGTGACTTATGCTTAAGAATTGATATAAAACTTGCTCGAATGCTCGTGTATAAGTGGCTTGCACTTAGAGGGTTTATGAAAACAGAACTCACAAAGAAGCTCATCTCTTATAAAATCGACTCCCGGGCTACAGCTGAGGTCCTCTCAGAGTGCGAAAAATTGGGCTATTTAGACGATATGAGGGAGGGAAATCTCTTTATTGAGCGGGGGAAGAGAAGAGGGCTGGGGCCTCAGCTCATTGCAATGAAGCTCTGGCAGAAGGCCCCAGAGCTAAAAGAGATGGCGTGCGATTCCTTTACCGATGATGAGCAACGGGATCAAATTACGCAGTGGATTAAGAAGAAGACGCGCTCTGCAGATCTTTCAGAACTCAAAGTAAAACAACGCCTTTACCGGTTTTTGATCGGCAAGGGGTTTGATAATTCTCTAGTTCGGGAACAATTGCTTGTAGACGAGTAAGCATCAGATAAGCTATATACGGTTTTTTTGATTAGGTCGCAAAGTATATGCAAGTTGGTGTTGTTGGAATCAATCATAAATCGTCTTCGTTAGCGCTTCGTGAAAGGCTTGCAAGGGCATTTCAAAAAGAATTTCAAAGTGCTTCGAACTGGATACTTCTTTCCACGTGTAACAGAACGGAGCTCTTTTTCTGTGCTCCGAGTTTAGCGGGGAAGCAGATTGAGATACTTGCAAAACTACGAAGCCAGATTTCAGGAAGTTTTGAACATGCTCTTTACTCCTATTTTGGTCAGGATTGTTTTCATCATTTAGGAAAAGTTATTTCAGGAATTGATAGTGCGATCCTTGGGGAAAGTGATATTCAAAGGCAGGCAAAACTAGCCTATGAAGCTGCAAGGAAAAGAGGACATCTTTCTCATGAGCTCCATTATCTGTTTCAAAAAGGACTTAAGATTGGAAAGGAGATAAGAACCTCATTTCTCCTCTCCAAAAAAGGAGTCCCTCTCCCGCTTGCGATTCAATCGATTATAGAAGGGAATCAGAAAGTCATTAAAAATTGCCGCGTTCTATTCGTTGGCAATTCCTCCATCAACCGGCAGCTTATGGTTTTCTTTAAGCAGAAAGGATGTCATCAACTGACCCTGTGTACAAGAATGAAACAAGGGGAGTTTTCCAATCTGAAGGTCACTCACTGGGACAAACTTTCAGAGTGGGATTGTTATGATGTTGTTATTTGTGGGACCAATCACGACAGTTTTGTCATCGACAGACCGGAAAAACAGGTTGAGGATACGCTCCTTTTTGATTTAAGTGTTCCTAGAAATATCAATCCAAGTCTTGCTAAGCACCCTAAGTTAACGCTTTATAATATCGACCAAATTGGTGAGATTGCTCGCAAAAAGAAAGATGAAAAAGAAATTCTTCTGTGTGAGAATGTGATTGAAAAAGCTGTTGAACGGCAAATGAAACTCTTTAAAGAGCGAAGGCAAGCAAAATGGCAATACGCCGCTGCACTCTAATTTTTTTCTTACTTTTTAGTGTTCTATTTGCTGCTGAGAAAGAGGATAATGAGATTGATATCGTTGTCCTTCCCAGTACTGCTGTCGTCAATAATGATTACTTTGCAAATGGGAGAACAGTAGAAATTTCTGGCACAATCAATGGCGATCTTTATGTTTTAGGCGGGCAAGTTTTTATTGATGGGACTGTCAATGGGGATGTTTTAGCCCTAGCAGGTAGCGTTGAAGTTTCCGGAAACGTTGCGAATAATGTTCGGGTGCTTGCAGGGCAAGCGCTCATCACTGGTCATATTGGAAGAAGCCTTACAGGAGTGGCTGCAACCATTGAACTAGGCCCCTTGGCAACAATTGGAAGGAACGCTGTTCTTGTTTCAGGAAACGCAGATGTGGAGTCTCATGTTGCCAGAAACCTCCGCCTGTATTCTTCTAGTGTCCGTATCTCCGATCATATTGGGGGAAAAGTTCTAGCAAATGTGGGGCAACTCCGCTTAACTTCCAAAGTTGTAATCGATGGGTCTCTTGAGTACTGGAGCAATAAAAATGCACTTATCGATCCCAATGCTGCAATCAAAGGAGGAGTGACCCATCATCCTTCATTCTTCTATGACCTCATACATAACAAAGTGTTTAATTGGTTAAAGATTGGATCGAAGTTTGCTGGTCTTGTCATGAACTTCTTCTATAGCTTTATTATCGGTCTCATCATGCTTCGCTACTTCCCTCAAAGGATTGAGTGGACCACTGTGATGCTCAATACTAAACCAGCGCAGTCGGCTGTTGCGGGGATTGTGTTGATTTTTCTCCTTCCTATTATCATGCTTGCCATGATCATCACCATACTTGGCGTTCCCTTTGCTTTGACACTACTCTCTCTAACTATTGTAGGTTTTTACATAGCGAAGATCCTCTCTATCTTGTGGCTTTCAACCCACCTCTTTTGGCGTTTTGAATTCAAAAGGCATAAAAAGCTCTACTTTGCCTTTGCCTTGATTGTCTACTTCATTCTCTCAATGATTCCTTATCTAGGTGTCGTCATTACCTCAGCAGCATTAGTTCTTGGAATTGGCGGCGCTGTCCTTGGTAAGATCGAAAAAGAGAATAAGAAAAAGAAGGGATTCTTTCAGAAGGGTTAGACAGTGTCGTCAAGAAATTTTGAATTTGATATACTTTGCTGTCTTATACCAATGCAACAAAGGAATTTTCTATGGGAAAAGCATCGCATCGTCGCCACGATATTTCAGATAAAGTCTGGGAATTGTTAGCTCCTCACCTGCCAGGTCGAAAAGGAGGTTGGGGCGCCGTAGCAAAAGATAACCGTCTGTTCGTTAACGCTGTTTTCTGGATTCTTCGAACAGGCTCTCCTTGGAGAGACTTACCACCCTCTGAGGTCAAATCGCAAAAAATGGATAGAATTTGATAAAGAACTATATAAGCTTCGACACCTTGTAGAAAATGCTTTTCTCCACCTAAAACGATGGCGTGGAATAGCCACTCGATATGCCAAAAACACAGCTTCATTCATAGCTGCAGTGCAAATTTGTTGTATCGCTCTTTGGGCTTCTATCTCATGACGACACTATCTAGAACAAAAAAATCCTCGGGTGTCGGCTCGAGGATTAAAGGTTTTTCTTCAGGGACTTTTCATAAAAAAGTTTTGACATCGAATAAGATTTAACAGAAGATTAAGGTGCACCCCATTGTCAAGACAGTTTTTTGTGATTTTCTAGGAGATTTTTCGTCTCGAATGTTTCTTCATTTATTAGGCTAATGCCTCCATATATTTTATTTTCCCTGAGCTCTCAGCCCCGTGCATTTCATTAGGTGTTTTGTAGCCTAAACTCTGATGAGGTCTCTCCTCATTGTAAAATTGGATATAACAACCGAGGCTCTTTTTAGCTTCTTTCATGCTCCTATATGACCTCAAGTAAACCTCTTCATATTTCAGAGAACGCCAAAAACGCTCTATATAAATATTGTCTATGCATCTCCCTTTTCCATCCATGCTGATCTCAATACTGTGTTTCTTGAGCAGTTCTATCCAACTCTTGCTTGTAAACTGACTTCCTTGATCAGAGTTAACCATCTTTGGAAACTCTTTTTTTAACCCCTGATTCAATGCTTCTAAACATGAGCTAGCGTCCAAAAAAGGACTCAAGCTCCAACCCATAATCTGCCGGCTTACCCAGTCAATAAGCGCTGTTAAGTAAGCATATCCTCCACATATTCTTATGTATGTGATATCAACCGCCCAACAATCATTTGGTTTGAGGGGTGGCTTTTCCTTTAAGAGATAAGGATAAACTGGATCATCATCATTTCTATTTGACAGCTTTCTCTTGGGGTAAACAGCCATAAGCCCCATCTTTCTCATGAGCCTCAAGACTTTCTTTCTGTTGACCTTTGTCTCCATTCTCCTGTTTAAAATTTCAGTGATCCGTCGATACCCCAAAAAGCAATGCTTTTCATACAGATCGCGGATTTCATTCATCAGATCTACATCCTCTTTTTTACAAGACTGATAGTAAATCGTAGATCTATTGATCTTTAGTAGCTTAGCCTTTTTTGCTAGGCTTAAATTGCCTTTCAATTTTACAAGCGCCTGTCGCTCCTTTAGTGGGAGCTTCCAAGCGCTCTCTCTAAAAAATCGTTTTTAACCTTCAGCTTCCCTATGACTCCATGAAGTTTATCAACTTCTACCCGATGAGAGTGCTCTGGGCTCTTCGTTTCAAAAATTTCAGGCCCTCTTTCTTCAAGGTCCTTTTTCCAGGCATAAATCTGACTGGAAGCCACACCAAATTCTTGGCATAGCTCTGCTATCGTCTTGTTTCCCTTTAAAGCAGCCAAAGCGACTCTAAACTTAAGGGCGGGTGAATATTTACTGCTCATTTTTCTCCGTTTCATAAACTATCTCCTTTTAGTCTATCCGAGACAGCTTATTCTCCTAAACACACCTGTCTAAATTTTGGGGAGCATTATACCCCGAAAAAGTGGACGGATATGATATAGACTTTTCAAGAAAATGAGGAGTTTAAAAGAATGAAGAAATTTGACGAAGAATTCAAAGGTTAGAAATGGATATGAGAGCTACTCCACGGGAGTCTTCCGAATTTGTAGGCATGAGAAAACAGCTGGTGAAATATGTTTTTGAAAGAAGAAAGCTTTTGAATTATCTTCAGAAATCTCATTTTAGCAGATACCTTAAGGCCATGAAGAGGATTAACAGTTAAAGGATAACGCAATGCGCCTTCGATTCTTCCAATTCTTCGCAGTCTTCAAATCCGTGCTCATGGTACTCTGTCTTCCAGCAATCATTTGGCATGTGCCCTTGAATGCAGAAGCTACTCTCCCCGCTCAACAAACGCAACCACAGGCCGCAGATTACACAAATTTCTCGCCTTGGGATTTGCTCAACTACGATACGTTGTCCTATCAAAGAATCACAGACTTTCTCTGGGAAGTGGCTTATGGTAATAGCCTTGAGAATAAGCTCAATGAATCGCAAACCAATCAAGTCATGAACTTCGTGATTTTCTTAGCTAGAAATGGTCTGCAAGACGAAGACATAGAAGGTAAATCTGCACTCGAAGAGGACATCAAGTGGTTAAGAGGCGAACCCAATAATTCAACGCTTGCTCTTGATGATGACGAACGCAGTGAAGCTGGAAATTGGTGGTGGAATACCTCCTTAAAGGGATATGAAAACTACGGAGCTAAGGTTACTCCAGCTGTGCTTTACAGAAATCAATCTCCAAGAATCCTCAACTGCGGATGGATCTCTGAAAGCTGGAAAGCCACAAAAAAGTTCGTTAAAAAACATAAAAAAGAAGTCATCATCGCAGCAGTTGTTGTAGTTGCTGCTACTGTGGTAATTGTCGCTACGAGTGGTGCTGCTACGCCTGCTGTCGTTGGAGGAGCCGTTGCTGCGTCTGCGGATTCTGAGGAAAATGGAGATTTAAAGCCAAAAGGAACATCCAAGCCTAGGACACCCGTAAATAAGCCCGGGGAGATTTACGAACCATATGACGGTAATAATCATGAGAATCAGACTAGTAGCACGCATTATCCAAGCCATTCTGACTTTGATCGGCCAAAAGAAATAGAAGCTCTAATACCAGGAACAACTCCACAGCTAGAGCCAACACTGGATAGAAGTACTCTGCTAATAGAGACTATCGAAAGACAAAACACCACCCTTAAAGAAGAACTCAGTCAAGAGCCTGTAATAGCTTCAGATAGCTTGAATATTCCAGAAGGGAGAACCTATAATCCTAGCACGATAGAAGGCGTGCGAAGGCAAAAACTCGCAGATGAGCAGCTATATGGAGGATTTACGCCAAACAATTTAAGACGAGTAGCTGAATGGGGCAATGATGAAACTATGCCTGATAGAACCGATCAACATCTTATAGGAATTGCTAATCATTTTTTAAATAATAGCCCGGAACAAGATCGTAATACTCCCATTTATTCATCAGGACCAACAATAAACCCAAGGTTTGGGCCTACGATTAATAATATGCAATCGGCCTATGATCAAGGAGAACAAGCTCATACTCAAATGCTAAGCCAGATTGCAGATGATCTCCAAGCTATTAGTGATATACCAGCAAGCACCCCTTTTATAGATCCCATGACAAGATTTCAATCGATACCGAGCCAGCACTATCCTAGTATGACCGTTGATAAAATGTCTCAGACTTTGGGAGATTTAATGGGAAGTCTTAATATCCAATACTGATTTGAATTAAAAACATATTAAATCACGACAAATTCTAACTAACGTAAATCAAATATGTTTTTAATCACGTTTTAATCCGTTTTGCACTCTATTAATCCCATCACAACCCCCATGCTCTAATAATGCAACACAGGGCAATTCTAGATAGTGTCGTCATGAGATAGAAGCCCAAAGAGCGATACAACGAATTTGCACTGCAGCTATGAATGAAGCTGTGTTTTTGGCATATCGAGTGGCTATTCCACGCCATCGTTTTAGGTGGAGAAAAGCATTTTCTACAAGGTGTCGAAGCTTATATAGTTCTTTATCAAATTCTCTCCATTTTTTGCGATTTGACCTCAGAGGAATGACTGGATTTATCCCCTGACTCTCGGCTTGCAATATAATTGCGTCACTATCATAAGCTTTATCGGCGAGCAAATGCTCTGCTGAAATACCTTGGATCAAGAAACTTGCTTGAGTGCTGTCATGAGTGGTACCTTGCGTAACAACAATTCGGACTGGCATACCATGCGCATCCACGGCCAAGTGTATTTTTGTGTTAAGCCCCCTTTTGTCCGACTCATGTCTTGATTACCGCCTTTAGCTCCCGATGCATGAGGGTGCACTTTAATATGGCTCGCATCTATCATGAGCCATTCATAGTCAGGATCTTCCACTAAACATTCAAGCAACGCTTCCCAAATTCTAGCATCCCGCCAACGACAAAAGCGACGGTGAGTGTTTTTCCAATCTCCATAATCAGGTGGTAAGTCTCTCCAAGGAGAGCCTGTTCGAAGAATCCAGAAAACAGCGTTAATGAACAGACGGTTATCTTTTGCTACGGCGCCCCAACCCCCTTTTCGACCTGGCAGGTGAGGAGCTAACAATTCCCAGACTTTATCTGAAATATCGTGGCGACGATGCGATGCTTTTCCCATAGAAAATTCCTTTGTTGCATTGGTATAAGACAGCAAAGTATATCAAATTCAAAATTTCTTGACGACACTATCTAGAGCAAATCAAGAAAACTCTTGAGATTATATTTGATAGTCCCAATCTGCGAATTTTTGTAATGCTTACGATTGTGATATTCTTTATGCACTTCGGACACATCATCTTTGACCCCATCAAAAAATATTTAAAATTTACATTGGATAGAATACGGGAATTCTTTGATATGTGGTTGTAAATCTTTGACTAGATAACCGCTATCGATTAAGCTCTTATGGCATCTTGATCAAACTAGTAGCATGAGCCGATGCAGAAGTTAACACATCTTAGAGTCCCTCAGAACCTCCCTCCTCCCTCCAGCTCCTCAGCAAGCTCCATCTCTAGTGACAAGTCATGCGGTTATAGTTCTGCATCTAGTTCTCCAGAAAACTCTCCTCCGGCAAGACATTTACCACTAAGACTTCCAGAAGCAAAGTATCAAGAGCTATTTGACTCTATAGATCCCTGGCACCCAAATCCCGAGCAAAGACTATCTGCCAATACACAGCACATGAAAACCCTGCAGACAACAATCAATAGGAAGATTCAAGAAAGTTATTTCTTTGTTTTGGGAAAGCAGCAGGAAGATGAACGCTTTCAAAAGGTTTTTGTTGATTTCTTCCGTGAGATACGTGGTGTTAACAACTTAGCTAAAGAAGCATCTATTTTGTTAGCTGATCATTTTCGAGGCTATGCAGACGTGAGTGAAAAAGTCGAATACACCATAGATGCTGGAGACTTTTCAGATATCCACTGTACTTATCATCAACCAACAGAAGAAGTGATTCTTGAGCTCAAGAAGATCCTTGAAGAAGAGTATGGCCTGAAGGGGCAGCTTATAAAATCTCTGAATAAAGCAGGCCAAAAGATTGGAGATGTATTTCAACTAGATACTCACGATACCTGTTTGCGAGAGTTTTCCATATTTCCTAGATTATTTCCCAAATGCATGAAAGCACTGAAGGAGATATTCAGCAGCCTATTGGTATCAGAGTGGCTCAAGAAAGACATTGAAGAGGTTAAGATCTATCTCAAGCAATACCCCTCTAAAGAAAGCATCGAAAGACCAAGACTCACAAAGGAAGATCTCACTCGAGCGATAGCACTCTGGACAGCAGCAAAGCACTACGCTGAGCAGCAAAAGATACGAGATCATCAGCTCTCAAATAAACATAGAAACGAGCTAAAAGATGATCTATGTAGTGCCTTGATCTCTGGAGGATTATCCTTTATAACGGGAGATCCAAGCTTAGTAATTGGACAAGCAGCAAAAACGGCAATGAACTCTTTTGGCAATACAATCGACCCTGAAGGAAAAGATCAGGCAGTGCAAGTCTTAAAGCTATTTGGAGGCTTTGGTCTTGGTAGCGCAATGGGAAGAAATTCCTGGGATCTAGGAACGGCTCTTGGTGTTGATCTTCTTGACCTAGCAACTCGAGCAGAAAAGACAGGAAAAGGAGAGTCTGCCTTAAGAAACCTTGGTGGATCTGTACTCAAAGGCGCATTAACGCAAGATAAGAAAAAGCTAGTCTGCCAAGTACTAGGTTTTAGCGTAGCTGAGGCTGTTAATCAGCTTCCTGAGACAGATGAGACAACGCCGCTTGACATACGCATCGCAAGAGCATTGATATCCAATGGAGATGTTCAAAGTCACTACATTAAGCAGTACGTTGACCAAAAGTTCAAGGAAGCTCCTAAACCAAAAGTTGACGGAGAACTTACTCCAGAAGAACAAGAAAAATACCCCAAGCAAGAACCAACTCTGGCAGACTTACAGCAGCAAGAAGACAGCAAGCAACATGCTCTAAAGATCCAAGCAGCACAAAATGAGCTCATACAAAAAGAAGCTGGTGTTGCAGAAGCAAATAAATACCTCAATGAGAAATTTGCAAAGTATCAAAAAGCCTGTGGTGCATTCAACTCTGCAACTAAGGAATTGAGCAAAGTCATCAAGGGAAACGAGAATCTATCAAAGGCGATAGAAGAAAGAGATGACGCCCAAAAGACACTAGATAGTCTACAAGGGATAGAGAGAATTCCAGTTCCAGAATCTAAACCTGAAAAGCCCAAGAAACCCAAAACAGTAGTAGGGAAAGCATGGAATTGGATAAAAGAAAACGTTGCAGTAAGCGGTGAAATATCTGCAACTAAGATGCCGCTGTATACCGCGAATCCATCTACCTCTTCAGATAGATATGTGCCAAGAGAATTGTCTCAAGCCCCTCCATCTCCGAATAGACCACAGATAAGGGAGCCTAATGCAGGACAGTGGGAGAATGTTCAGGCGATGCAACAAGGCCAACTCTTCAACAAAAACATGCAATACCAAACGCCTGTTGTAGATAATAGCCCTAAAGCCCCCTTGAATTATCAAGCTTACTGGGGGCAAGGTCTGGCAAACAATGTGCAAGTGCCACCAATGGAGCTTAGAAGTCTTGGGAGGAGTAATCCTGTAGATATAAGACCAGCGCATAATAGACCACTTCAAATGGCTGGTTTTTCTGGATCTATGGAGTTTGCATTAATGGATGTAACTCTCCAGTCAAGGTCTGCTATAGATGCTTTAAAGACGGTGAAAAGCGCTGCTGTTAACGACTTCACAAAAAGCATTCCAAAGGGTGGTGCTAAAATTCTCCGAGGCATCTGCAGCTTAATGCTTCCTGATATGTCTGACGTGTCCGGAGCTGAATGTCCAAAAGAACACTTTAAAAGATTCTCGGCTAGCGCGCTATTGAAGTATGACAAGCTTGTACATATCAAGGACCCTCATTCTTTCGGAGCAAGAGCTGGGGAGTTCGTTGGTGAGATGATTTCTTTTGGAGGTGTTGGAAAGGTCATAAGAGTCGCAGAAGGCATTAGCGTACTGGGCATGGCTTGTGAAGGCGGCGTAGTAGGCCTCGTTATGGCAGAAGCTCATGACACCAATAAAGCAGCTGGGGTGGCCTTTGGTTTTGGTTTTGGTGGTGCAGCAGGTTCAATACCGAAAGCATTTAGAGCTTTAAAATCTATAAGCACTGTTAGTCCGCTGCAGGATAGAGCATTGAGCTTATCCATATCTAGGCATGAAGCAGGCATGCAGTTACTAGAAAATCGAATACTGCGATGTGGCTTTGTAAGTGATAAGACTATTGGAAAAGTAGCTTCTTATCCTGAAAAAAGCAAACTCATTGTCGATATTAAGAAATTCGATTACCTTTTTGGAAGGGCCTCTAAAACCTCTGCACATAATGCAGCCAGAACCTCAAATAACCTTGAACAAATGACACGTTTGGGATTAAATGACTCTAAAGCACATTATCTAATAATTGAAGATCATTTTAAGAAAATATTAAGAAACCCACATAATATAGTAGATAATATCACAAATAAATATGGTACATTTGAAGTAAGACAATCTCTGCTAGCTGGTCCTTCAGGAAAATTTGCAAGATTAGACTCGACTTTTGAAGTATTGCCAGATGGGTCGAGAAGATTTATTACAACAGTGTGTAAAGGAGGGTGATTTTTATGCTGATAAAACTTCCAGATGAAATAGACTTTTTTTCTTTCTTTTCTTGTGATCCAAACCGTGATGAATATGATGAATTAACACTTTCTTATGGGATAACAGATGAAAATTGCAATCGTTTAGAGTTTTCTTTTAATGAAGCAACGAGAACTGTATGTACTACTGTATTTAAAGGAAATCAGGTTTTAGAAAATGTTTTTGTTGAAGGTTTGGTAAGAATATATTTCCTTGATAAAGGGGAGAGAAAATGCTTGATAGCCGAGTGTAAAAAGGCTGATTATTTA
Source organism: Candidatus Neptunochlamydia sp. REUL1 (assembly GCF_963457595.1). GTDB lineage: Bacteria > Chlamydiota > Chlamydiia > Chlamydiales > Simkaniaceae > Neptunichlamydia. Next base: position 1,444,821 of record NZ_OY735137.1, read on the forward strand.
TTTAAGCTAGAATTATATGTAGAACCTTGCATTCAAATTAATTGGAGTGGACAAGAGGCTTCTTAAGAGAATGAACGAAAGATGGAAGAACAGCTTAAAAAGTATTATGGATGAACATTTCCATGCAGAAATCGTCTAGAGAAAACGCTCATACTTGCGCTATAAGAGCCTATCTTCTGCTTCCTGGTATGATCTTATGGCTATATAAAAATAAAGCGCTTATATTTAGCGTGATATTTGCTAATAAACCCCTTGGAGGCAAAATATGGACATATTTGTAAAAGGACTAGCAGAAAGCGTAACTTCGTCTCAGCTCAAAGAACTCTTCAGCATGTACGGCAAGGTGTTATCATCTAGAATCATCGTAGATCATGAAACGCAAGTATCTCGAGGCTTTGGGTTCGTTAAGATGCCGATAGAGTCTGAAGCAAAACTCGCTATGAGAAGAATTAGCGGCTCAGAGCTTGAGGGAAATATTCTCAAAGCTAAGGTTGCGAACACTGGAAACTTTAATAGCCCTAGAGATTCTATTTTGCCAAGGAGCTTCAAGCCTCCAAAAGAACTATCCTCTAGAGCAGCTTTCAAAGATTACGATTAGAGAGTAAATAGCAATAGCTGTCTGCTGTTTTCTGGGCATTCGTGAAGGAATAAGTCTTTTTGATCCGGATATAATGCTCCCCAAAATTTAGACAGGTGTGTTTAGGAGAATAAGCTGTCTCGGATAGACTAAAAGGAGATAGTTTATGAAACGGAGAAAAATGAGCAGTAAATATTCACCCGCCCTTAAGTTTAGAGTCGCTTTGGCTGCTTTAAAGGGAAACAAGACGATAGCAGAGCTATGCCAAGAATTTGGTGTGGCTTCCAGTCAGATTTATGCCTGGAAAAAGGACCTTGAAGAAAGAGGGCTTGAAATTTTTGAAACGAAGAGCCCAGAGCACTCTCATCGGGTAGAAGTTGATAAACTTCATGGAGTCATAGGGAAGCTGAAGGTTGAAAACGATTTTTTAGAGAGAGCGCTTGGAAGCTCCCACTAAAGGAGCGACAGGCGCTTGTAAAATTGAAAGGCAATTTAAGCCTAGCAAAAAAGGCTAAGCTACTAAAGATCAATAGATCTACGATTTACTATCAGTCTTGTAAAAAAGAGGATGTAGATCTGATGAATGAAATCCGCGATCTGTATGAAAAGCATTGCTTTTTGGGGTATCGACGGATCACTGAAATTTTAAACAGGAGAATGGAGACAAAGGTCAACAGAAAGAAAGTCTTGAGGCTCATGAGAAAGATGGGGCTTATGGCTGTTTACCCCAAGAGAAAGCTGTCAAATAGAAATGATGATGATCCAGTTTATCCTTATCTCTTAAAGGAAAAGCCACCCCTCAAGCCAAATGATTGTTGGGCGGTTGATATCACATACATAAGAATATGTGGAGGATATGCTTACTTAACAGCGCTTATTGACTGGGTAAGCCGGCAGATTATGGGTTGGAGCTTGAGTCCTTTTTTGGACGCTAGCTCATGTTTAGAAGCATTGAATCAGGGGTTAAAAAAAGAGTTTCCAAAGATGGTTAACTCTGATCAAAGAAGTCAGTTTACAAGGGCTTTGTTGCATAATTCATTGAAAGTCTTTTTGGCCCTCCCACTTCTGTGGGTCAGTTTATCACTTTATAACTATCTGGCATACCCAGTTCGGTCATACAGTTCAGAGCTTGGAGCTTTATCATAGATTCGGTAAATTGATTTCCCCAGGTTCTTGAGCGAAGTTTGTCTCCCACAATCGTCTTGAATCGGAACATGAAAGTCTCGACCAAAGACCTTTTATGATATCCCACCTTCTCCTTCCAAAGCTTTCTCCCATCTTCTCCACCTCGCCTGATTTCCTCTATAGCTGTATTTCTTTGAGCCAAGCATGGAGCGGGATCTTTCTTGTGAAGGCGGGCATTTTTTGGTGGTGGAATGACCGGCCTTCCCCCTCGATCATCTATGGCCATCCGACAATCTATTGTGTCATAGGCCCCGTCACCGTAAACATCTCCCAAGGAGAAGTCGTCTAGGCAATCCATCATCTCAACCATAGCTGCGTCATCAGTTACATTATTTGAGCTCAGAGCTCCAATAACAATCTCATTCGAATCAACACACATGCCCACATGAAGTTTTCTCCATGTTCTCCTTTTAGAGTATCCATGCTTGCGGGTTTTCCATTCACCCTCACCAAAAACTTTCAATCCGGTAGAATCGAAAATCACATTCAAGCTTTCCCCTGACTTAAGAGGCCTTTTTAAAGGGATTTTCAGATGTCTGGCTCTCCGAGAGAAGACTGAGTAATGGGGGCAGTTAAGGTTGAGACCTAAGATCGCAATAAGTGACTCGATAAAACCCTGAAGTTGACGAAGCTTGCAATGAAAAACTGCGCGTATCATCAAGGCACATAGGATGGCGTCATCAGAATAGAATTTTGGCCGACCTCGACTACCTAAATTTTCGTTGGAATACCACTTCTCTATAACTTCGGGACTAAACCAAAAAGTGATGCTCCCCCTATTTTTCAATGATGTGTTATACTGCTTCCAGTTGCGGATTCGATAGAGATTTCTCTTTTTGGATGGGTTTGAATCTTTCTTATTCGTCATTTTGAGCCTATGGTTTTTCGTTTTCATAAACAAAAAAAATTATAGACTCACTGACCTTAAGGCAAGAATCACATTTTCTGCAGCTATTTATGCAACAAAGCCTATTATATCATAAAATTTAATTAAAAAACTAAAATACAAGTCATTCTTTCTAAATGTTTTGAATCCTTCCAAAGTCGAGTAGTAGGGAGAAATAAGAGAAGACCTCTTGGAGGAGAGCAATTCTGTTGGTCCTGATCTTTGGCTCGTCAGCTAGGATTTTGACTTCTTCAAAGAGAGTCGCGAGGGGGGATCTGAGTGTGCTAAGATGCTCAAAAGCGCCCTGGTAGTTCTTAGAGGAGAGGGCTTCTTTAAAGGGTTTTTTCAGAGTAGCTAGGGACTCGTAGAGGGATTTTTCAGCGGATTCAAGAAAAAGATCGGGTTTAATGGTGTGGAGTTTTTCTTTGCCGATTTGCCCTTTAGCGCGCTTATAGACCTCAAAAAGTCCATTGAAATGGTCACTAGCGCGGAATAGGTTGAGGGCTTGAGTCTTTAAAAACTGGTCGTAGGGATTCGTGCAAAGCCCTTGGAGAGAAGCTTCTATTTCATCCTTTTGAAAGTCATAGTCCTCTAGGACACCTTTAGCACGAGCGGTTAGAAAGTTGAGAACCTCTTGATCTTTAATAACGGTTTGTAGGTCAAGGCTTAAGTTGTTTTCGATGAGAATTTTAATCACCCCAATCGCTTGACGTCTGAGGGCATAGGGATCGCTAGAAGAGGTAGGCTTTAATCCTACTTTGAAATAGCTGATCAAATTGTCGAGTTTATCGGCAAGGCTTAGGAGAATCCCTGCTCTTGATTCAGGAAGGGCGCCTCCTTCTGATTTCGGAAGCCAGTGCTCTTCAATAGCAATTGCGACTTCCTCTTCTTCTTTTTGGTGGAGGGCGTAGTGCTTTCCGATCGTCCCTTGGAGGTCTGGAAATTCTTGTACAAGTTCTGATGCAATGTCAGCTTTGCAAAGGGATGCGGCGCGAAGCACAGTTTTTTCACTTCCCACTTCCAAAGCTTGGGCAAGAATGAGGGCTAGCCTTTTGAGGCGATCCACTTTCTCGGCCATCGTTCCGAGTTCTTTTTGGAAGATGATATTTTCAAGCTTTTTGGCAAAATCATCCATTGAAGTTTTTAAATCTTCTTCATAGAGAAAGACTCCGTCAGAAAGGCGTGCTGAAAGGACATTTTGGTTTCCTTCTTTTATCACCTCGCTTGGGGTGTTATCCGCTGTAATGACGAAGAGAGGAGCAAGGTGGCCGCTATGACTCATAAGAGGGAAATACTTTTGATGCTCCACCATTTCTGAGGTGAGAACTTCCTGAGGCGCTTTTAAAAACGCTTTATCAAAAGAGGCATAGGTGAGCTCTGGCCATTCGGTAAGGTAAAGCACTTGAGAGAGAACCTTCTCTTTGAAAACTGCAAGGGTGTTTGTTTCCTTTTCGATGGCTTCAAGTTCTTGACAAATGACACTTTTTCTTTTTTCTATGTCGACCATTACTTTGTGTTCTTCTAATCGGGCAACATAATCACTTGCAGATTCAATTGGAAAGGCTTCATCACATAGTTGGGCGTGTCCTGCAGAGAGGTTTCCTGAAGCTATACCGGCAATTTCAAAAGGAATGACGGTGTTTCCGAGTAGTGCCACGACCCACTGAAGTGGGCGTGCATAGAGGGTGTCAAGACCGCTCCAGCGCATCTTTTTGGGGAAGGGGAGGTCGCTAATGATTTTAGGCAGGGCTTGGCTTAGGATTTCAATAGTAGAGACGCCTTTTTTCTCTAGGGTAGCCATAAGGTAGTCACTCCCTTTGATCTCTTGGATGTGAAGCGTATTGTGTTTTTTAATCTCTTGAAGTGTTGGAGGAGTTTCAAATCCAAGAGATTTGAAAAAGCCCATGCCTTGCTTTGTTGCATGTCCTTGAGCGTCGTAGGCAGTTGAAACTGGCGGGCCACGCCTAGTATCTGCGCTATCTTCTGTCCCATGAATCAAATCATTGACTAGGATGCTTAAGCGGCGAAGTGTTCCATAAATGTGGAAGCCTGAGTAGGTAAGTTTGTGTTCTTTTAAGAGCTTTTCGATGGCACTTTTAAGGTTTCTATTTCCAATAGGGACGAAGGTTGCAGGGAGTTCTTCCGAACCGATTTCAAAGAGGAAGTCGCTTGTTTCTTTTGGATTGAAAGTTTCTGGGAGCGGAGGAATAGAGTGGGTAGGGGGTTCTTTTTTCAGTTGTTTTAGGAGGGGAAAGCCTAGCTTTTCCCTAGAGACGAGATATTCGGTAGCCGCTGCTTTTGCGAGATCACGAACACGAGTAATATACCCCGTTCGCTCGGTTACAGAGAGGACTCCGCGCGCCTCAAGCATATTGAATGCGTGGGAAGCTTTCATTACAAAGTCGTAGGCAGGAATGGGGAGATTTACCTCAACAAGTGCTTTTGCTTCTCTTTCAAAATCTTCAAAGTGGCGTAGCCACATCTCTGTTGAAGCTTTGTAGAAGTTGTAGTGGCTCCACTCAACTTCGTTTCTGTGGTAGATATCGCCATAGGTAACCTGCTCGTTGTATTGCATATCGAAGAAGTTATCTTTCTTCTGCACAATCATAGAGAGGCGCTCGAGACCATAAGTGAGTTCTACACTAATCGGTTTTAGAGTGTAACCTGCAACAGACTGGAAATAGGTAAACTGGGTCACTTCCATTCCATCCATCCAGACTTCCCAACCGAGCCCCCATGCGCCTAGCGTAGGAGATTCCCAGTCATCATGGACGAAACGGATGTCGTGCTGCTTTAAGTTGAATCCAAGTGTTTCAAGGGACTTGAGGTAGAGTTTTTGGATTTCTTTCGGGGAAGGCTTCATGATGACTTGAAGTTGATGGAACAGTTGCGTGCGGTTGGGGTTGTCTCCAAAACGGCCATCCTGAGGACGTCTAGAGGGTTCTACGTAAACAGTATTGTAAGGCTCAGGGCCGAGGGAGCGGAGGAAAGTGGCAGGGTTAAATGTTCCAGCCCCCACTTCTACATCGTGTCCCTGCTGAATCAGGCATCCCTGCTTTGCCCAAAAGGCAGTCAACTTTCTGATAATTTCTTGAAAAGTCATCTTTGCAATTACCCTTGAATTATGTAATAATCTCGGCTTCGTGCATTTTTTTCTAGAAGATCTCTAGTGCTTCCGAAGGAGCAGGATGTTTTTAATTTGAATGGAATGGTCAAACCACCATTTTTGAAAATTAAAAATCATTTTGGCCCACCGGAACCGCTGGGGAGATCCAGCCAAAAAATGCACGAAGTTGGGATAATGTTGCATGAATTAGGAGTTATAATGCGAGAATTTTGTGGGCTTCTGTCTCAAGAGGTGGAAAATTTCTTTGAAGAGGAAGGTGAAAAAGCATTCCGGGCAACGCAGCTTTTTGACTGGGTCTACCAAAAAGGCAAAGTGGACTACGATCAGATGCTTAACCTCCCTCAGCCGCTTAGATCTCTTTTAAAAGAGAAGGTCGCTATTGGTGTATTGCAGCTTGAAAAAATAGAAGATTCAGAGGATGGTGAAACAAAAAAATTTCTGTGGAAACTTCCTGATAATCATTTTGTTGAATCCGTGCTCATTATGAGTGGAGATCGGCGTACTGTGTGTGTATCCTCGCAGGTAGGCTGTCCGGCGCGATGCGCCTTTTGCGCCTCAGGGAAAGAAGGGGCCATCCGCAACCTTACTCCTGCAGAGATTGTGGAGCAGGTGGTCCTTATTAACCACCATTTAATGCAAGTTGACGAACGGGTCAGCCACCTGGTTTTCATGGGGATGGGGGAGCCTTTGGAGAATTATGTGGGGGTGGTTCGTGCTCTCAAAATCTTGATGGATCCTGATCTTTTTGGATTTTCTTCCCGCAGAATTACCGTTTCTACCGTCGGTGTGGCTCCTAATATTAGACGGCTGATGGAGGATGGGTTCAAAGTCAACCTTGCCCTTTCTCTTCATGCTCCTAATCAACATATTCGGAAGAAGGTGGTTCCCTATGCCCGCAAGTTTTCAATTGAGGAAGTTTTGAAAAGTGCTCGTGAGTATGCAAGGTTTACTAAGAGAGACTTAACTTATGAATATGTCCTCCTAGACGGAATTAATGATACGGAAGAAAATGCTGAAGAGCTTGCATCTCTTCTTAGAAATGAGCAATGCACTGTCAATTTAATTCCTTACAATCCAGTAAGTGGACTCAATCTCAAAAGGCCTAGTAAAGAAAAAATTGAAAAATTCCATGCAATTTTATTGAAAAGAGGGGTACGCACCACTAGGCGATACACTAAGGGAAAGGACATTGCCGCGGCTTGTGGTCAGCTAGCCCTCCACAGGAAAAACGAAAAAAAACCTTTAGAAATTGAAGCAAAGTCAGTATAAGGGGGCAGAAAAGCACCAACCTATGGTATCATGAGAGCTACAAGTAAAGTTTCAATTTTTAGAGGAGAAATGCTTTTGAAGCTCCCATTATTTCTAACGATTGGAAGGATCTTTATCAGTCCGATCTTTTTGATTTTCTATCTGAAGTATCAACAGCTGGGGATTACACTCCACGCACTTCCGTTTGTCTTGATTTTTTTGCTTGTGCTTTCAGAGCTGTCTGATTTTTTCGATGGGTTTCTTGCAAGACGCTTTAATTTAGTGACTGAGCTCGGTAAGATTTTGGATCCAATGGCTGATAGCATTACTCGCCTCACCATATTGCTTACCTTCACACAAGGATTCATTCGACTTCCGCTGCTTCTGGTCTTTGCCTTTGTTTATCGGGATGCAATGATCAGCACCCTGAGAACAGTCTGTGCTTTTCGAGGTGTAACTCTTGCAGCACGGACTAGTGGAAAAATCAAAGCTGTTCTGCAAGCATCTTCGATCTTTGCAATTCTGATCCTTATGATCCCTTATGCGTGGGGAAGCCTTTCTCTTCTTCAACTGCAAAATATCAGCCTTATTATTATTTCAGCGGCAGCTGTCTATACTGTTTTTGCTGGGGGAGAATATATTTGGGCTAACCGAAGCTACATTCGCCAAGCCTGGCAGAGCGATCAGACAGATCGATAGGCTTCTAAGTATTCTAATGCAGGGGTTTTCCAGCTCCAGTCCTTTTGAAAGCCGTTTTTAAGCATCAGTTTCCACTTCTTTGAGTCGTTTCTATGATGTTCGAAGGCGCGATCGATTGACCAGCGTAGACTATTCTTGGAGGGGAAGTCAAAGGTGTATCCATTTCTTCTGTTAAGGGGGATTGTATCGTGATCTATATCAAAAACAGTATCGTTGAGTCCTCCTACTTTATGAACGATGGGGATTGTTCCATAGCGCAGGGAGATCATTTGTGTGAGACCGCAAGGTTCAAAGAGAGAAGGAATGATGATGCAGTCAGCAGAGGCAAAGGTAAGGTGTGCGAGTTGTTCGTCAAAGATAAAGTGGAAATGGACATGGGGATTGTCGCGGTATTCTTCAGCCAAGGCATAGAATTCTGCTTTGAGGGTAGGCTCAGGCGTTGATCCAAGGAGAATGAATTGTCCTCCTTTTTTCAGGACATATTCGATTCCAAAACGAAGCATTTCGGGACCTTTTTGTTCAACAATTCGGGTTACAGAGATGAATAGAGGAGCGGGAGCGTAGTCCATATGGAGTTTCTGTTGCAGAGACTTTCTGTTTTCTGTTTTAGCTTTAATGACCTCGTCGAGGTTTATACCATCTGTTTGATAATTTTGCTCTAGGAAGGGGTCTGTTTCGGGATTCCAATAGGGTGTGTCAATGCCATTTAAGATGCCTCGAAGCTTCCCTTTGTTTTCGACAAGAAGAGGGTCAAGGCCAAACCCTTCTTTCCCTTGAATTTCTTCTGCATAGGTAGGAGAAACGGTTGTTAAACTATCAGAAAAAACAAGGGCTCCTTTCAAAAGGTTGAGTTTTTTCGGATTTTTATGATCTTGCATTTTGTCTTTTGTGATCAGGTGGTCTGTTTTAAGACCTAATCGTTCGATTTTTTGTGGAACGCATGTTCCCTGATACTTCATGTTGTGGATGGTTGTCATGATTCCTCCAATCTTCAACCCAAGGGATTGATACATCTCGCGATAAAGAGGAGCAGCAAGAGAGGTAAGCCAATCATGAATATTGAGGATATCAGGATGTTTTCCCTTTTTAAGAAGGTATTCCATGGCGGTTTTTGTGAAGTAGGTGAAGCGGAAAAGATCGTCTTCTTCCCCATAGATCACACCGCGTTCAAAATATCCTGCCTCGCTATGAGGCTCGATTAAAATAAGAGATATCCCATCAAATTCGGCTGACCATACGGTGTTTTTAACTTCTTCAAGATCTTCATAGGATAGAAGGTCTTCAAAATCCACTTCGAGATTTTTAAGTAATTTCCGATCGATATGATCATAAAAGGGGAGAATAACCTCCACCTTTTCACCCTCTTCAGTCAAAGCCTTAGAGAGGCCGGCTGTTACATCACCCAGTCCACCCACTTTGGCAAGAGGAGCCAGCTCTGTCGTTAAATGCACAATATACATATTTTTTAGTTACCATAGATCAATAGTTTTTAGATATCTCCAAGGGTTTATCAATATAAAATTTTGGTGTGTCTGTGGATGCATTTAGGTGTTGAAAAGAAATGTATAGGAAGTTAGACTGATGGCTTGTTTAACCTGAGTTGTTGAGCTAATCTGCGCGACACTCATGGTTAATTGAACTTGATGGGGTGTAGCCAAGCGGTAAGGCACCGGTTTTTGGTATCGGCATGCGGAGGTTCGAATCCTCCCACCCCAATTTTGTGATTTGAGTGAGTCAATGACTGATGCACCGCTTATGCTTTTCTCGGGAACCTCCCATCCGGCTTTGTCGGAAGAAATTGCAAAGAGTCTGGATGTCAAGCTTGGCAGTTCTCAAATCGAATTATTCCCTGATGGTGAGATAGGCGTTCACATACTTGAGAATGTCCGTGGTCGGGATGTCTTCGTTGTGCAAAGCGTAGCGAGGAAACCCAATTTCTATCTCATGGAGCTTCTGATTTTAATCGATGCTCTTAAAAGGGCCTCTGCACGCAATATTGTCGCAGTCATTCCGTATTATGGGTATGCGCGGCAGGATCGCAAAGATAAGGGACGAGTGCCGATAACGGCAAAGCTCGTGGCGAATCTCCTAGAAACAGCTGGGGTTTCGCGCCTAGTAACAATGGATTTGCACTCTGAGCAAATTCAGGGGTTTTTCGATATTCCAGTCGATAATCTCTATGCGCGAACTATATTTGCGGATGGGATTCAGAAGCTGGGACTGAAGGATCCCGTTGTTTGTGCCCCAGATGTAGGAAGTGCTAAACTTGCCCGCATCATGGCGACTGAAATAAGCGCCTCTTTTGCGATTGTAGATAAGCAGCGGATGAATGCAAAGGATGTAGAAGTCTATGCGCTCATCGGCGATGTGCAGGGAAGGGACGTGATCCTGGTGGACGATATTTGTTCCACAGGAGGGACGCTTAAAGAAGCGTCCAAGGCAGCAAAAAAAGCAGGTGCATCTCGCGTTTTTGCAGCGGTGACTCACCCTCTCTTTGATGAGAAGCTTGAGGGAGTAGATCACCTTTTGGTTGCCAACACAGTTCCTCTGCCCAATGAGATAGATCATTCCCATGTTGAAGTCCTCTCTGTTGCAGGGGTGTTTGGAAAAGCAATTGAGCGTATCGTGAATAACGAGTCGGTCAGTTCCCTCTTCCGCCCCAAGGCATAGTCTCACTGTTTGGAAAGTGAATTTTTTTTTAATGAATAATCTGGAGTGTTTATGAAACTCACAGTGTCCAAACGGGCAGGAGAAAAAAAGAGTGAGCTTACAAAGCTCAGACATCAGGGTGATATAGCTGCTGTGGTTTACTCTAAGGGTAAGCCTTGCGAAAAAATCGCCGTGAAAGGAGCCGAGTTCTCAGCGGTTATTCGGGGGCTTCCCAAAGGGTACCTTCCGACAACTATTTTTGAGCTTGAGGTTGATGGCAAGAAAATCAAAACCATCGTTAAAGATATCCAATACCATCCAACAACGTATCGGGTTCTCCATCTCGATTTCATGATCTTAGACGATAAAGCAGTTGTTGATGTAAAAGTGCCGATTGCGTGCATTGGGGAAGCCGATTGCGTAGGAGTAAAGTTGGGGGGATTTGTTCGCCCAATCAAGCGCCATATTAAGGTCAGATGTCTTCCTAAAGATATTCCAACCGATTTCAAGCTTAGCATTAAAGAGCTTGCAATTGGACAATCTAAGCGGGTTGGAGATATCGAATTTGGGAATGCCATTCGCCCCCTCGCTGCTGATAAAGAAATCATTGTTGTCATTGCGAAACGGTAATGTCAATGGAAAGTGAAAGTAAAAGAGCCCTCGTTGTTGGACTAGGAAATCCTGGAAAGAAGTATGAGTCGACCCGTCATAATTTGGGTCAAATGGTCCTTTCTGCTTTTGCTGATAAACATCTATTACCTTTTAAAAAGGAGAACATGCTCAAAGGAGAAGTTGCAAAAGGAATGGTCAAAGAAGGAAAAGTTTTCCTCCTTTTCCCGATAACCTACATGAACCTCTCTGGACAAGCAGTGCGAAAGACAATGGACTTTTTTAAAGTTTCTCGAAAGGAAACTCTCATTCTTTCTGATGATGTTGCTCTTCCCTTTGGAACCCTTCGGTTTCGAGAGAAGGGGAGTGCTGGAGGCCATAATGGCCTGAAAGACATCGAAGAAAAGCTTGGGACGCAGCAATATCAGCGTCTGAGGCTTGGTGTAGGAGAACCTTCAGTGGGTTACTTAGAAGACTATGTTTTAGCTCCTTTTACAAGAGAAGAACAAGAAAAAATTCCCGAAATACTCACTCAAGCCGTAACTTTTATCGAAGAGTGGTTATTTCAAGAAATGAAGGAACATGCATGACTAAACAAGAGAGCAGACTCTATGAAGGGATGTACATTATAAACGCATCTCTTAGTGAAGACGCTTTGAAGAAATCTTTGGAGCGCATTACGAGTACCATCGAAGTAAATGGAGGAGAAATCCATAAAATCCATGAGATGGGACGAAAAAAGCTTGCTTATGAAATCAATGGACATAAGCAAGGACAGTACTTTCTCCTTTATTTTTCAGTTGTCCCAACACTGATTGAGGAGATGTGGAAAGAGTATCATCTTAACGAGGACCTAATCCGTTTCATGACGATGCGGACCGAAAAGGTTCTTGAGAAAATTGAATTTAAACCTCTCGGTGAAGAGTAATAGAGGATAGATTAAGTGAATAAACGACGCAGTTTTGGATTTAAGAAGAAAAAATCCTGCCCTTTTACGGCCGCAGGGATTAAAGAAATTGACTACAAAGACACCGAAACCCTTGAGAAATTTATCACTGAGAGGGGAAAGATTCTCCCTCGGCGAATCACAGGGATTTCGCACCACTATCAGCAGCTGCTGAAAAAAGCGATTAAAAAAGCCAGACATGTGGCTCTACTGCCCTTTGTTGCGGAGGAATAATAAATATGAAACAAAAGAAAAGTGCAAAAACTCAGCTCCTTCTTCTTGAAGATGTGATCAATCTTGGAAGGAAAGGAGAGCTTGCTAGTGCAAAGCCAGGTTTTGTCCGTAACTACCTCCTTCCTCAAAAGAAGGCAGTCATTGCTGACAAGAGAACCATTCGAATGCAGGAACAATTACAGGTTGAGCGTGCAGCACAATCAGCAAAAGATAAGAAAGATTCTCAAGCTTTGGCTGCACGCCTTAAAGAGAAAACTTTGACAACAAAGGTGAAAAACGACTCTCAAGGGCATCTGTATGGTTCTGTTGCTTCTTCTGATATCGTTAAGATTCTTGAGGAGCAGGAAAGCGTTACGATCGAAAGAAAGAACGTGATTCTTCCCAAGCCTTTTAAAACTGTGGGTACTTTTGATGTGCACCTTCGTCTAAAAGAAGATGTTGCAGCAACCTTCAAGCTCAAAATTGAGGGAGAGACCAAAGTTCAAGAACCGAAGCCGAAGGTCGAGGTTGTAGATGAAGAGCAAGAAGAGGCCCTTGCAGCTGCTGAAGGTTCTGAAGAGACATCTGATGACCTTCCAATGCGCAGCGAGCGGGAAAAAGAGATGAAAGAAGAACTGGAAGAGCGCTCTAAAGAGTGAAGCTCTATTCTCCAGCGAAGCTCAATCTCTTTTTTCGCGTCTTAAAAAAACGTGATGATGGCTTTCATGAGATTGCAAGTCTCATGCAGGCCATCTCTCTTTGTGACACACTTCAGTTTGACTTAGCAGATGCGGACTCTTTGACCTGCACTGATCCTCAAATCCCCACAGACGAAAACAACTTTATCCATAAGGCTCGTAACCTGTTCCGAAAGAAAACAGGATTTGATGTTCCGCTTGCCATCCATGTTGAAAAGAGGATCCCTGCCGAAGGAGGACTCGGTGGGGGTAGTGGCAATATCGCAACGACCCTTTATGCAATGAACCAGCTTTCCGATTTGGGACTTTTGGAAACAAAGCTTGCTGAGTGGGCGGCAGAAATCTCCTCTGATGCGCCTTTCTTTTTTTCCAGCGGTACAGCTTATACGACAGGGCGTGGAGAAATTGTTGAACTTTTAGATCCTTTGCCAACGAAGAATCTCTATCTGGCCAAGTCAAGTGGCCTCGGCCTTTCTACTCCACTTGTTTATAACCATTGCAGGCCCAATGTGAATCTCGATGATCCAATGCATTTGCTAAAGGAAAGAAAGTGGGGGATTAATGATTTAGAGTTTCCGGCATTTTCTCTTCGTCCTGATCTCAAAAAGTTGAAGCAGAACCTGCTTGCTCTTGGGTTCCACTCAGTTGCTATGACAGGAAGCGGCACCGCATTTTTCTGCTTTGGAACAGTTGGAAGTCCATCTCTCCCAGATGTTCAATTTTGGAAGAGCTCATATATTTCTCGAAAGAGAGCACAGTGGTATGAGATTTAAAGGTTGGATTTTTCTTATATTTTTTCAGTTGGGAATGGCAGCGGGGCCTATGACGCATCTTTTTTTGGGCGAAAGGTATTGTGCGCTGCATCAAACCAAGGAGGAGGTAGGGGACTTTTTAGTGGGAACCCTCTTTCCAGATATTCGTTATGTCGCGCATTTCCCTCGAGAATTGACTCATCCTATAGTCCGAGATATCGGGGAGGTGGAAAGCTGCTTCTCCAAGTTTGAGGCGGGGATTAAATTTCATGCATGGGTTGATATTGTTCGTGAAGAATTTGTAGAGCAATCAGGAATTTATGCAAAGGTGAGACCTTATGCTAAAGGGCATGAAGCGACCCTGTTGAAGTTTATTGAAGAGGAGGTTCTTGCAGATCTATATGACGGACGGAAGTGGAGCCCCTACTTTGATGCGTGTTATGAGGCAGAAAAACGATTTACGAATGAAGAAGCAATTCAGCGTTGGCATCAAATGATTCAATATTCCATGGCTTACCGTCCAAGTTGGTTGATTTGGGCTGTTTCGTATTTCAAAAGTCAAGCATTTGGTATTTCGGATGAAACGCTGTATGAGTGGAGCTATCTCCTTCCAGAGTTTGCTCAGGACCCAATTTTTCAGTCGCATGTGAAAAATTTTTTGGCCTGTGTCCAGGCAAAAATGGAAGAACCTCTTTCCAAATAGTCAAAGGTATGCCATCATCTACAGGTGATGAAGACTAAGATTTATGATGATCAGTTGATAGTTGTGACGGGTGCCGCTGGTTTTATTGGGTCGGCAATGGTTCGTTACCTTAACGACCAAGGATATTATAACCTCCTTCTTGTTGATGATTTTCGAAGCAGCATTAAGTGGATGAATCTGCGGAATAAGCGGTTCGTTGATTTTGTCTCTCGCGATGATATCTTTGACTACTTGGACGGTCGAGAGCAGGAGATAGAAGCTTTTGTCCATATGGGGGCTTGTTCGAGCACTGTCAAGTCTGATGGTGACTATTTCATGAAGACCAACTACCGTTTTTCGATAAAGCTTGCTGAGTATGCCCTTGAGCACGACCATCGTTTTATCTATGCCTCTTCAGCAGCAACTTATGGGGATGGATGTCTAGGCTTTGCTGATGACGTAGGGATGCTCGACGATTTGAAGCCTTTGAATTTATATGGTTTTTCAAAACAGATGTTTGATAAGTGGCTTCATGAGCAAGGGGTGCTAGACCAGGTTGTGGGTCTCAAGTTTTTCAATATCTTTGGTCCTAATGAGTATCACAAAGGGCGGATGGCCTCAATGGTGATTCACATGGTTGACCAAATTCACAAGACCGGAAAAGTGCGCTTATTTAAATCGCCTGATCCTCTGCAATTTGGAGATGGAGATCAATGTCGCGACTTTTTCTATGTCAAAGATGCTGTCAAAATGATCTCTCTCCTCCTTAAAAGCGAGATTGGGGGGATTTTCAATGTGGGGAGTGGCGAGGCAAATACTTGGAATGCAATGGCGAAAAATGTATTTAAAGCCATGGAGAAAAAGGAAAATATCGAATACATTCCTATGCCAGAAGATTTGATGGGTAAATATCAAAACTATACTTGCGCTGAGATGGATAAGTTTCAAAAGGCAATCCAAGAGAAAAAATTAGAGTACAAACCAGATTTTACCTTCGACTCTGCGATCGAAGATTATGTGACAAACTATCTCCTAAAGGATGAAAGATGGTAAAACTTCTCGGCTCGTTCAGCCGCCTTAGGCCTGCAAAGGTTTTGGTGCTGGGCGACTTCATGCTTGATACCTATACGACGGGGCGTGTGCAAAGGATCTCTCCTGAGGCCCCCGTTCCTATCCTTCACGTTCAGGAGTCCCATGATCTTCCCGGTGGAGCTGGCAATGTCGTCTTAAATCTCAGGGCTCTTGGGGCTGATGTGGTTGCTGTAGGGCGCGTTGGTGATGACAAAGAGGGAGTTCGCATCAAAACCCTTCTAGAAAAGGAAGGAATCAAGACGGAGGGGATCTTCACTCAAAATGGGGTAAGTACTCCACTCAAAAATCGATTGATCGCAGATGCTCAGCAGCTCATTCGAGTTGACCAAGAGTGCATTTCCCCTCTTTCTAAAGAAGTTGAAAAGAAAGTGATTGATTACGTTCTTTCGATAAAGCATCAAGTAGAAGTCATTGCAATTTCTGATTATGCAAAAGGGTTCCTATCAAAATCTCTTCTCCAAACGGTGATTGATATTGCTCAAGAAAACGAAATCCCCACGATTGTTGATCCAAAAGGGGAAGATTTTACAAAATATCGTGGAGCGACGCTCATTAAGCCCAATTACAAGGAAGCGGTGGCTGCATCTAAGCTGACGAGTGATGCGGATCTTGATGCGATTAGTGGTGCCTTGCTTGAGCAAACTGCGTCAGAAATGATTATGGTGACCCGAAGTGAACAAGGGATTTCCCTATTTCAGAAGAATCGTATTCGTTTTGATTTCCCTGTAAAAACAAGGGAAGTCAAGGATGTTACGGGTGCTGGTGATACGGTGCTTGCAATGACAACAATGACATTTGCTTCGGGGTTGAGTCTCCAAGAGGGGCTTGAGCTTTCAAATGTTGCTGCAGGGATTGCTATCGAACGTTTGGGGTGTGTCCGTGTTTCTCTTTCTGAGCTTGCGGAACGTCTTCTAGAAACCAATAGCAGCAATAAAATATTTGATGAGAGTCACCTCTTCACATTGGAACAGGCTCTGATCAATAAAAAACTTACCGTCCTAGGAATCAACACTGAGGATGGGGTTTCTAGTGCCCTTTTTTCTCAAATTCAAAAACTTTCTAGTAATAAAGGGGAGGGTCGGCTGATGATCTATCTTGTAGATACCGATCCTGATCAGGATTTTCTTTCTCTTCTTTCTTCACTTCATGAGGTAGATTTCATTGTTATTCAGTCAGATAGCTTAGCCAGCCTGACTGAAAAAATTCAACCTGAAAAGGTGGTTACCCTAGGGAAGGATGGCTTGCTAGAAGAAGTCTCCCATACTCGGGTCTTGCTAACGTAATTTCCTATCATGAAATCCTTTTTTTTGCTACCATGCCTGTCAAATAACAATGATTTAGGTTTAAAATGAGCGTTTCTATTGGGTGCGGGCCCCTCCCGTCGTTTGTATATGATCGGTATCTGCGTGAGCCCCTCATGGAGGGAGTTCACCAAGCTCAGTATGTAGTGAAAGAAACTTGTCATCTTTCAAAAAAAGGTTTCAGTGCTCAGGTTTTAAAAAACATTGTATCTCACTCGGTTCAAACAGCCTTCCTGCTAGTTCCAGCGGTTAATGTCATTGCTTTTCGAGTCTTTTTGGCGCTTAGAATAACGATCAATCAGTCTTTTGAGCGGGCTGTTATAAAGGGAGATCAAGAACAAGTCAGGAATTATCTTGAATCAGGGATGGATCTTAACGCAAAAAATCTAGCTGGTGTCCCTCTTCTTTTTCAGTCTTTGGATGCTGAAGTAATTAGCATGCTAATTAAAGGAAAAGCCGATCCTAAGGCAACAGATAGCAATGGCGGGACATTTTTAGAACACTTATTGCTTAATGGAAACGTGGAGCTTGCTGAGGAGCTCGCACAGGGGAAACTCTTTGAGGTACGCCCTTATCTTACTGATGCATTTTTTGATAAAGTTAAAGACAGTCAAGTGTGTCGCACGTTCCTGCTTCATTGGGGATATAGTGCTTCTATTGAAACCCGTAGTCGATATACCTACGACCTTAAAACCACGCTTCTTCTAGAGAAAGCAATTATGACAGGTAATACTGAGGATCTCAAAAGAAGGGGAAAGAACCTAAAGACCTTTGCAGCGATTCAAGAGGAAGTGGGGCAGCTTAAGCAAGCTCTTCCACATCTTCGCATAGAGTGGATCTGGGGGTGCTTTCTTCAGGGCTACCTGGAAGATTCTAAAGACGATGAGGGGATTATTCGGGAAATTCTTACTGCTGATAGGGATGCTCAAACCGTAAAAGTCGTTGGTCAAGATCTTCTAGTTCACCTGCAAGCAAACGGGCTCGGCACGATTGCTAGAAGACTATGCGAAGAAGAGCTTGTAGATCCTAAGCCTTACTATTCAGAAGCGGCATTTACAAGAGGAAGCCCTGCTGTGAAAACCTTCCTCCTTCAGATTGGTTACCCAGCAACTCTCGAAGAGAGACGAGGCAATAGGTATGACTACGTAACGGCTCATCCGTTAGAAGATTACATTATGACAGGTCAAGTGAACTCGATTGAGGGAGTATTGAATAGCATTGAGCTTTCTGCCTTGGATGAGAGTCTTGCAGATTTAAAACAGACATTGCCTTTATTGAATACGGATTGGATTTGGGAGCATGTACTCATGGGATACTGCCGGGGCAAAGCCCCAGGTGAAGTAAATGATGAATGGGTCATACAGCTTCTCAACCGCGGCGGAAAGATTGAAGCTTTAAATGGAATAAAATTTATAGGAGAAGGAGAGCTTATTCAAAGAGTGATTGCAAGCGGAAAACAAGAGCTTGCAAGATCTCTTGTCAATGGTCGGTTCCTTACAGTCGATCCTTTTTTCGAAGATAGATTTTTAAAGCCGCATGCTACAACTAAGGTAACGGATATTTCTCGAGACTTTGTGTGGTTTCTTGTCTCTATGGGGTATGAAAAAGTCATTAAGACTAATTATGCACAACACTACCAAGAAGAGGTGCTGGGTAACATCCTCGAAAAAGCACTTGTAACCTGTGATGAAAAAGCCTTAGTCCGCGCTCTAGAGCAGAATTCGATGGAAGCAGTGATTCAAGCTTATGGGGAGCTGAAGGCAAGGTTTCCTCGCTTAAAGCCTTCGTGGGCTTGGGAACATTTAGCAGCAAATTGTTTTGATGGGAGGAGATATGAAGATTTCCTTACACTTGTGAATCAAGATTTTTATCAACCAACGGATGCCTTTTACAATGCGCGC
Organism: Candidatus Neptunochlamydia sp. REUL1; assembly: GCF_963457595.1. Taxonomy (GTDB): domain Bacteria; phylum Chlamydiota; class Chlamydiia; order Chlamydiales; family Simkaniaceae; genus Neptunichlamydia. The sequence goes on from NZ_OY735137.1 coordinate 1,463,386, forward strand.
AAACCAGCGGAAGCTGTGATGTATGGCAGCGGATCTGCTAAAGGATACAAGGCCTTAATGAAGGCGGGGTACCGTCATGGACCTTTTCTTAAAAAGCAATATGGTGAAGAGCTTTTTGATTTTGAAAATATAGCCTATTGTCACGACGCAGAAGGGCTCCAAAGGCTTGCTAAAGATCATGGATTCCAATTGATCTATGATCGGTTTAAAGAATTGAAGTCAGAATCTCCAAAAATGGATACACGATGGTTTTGGAACGCCCTGTTTACGATTCCATCGACGCATTTTGAGCAATATCGGGGAATTCAAGCGGCCCAAGAGGTCCCACCACCACCACGTGAATATCCATTGAGTGACTTGCTTGAGCTTTATGATAAGGTGGACTTTAGTTGTATTTCAGCGGCGCAGCTAACAGATTCTACAGGAGGGTTCCAAAGGACCTATACTAAGGAGCGGCTTCGGGATAATGCTGTTAACAGGGTCAAAAGAGGCCTGGATGGGAGCAGTCGATTGGAATATACTTTATCGAGTGAAGATAAAGCAAAGCATATCCGCCAGCTTCAATGGATTATGCATTACCTTCATGAAGATTTAGGAGAGAATGCATTTCTTTCAAAGAGCGTTGGAACGATCTACGCAAAAATGTTTCTTGACTGTTTCGCGTGTCATAGTCGTTGGAATGAAGTCTTTGATATTGTGCGGTGTTCTTTAGGAAATATTGAGATGGTTGTAAGTGGTTTTGATAATCAGCTTCAAGTCCCGTTGGGGGAGCATCGAAGGCACCTTGTATATAGGCTTAACCATGATCCCCAAATTCTTATGAAGACTCAAGAGTTTCAAGGGGATTTGGAGGTGATAAACCGGAGTAGACGCGCTGAAGGTCTCCCTTCGCTTTTGGCTCAACAATATGCGCAGAGGCTAACAGGTGATACTCATGCTCAAGATAACTTAGTAGCCCATCTAAGAGATAGTCGTGGATTGCCAAATCCTCCCGTTAATGGTCGGTTATTCAGTATTAGTAGCATGTACAATAATTCTGTACGGACCCATCAGGTATTTGATGAGGAGTATACCCCTGGAGATATCATTGAGGTTCTCTATGAGTTTTTGGGTGGAAACAAAGATTTTTATGAACTGATGCTCGATACGTTTGGAACAAGGATAGCCCCGCAGTGGCATGGGCAGGATTTAGAGCTTCGCAGGAAAGCCCAAGAAGTCGGACTCGATGAAACACTCACCATTGCAGCGCTTGAAGAGATAGGTCTTATAGCCAACAGAGCGGCTTATTCAGAGGAAAAGTTCTTTAGTTTCCTTCAAGACTATGGTGTCACGCCTAAAGATAGTTTCGAACAGGCAAAGGGTGAGTATGTCGCGAGAAAGAAAGCTGAAATTGACCTAGACTTTAAGAAGAAATGGTATGAAGTTGGAGTTCAAAAAAAGCATTATACTGTTACTGAACCTCTAGAGAGTCTTTTAAAAGGTGAAATATATTTCAAAATCAGAAACGCTGAACCCGAATTAAGAGACCAGATTGATCTTGATTGGAGAAGAACACCAGGGGATCTTGAGACCTTGCTTGCTTTGTCGGAGTACTTTGACTGCACGACAAAATCTCTTTTGGCGTTTTACCAAACGCACCCTGAAATTTCAGAAGATGTTCGACAAAAGGCTCCATCAGGAGAGATTCAAAAACAGCTGATCTATATTGCATATCAGGTAATGTATGAAATAGCCTCCTTGCCAGTTGGAAACTATTTAGCTCGAGAGGAAAAAGGTGTTTTTGATGAGGTTGTCATCCCCATGGAGGAGTATGATATTGCTTTAAAGGGTGACATCCATCCTCTGGTTCTTGCAAAGTTGCTTGTGGATATGGGGCATCTCCAACCTAGAGTTCCGGAGCTTTTTCAGGGAGTATTCAATACCCCTTCTCAAAAGAGCATTTTTCCAGCATCGAGAATAGAACGGCGCGATCTGATAAAAATCTTTGTTGCTCTAGCGGCCCTCTATGGAAGCTATCGCTGGGCACGCAGTTCGGTTGTTGGTTCTCCCTCGTGGATCTACAACAAGCTCAGGAGAACTCCTGAAGCTCAAAAGGTCTAGGGCGTGTCCCTAAACTTCCTTTCCAGAATTTGGCTCACCTTTACCCATCTGTATTTGTGTTCGATCTCAACAACTTTACCAAGTTGCTATCAATCTCCACAACGTCAACAGATGAGAAAATCTAGGCACAACTCCTTGGAGAGGACTTCAGGGACACACCCTAAGATAGTGTTGTCACAAATTGCTTCTTAAATTTCTTGCTGCAATCGTTCAATACGGACATCAAGAGGGGGGTGCGATGCAAGTAGACGCATAAGACCTTGCTTTCCGGGTGTGGAAATCATCAAGGCATTCATTGAACTTTTCTTGCTTGCTGGGCTTGCTTTGAATGTTTTCAGTTTTTGCAGTGCAGCAATCATATGCTCTTTGCGTGTTAAGATAGCCCCGCCCCTATCAGCGCGAAACTCTCGAGTTCTAGAAAATGCGCCAATTACCATCGCGCCAAAGACCATAAAGACAACTTCGAATAGGATTGTAAAAAGATAATAGCTCATATAGGAAGAGCGCCGGTTATCCGAGCGGCTAGTCGCAGATACTGCATACGCAAGAACGCGGGCAAGGAACATGACAAAGGCATTCACAATTCCCTGTATAAGGGTCATTGTAACCATATCGCCATTGGAGATATGAGAAATTTCATGGGCGAGAACCGCTTCAAGCTCCTCTTTATTCATAGCACTTATAAGTCCTGTAGAAATGGCAACAAGAGAGCGTCTTTTGGTAGGGCCTGTTGCAAAAGCATTAGGCTGGGGAGAATCAAAGATTCCTACTTCAGGAGTGCTTGGGAGGTTGGCATCGCGGGCTAGTTTTGCTACCATATGGTATAGATCAGCGTGACTTCCTTGGGGGGTGACCAATTGGACACGCATGAGCCACTTCGCCATTTTTCTCGAAAGGGCAAGAGAGATCAAAGCGCCACACATTCCCCAAATAAGACAAAAAATCATTAAGGATTGCAGGTCTAACCCATGTGCTGTGAGATAGGGTTTTACGTTTAACAGTGATAGAACAACAGAAATGGTTAGGATAACTAAACAGTTGATCAGTAGAAAAAGAGCCACGCGTTTAAACATCTTGAACTTCCTCAATTTTAGTGATTCAGCTTCAAATTGATAAACCTAAGTTGCTCTTTCAACCTGCATTTTCATCTTCACTTTTAGCAACCGTTTACGGTTGTTTGCAAGCTCCAGATTTTAATACTGATCAAAATAGCTTCCTCATCTTTATCAATTTGAAGTTGAAGCACTAGTAAAACCCAAGTCTACCATTTATTAACCATTTCTATCCACCTCTATAACCGAAACAATATTTTAATTAAAAAAAGGGGAGAGTTTGATTGCATATAAATATCTTATGTGCAAAAAATCGTCTTTTATTTGGTATTAGCAGTGAGAAAAGATGTCCAAAGTTATAAGAGCTGATTTTCGCTCTCCAAGTGTCTCTCGATTAAAAAAAGCCCTCTCTGATGAAGAGCTCTCTTTTGTACTCATCACATGTTCAAAACCTTCTGAAGGAGGAAAAATGAGTGTGGAAATGGATTGCAATGGAGACCCTGATTTAATCGCCTATCTGATGAAAAGCGCCGAGCGATATTTAGAATAATACCCTCATCATGTATGATCTTTAGAAAGTAAGGATGATGCCAATGCTTGAGGATTATGATGCGTGGTTTGAAAAGAATCGGGCGAGTGTTCTAGATGACTTTTTTACTTTTCTAAAGTTTCCTAGTATCAGTACCGACCCTGCTCACAAAAAGGATATGCTTGCTTGTCAAAAGTGGCTGGCCTCTTATATGGAATCTTGTGGCCTTAACGTAGAGGTTTGGGAGACGTCGGGACATTCCTCTGTTTTTGGAGAAATGCCCTCGAAAGAAAAGGATGCTCCAATACTTCTTTTTTATGGGCACTATGATGTGCAGCCTGCGGTTCCTCTTGATGAATGGAAAAGCCCTCCTTTTGAACCTGAAGTGCGTGATAATGTTGTCTATGCTCGTGGAGCAATCGATAATAAAGGACAAGGTTTTTACACCCTCATAGGAATTCGAGCCTTTCTTGAACTTGCTCAAGAGAAGAATGTCCATATTAAGGTTTTGATCGAAGGGGAAGAAGAGGTAGGAAGTCCAGGGTTGGAAGGAATTATTGAGGCAAAAAGAAAGGCCTTGAAAGCAGACCATGTTTTCGTTGTAGATTTAGATATGTCAGCAAGGGGAAAGCCCGCCGTTACACTGGGGATTCGAGGCGTTGCAAACCTGAATGCAACAGTCACCAATACGAATTGCGACCTTCATTCGGGAGTCTTTGGAGGAATGGTTTTGAACCCAGCTCGTGCTTTAGCAACAGTGCTTGGGAAGATGTGGGATGATCAGGGAAAAGTTACGATTCCTGGATTCTATGATGGGGTCAAAACCCTTTCAAAAGAAGAACTCTCTATTCTGAATTGGGACACGGATGTGAAAGCAGAGGCAGCGTCTCTAGATGTTAGAGTATTTCAAGGGGAAGGAGATTACTCATTATTGGAGTCGAACTGGATTTGTCCGACTCTCGAGATAAACGGAATAGAAAGTGGGTATACCGGGGATGGATTTAAAACAATTATCCCAGCAAAAGCATCTGTAAAACTCTCTTGCCGCTTAGTTCCTGGTCAAGATCCTGAAAAAGTTTTGAAGGAAATTGCCGCTTTTTTGAAAAATAATCTTCCAGAGGGTATAGAGTTAGGTTTAGAAATGGGGCATGGCACTCCCGGTGTGATGACTTCTCCTCAATCGGATACCGTTGAAGGGACGATTAAGGCATATGAACGGGTGTATAGCGCCCCTTGCTGCCGTCAGCTGTGTGGAGCAACCATACCGATTGTCCCAACGCTTTCGCGCATATGTGGAGGAGAATTAGTGATGATGGGAGTGGGGCTTTCCACTGATAATATGCATGCTCCCAATGAGTGTTTTGGACTTGATCGATTTAAGGAAGGTTTTTTATCGGTGACTCAAATATTAGAGATATTTTCGGGCGGAGGCTATTAGATGGCACGCATGAATGACATCATCAAGAAGTGGGCCGATTTCTCGGATTCGGAGACGAAGCCGCTTTTCTGGATGCTATTAGGACCTCTTTTAATGATGCTCACAATTACCCTTTCTGCGCCCTTTATATCGAATCCATTTCTTCCTCTCATTGCCGTTTCAGGCCTTGTTTTTTCTTGGCGGTATCGGATAAGCGGCTTTGCTCTCACTTTAATGGGATTGGTGACATATTTTGCTTTTAGTTACTTGTTCGGACGCAGTGACGTGTTTCTGTGGAAATTAGCTTGGGGAGCCTCTCTCGTTCTTGGCCTGACCATTTCATTTCTTTCCATGGAAGAGCTAAAGAATTATTACGCTAAGATGAAAAATGGAAAGGAAAAGGCACTAAAGGATCTTCAGATCTCTCTTCAGAGCTTTGAAGAAAAAACTGCTGTAGAAAAACGGGTACAGGATAAAGAAATCGAGACTCTTAAAGAAGAGCTTTTGTCGGCAAGGGAGGAAGTTGAAGCTCTCCTAAACCTCATCGAGGCTAGTCGTATTGAGTCAGATAAAATTTATAAGCAAAGCGACGCTTTGACGCATGAATCACTCGAAATGCATCGAGAGATGGAGGTGTTGAAGCTTGATCTGCATGAGAAGCTTCGTAAGTTATTGGGTCTTGAGGAAAGACACGATTTCATAACCCAGGTTGCTGGAGAGAGATTAAAAACACTCAACACCTTCCGCGTTGAACTTTATCAGTCGCGACTTCTTAATGAAAATTATCAAAAGCAGATCCGAAGGGCACGAGAGTACTTCCTTTCTCAAAAGAAGAAGAACTCTACTTCAGAGTCGCCTCTCAAGGAAAAAAGTCAGCATCTTGTTCTCCAGACCCTTGAAAAAGATAAAGGGATGATCAAAAAGATCTACGATCAAATATTAGATGATTATCAGAAGGTTAAAAAGTCCTTTGATGAAGGGACTGCAAAACTTAAGAAAGCTCCAGACGATATCCTTGCCAAAGAAGTGACAAAACTTACTAGCGAAGTCAAGGAAAAGAAGAAAAAGCTTGAGCAAACAAAGTCAGAGCTCATTGGGATTGAGCGGGAAATATTCGTAACTAAAAAAGGGCTTCAGCAAACTTTAGGGCAAGGTTAGAATTTCATAGCCATCATCTGTAATAAGAAGGGTATGTTCCCACTGAGCGCTGGGTTTCCCATCGGTTGTACGCGCTGTCCACTCATCTTTTGGATCAATGATTCCTGAGCGAACACCAGCGTTAATCATAGGCTCAATCGTAAATGTCATTCCTGCAGCAAGGGGAATTTGAGTGTTGTTATAGCAGTGAGGGATTTGGGGAGCTTCATGAAATTCCATGCCCACGCCGTGTGCGACAAATTGGTTCACAACGGAACATCCCTCAGAAGAAGCATAATCTTCAATTGTTTGTCCAATGTCAGAGACCAAGATCCCAGGTTTTAAGATTTTTATTGCTCGCATGAGGCATTCATAGGAAACATCGACAACTTTCTGTTTCTCTTCTCCGATTTCCCCGATGCAAACCATGGCACTGCAGTCCCCATAGAACCCATTTAGGATCGAGGTGACATCAATATTGAGGATATCCCCATTTCTAAGCACAGTGTTATTAGGAATTCCATGACAGATCACCTCATTAAGAGAGGTGCAGATTCCTTTTGGAAAAGGAGGGTGGCCATATCCTAAAGCAGCTGGCGTTGCACCGGCTTCTTTATGAAGCGTTGTTGAGAGATTGTCGAGTTCAAGGGTTGTGACCCCTTCTTTAGCTAAGGCACAGACTTTCTTGAGAATTGTCGCAGCAAGCTTTGATGCAGCGCGGATTCCTTCAATCTGCTCGGGAGTCTTTAGAACGATTTGATAGTTCTTAAAATATGACGCCTTTTGCGTTTCGAAATTTTGAGGTGGCATGAAGGGGTGGTGGCATTTTTTCCATTTTTTCCCACTACCGCACCAACAAGGATCATTTCTCGAAATCATAATTGGGGATTATACGCATGTTTCAATCTACTGTCTATAGAAAACGGCATGGAGTGTAAGGCCATGGGCGGGGGCCGTTATTCCAGCAAACGTTCGATCTTTTTTGGTAAGAAGGTGTCTTGCCTCAGCTAGTGTTAACTTACCCATTCCCACGTAGACAAGGGTTCCGACAATGTTGCGGGCCATTTTATAAAGAAAATTACTCCCTTCAATCTCAATACGAAGGTTAGAGTCTTCTTCAATTAGGTCGATGCGGCGCAGTGTTCGAGTCGTATCTTTAGGTTTAGGGAAATTGATATTAGTCAACGCAGAAAAATCATGTGTTCCAATAAAAAAAGAAGAAGCCTCTCTCATGAGCCCAATATTAATAGGAGTGTGAATATGCCAGGAAAAATTTCTTGTAAAGGGAGATTGGACAGGGGCGAGGTGAAGGTGGTAGTGGTATTCTTTTCCCTCATTGTCAAGGGTGGGGTGGAAGGAATCCTTGACTTCTTCCAAAGAGAGGACTCGAATGGATTTTGGAAGGAGTTGATTGAGGCTGATCAAAAGGCGCGTTAAATCTTTCTTTTTTGTCGGCTTGAAATTCACGACTTGCCCATGAGCATGAACTCCTGCATCTGTTCTTGAGGCGGCTTGCAGAACTAGGGGCTCTTGGTAGACCTTTTCCAAAGCTTGGCGAAGAGCCTTCTCTATTGTGGGACCATCACTTCCTTCTTGCCAACCAAGATAAGAGGCTCCATCATATGAGATAATCAACTTGATATTCATAGGGGAAAGAATACCATAATCCTACTTGTTTTGAAAGAGAGTGATTCCTTCAAGAAACATTTGAATTGCCATGAGGGTAAGAAGAAGTCCCATGAGTCTTTCACATGCGCTGATTCCCCGATTGCCAAGGATTCTTTTGAGAAAAGGAGAGGTAAAAAGGATCAGAGTTGAGATGACCCATGCAATGCAGATAGAGGAGATCAGAAGAGATGTTGGTTCCCTGTGAGAATAAATCATTACAGCAGCAAGGACTGAAGGCCCTGCCACTAGGGGGATTGCTAGAGGAACTATGAAAGGTTCTCCCTTTTCAACTCCCTCTATTCCATAGCTTGCTCCATTTGGAAAAATCATTTTGAGGGCAATGATAAATAAGATGATCCCCCCAGCAATCAGAATCGTTTCTTGTCCAACATTAAGAATTTCCAGGAGGTATTCCCCAATGAATGTGAAAAGAACGATCACCCCAAGGGCAATGAGTAACTCACGGATAATAATCATCCGCTGTCTTTTGGGTTCGACATCTTTGAGCACGGAGATATAAATGGGAATGTTGCCGACAGGGTCCATCAGCAAAAATAGGGCAAAAGAGATTGTAAACAGTGAGTGGTTCATCCCTTTATTCTATAGCTCAGTACCCACATAATTGAAAAGAGAAACAGGAAAAGGAAGTTAAACCATCTGAAATTTGGGAGTAGCGAGATAGTGTTTTTTGAGTACCTCCTCAGGAGTTTTTTTTTATGCTACTTTCGTAAAAATGGTCGGCAATACTTAACGTGGCTGCAGATAAGGCGAGGGAAACCCATACGAGAGGTTCACGTACGGATCTGTGAGGACGTGAGGGGGAGGTTCCCTCGCGTTACTCGACTTATGCCTCCGCTCATAGCGGTCGGTTACTTTGTTTTTTTAAATCTTCGTAATTTGATTCCATTACATTAATCTCCAATTAGGTGGGGTATGAGGGAGCTTACAAGAAAAGTAAAAATCCTGCAAAAATTTATTTTGGACCAAGCAAATCTGATTCTAAATTCATATTTTCTAAACCGATATCTTTTTGTTCAATATCGTACAAATAGGCATGATTTTTAAGAGTAGATATTACTGAGTAATAAGCCATCAACTTGCCTTCTTTATATCTATCTTCCCCATGTTCTAGATTGGCTTCATTCTTTATTTCAAGAGCTTGATGTTTAATTAGATCAACCATATGTAGTTATGAGATTATCCCACTAATAAATACCTGCAGATAGATTAATTTGCATATCTCCTCCCAACGAACTTTTTGCAGTCCAGGGTGTACCAGGGGTAAGTAGATCTGGAGAAAAAATAAGACTAAGGTCTCTGGAAGGTGTTATATCCCCAGCCTTCTTATTTTCTTCCAAAATTTCTGTTACCCCATTGATGGTCATTGTTACTTGTCCCAAATCAGTTACCGCTGTTATGTCAGCAAACATAAATTTACGAGAATTAATATCCCAGTCAGGTATAGTACCATTAATAACTCCTTTATCAGATTCATCCTCTTTAACCTCTTCGATGATTTCTTTAACCTCTTTGATGATTTCTTTAAAAGTAAGTTTCTCATCTGAAATAGCAAGGACTTGAGCCATTTTAACCACTGGTTCTTGAAGCCATGTTTTGAGGTAGTTCTTAGGTGCTAAACAACTTAATCCTGAGTTTGTTTCATGAGAAGGCTCTGTTTTCTTAGATTTAAACACGTAGCTCAGCCTAATACCAATATCATAAGAGCTAGCTAAACAATATTTTCCAGCTGTATATCCTCCGAAGAAACCCGCTGTTAGTCCAGGGAAGCTCTTAGGCTTCCAATTTAACTCTCCAGAATAGTTGTTGAAAGGTTTACGAAATGATGCTTTTGTTCTTAAATCGAATGTATCTGAAAAAGGGTGGAGAAGGGAGATTCCTCCTCCAATACCACTCTTGGAAAGATGGCAACCATTTTTTATGTCATATTTCACATGATCATAACTAACATCTAATCCTACAACAGTCCTAAATTTTTTGAATTGTAAATCTGCTCCTCCTTTCCCTCCCCAGGCATTTGCCCCAGCGATTCTTCTATGATTTACAGAAATTTTATATGGATCTAATGGGTTTTTAGATAGTTTTCTGCTCCATGAATGTGAGTAATATCCATCAAGTTGGCAAGACTTAACAAATAAAGAAGACATTTCTTTTTCAAATACATGTTTGATCCCAATTCCCCCTGACGCTTGATGAACCCATTTTTTTTGTGACCCTGTATAGAAGTTGAATTTCAAATCTTGCATCAAATGCTCACCACTGATTTTGATGCCAGTTTTTTCGTTGCTTCCTAGGCAGAACCCGAAAGTAGCATTACTTCTCAATTGTTTTGGACCACCTTCAAATAAACCGGACAAAACGAATGCATAAAAATCGTGAGATAATTGAATCCTAGCGGAAGGACCCAAAAAATTATTACGGGAACCTTTAGTTTTAATCTTTTCTTCAATTTCAGTTTCAGAAAAAGTGATTGTTTCTGCACACAGATTTATGGAGATTAATAAGGAAATACTAATTTGACAAATGGTGATTAATCTCATTATTATTGCATACCTCTCAAAAAAATTACCTATCTTTCTAAATAAAATTATAAGAATTATTTTTCAACAATAAACTAGGCTCTGTCCCTAAAGATAAAAATTGATTAGACTATCATGAGACTATCCCACTAATTTTCTAACCCAAAAGAACGTAATTCCCAACAACATAAATGCTTCATATACAGGGCAAAAAATAAAAATAGCCATATGACTGTGAAGAGGAACGGCTACCTTCCAGAAAGAGAGATTCAAACTGGAATCGGTCCGATAAAAGTCAAAAAGCCTCGGGTTAAAGGAGAAGCGTTCACAAGTGCGATCTTGCCAAAATATATGAGGCGAGCTCCAAGCATTGATGCCCTTATTCCAGCCCTTTATAGGTTCCATAGACTTTACTCCTTATCGTACGTTTTCGTTCCATTGGGCTTAATACCCCGATTAGCAGCACCTACCGTGACACGGCTGTCTAGAGACGCGCTCTCAGAGGAATCTCATATGGGAATTCTTTCAGTTGCTGTTTCGCTAAATTTTTCGCCATCTGGACTTAGATCAGATGGAGTTAGGCCACCTTTTTGGACTGGATGGAGCACCTCAGTCCTATTTTGATTTTTGTTTTCTTTATTCTTGGTTACTTCAGGCAGACCGCCATTTTGACGTGACACAACCACTTCCATAAAAGCCTCCCGATTTTTTTTGTAAATACTATTGTATAATAAACTTTATTCTATAAATGTAAAATTTAATTAAACAAACCTTTAATGTGTTAATTTCAGTGGTTTAGATTTTTATAGGATTTAGGGGTAGTGAATTATTAAGTAATTTATTATTAGATTGTTATATATTAATAAAGGAGCATATCCTTCTATAACTGGTTGAAAATAAGGCTTAGTCAGATATTGAGGAATGGTTCAGGTGAACCTGGGCTTGTGAGGGATCTGGGTAGAGGGGGCGCAGGGCATGGCGTAGCCCTTTTAGGCAATAGGGGGAGTGATTCCTCTTTTTTGTGAGCTCCTCAGCGCTATGGAGGTGTTGCCATGCTTGTTTATAGAGGAAGCGATTAAGCGATACGATGCTCAGGTAGTACTCTACCATGGGGGAGCTTTGATCGAGAGAGTGGAAATGAGAAAGGCTTTCTAACGCATCCCCGCTTTGACCTAGTTGCAGTTGAGTGATGGCAAGTTGGAGAATTCCATCACGAAAATCGGGGTATTTTTCAAGGATTGCTTTAACTTTTTTCTGTTTTGCAAGGATGGATTCTCGGGTTTCATCCACATGGAGAAAAAGGGTTTTGATCCCTTCGGTATTGACTTTGCCGTTTAAATAGTCTTCGGGAGTGGTCTCTTTTGCAACGGCGTGGTCAAAGGTAAGGTCTCTGATTTCGCTTAGGAGTGCACGCCCTTCCTTTTCTTTTCCGATAAAGAGGTAGTTGTACCCAAGGAGCATTTTTAGAAGAGGGTCATCAGGAAGAAAGGGAAGTGCTTTTTCGTAAAGATCAACAGTTGTTTCATGATCTTCTTTATGCCATGCAACGGAGGCTTGGTTGATGAAGGCAAGACCAATGACTTGCTTTTTATTGCGCTGTTGAAGTTTGCGGGTATTGATACCCAAGTAGGCACGGTTGGGGAGATGAATTCCTCGCGCTGTGGTCTCGATATTCTGGATCTCTTCTCCTTTGCAATAGCGGATATAGATGTGTCCTGGTGGGGTGATGATTTCTAGGGGAAGGTCGAGTCGCTCTGCAATGGAAAGATAAAGAATCGAAACCCCTAAACAAACCCCTAACCTACTATCTAATACAGAGGACAGGAACGTGTAGGTATCAATATCTTTTGCATAGAGGGAGTGGGGAGGGAACCGGAACCGTTTTTCGTGGAATATGAAATGGCTAATTTCCCGAATTTTTTCTTCATCTGTTGCATGGATTGGAAGGCGCGCAAGAATCTGCAATGCAATCAAATCTAGGGAGGCTTCATACTGCCGCACTTTTAGAGGATCTTCTTCAAACTGGTACAGGAGGAGTGCTCTAGAAAGATCGACTTCCTCCGTGGGAAGAGAGACAAGCTCGGATTCTTTCCAGACATAGTGTCCTTTCAAATTGCGATTTGCGAGATGATCTGAGACGGATTCGATCATCTCCAATTGATCTTCGGAGAGTTCTATATCGGTTTCAAAGGGTTGTTTATTAACAAAGGAGGTGACGCCATCAATGTCCATCGCGGGAAGGATGAGTTCTCCTTCTAAGTAGCGGCGCTCACTTCGATGTTTATGCATAAGCTCCCATGCATCTGAAAGCGCTTGCTTTCCTTGGTTTGTTGCGGGGTACAAATGGTAAAAGGCAAAAAGTTGTGAGATGGACTGCGGGTCTAAGCTCCGATACAGGGTATCGAGATGGGCTTCTGGTATCTTCGCTGTGATGAACATCGCAGGAAGTAGGAGCAAGAGAAGTTTCTTCATACTTTTGAAGTTACCACATTTTTGATTTCTTGTTTGAGGGTAGCATTTTGAGTGAGATTTTCAAGGGGGAATCTGTAGCGATAGGTCCAGTTGAGTGATGACTCGGTCCCTGGAATATTGATCCGTTCATCTTCTGGATTATCCCAAGTCAGGTCAGGAGTTAAGGCCAGGTATTCCTGGAGAAGGTTTACATGGAAAAGACTACCGCAGTGGTGGATGTCATGGAGGATAGCGCGGTGGTGGTCTATGGAGAGCTCTTCTTTATACTTCCATCCCTTAAAGCTTGCGTAGTCACGTGCTTCATCAGGAAATTTTTTCCACCAAAGATAGAGTGTTTCAATGTCATGCGTTGAGACCGAGGCAATGCTGATGGGAGGGTATTCTTCGTAGGGGACAAAGGAGTGGTCTGTTTTCCAATTTCGATAGCGGCGAAAGATTTTGGTTCCAGGGATCCCAAGTTTTCCCATCACTGGACGCACGAAAGAAGGGGGATCACCTAGATCTTCCCCGATAGGAAGCATATCTGAAAAGGAAATGAGTGTATCAAGAAGCATTTTACCTTGCATCTCCATAAGGGCTGGATCCTTTGGAATAAAGTGCCCATCTGAAGGGGTTTTCCCATAGGGAATGGCCCAAATGCGAAAAAAACCAAGAATATGGTCAACGCGGTAGATGTGAAAGTAATGGGTTGCGACTTCGATCCGTTTTTTCCACCACTCAAAATGATTTTCTTCCATTGCTTTCCAATTATAAAGGGGAAATCGCCAGTTTTGTCCTGGGGGATCAAAATGATTCGGAGGGCTCCCTACGGTGAATGAAAGATCGAAGAACTCTTTGTGTGCCCACACATCGGCACTATCAGGGCTGATAAGGATAGGAATATCGCCTTTTAGAAAGACGCCTTTTTTTTCGGCATGGGCTTTCACTTTTTTGAGTTGTTCATGACAAAGAAACTGAACAACGAGGTGAAAGTTGGTTTCATGGGTCAGGTTTTTTTCTAAACTGCGACGCTCATTTCGAGAAAGATTTTGTTCTTTCTCGGACCAATTCATCCACTCATTATTGTTATGTTTTTCCTTGAGAACTTTGTAAAGCGCATAGTCTTCTAGGTGAGGACTTTTTTGAATAAAGGAGAGGTAGTGGTGATTTTCTAAAATTTCTTTCCCATGTTTTTCAACATATTTTCTTAGGTAGGTAAGTTTTTGATCAAGGACTTGACGGTAGGCTACCCGTTTAGTTTCGTTAAAGGGATGAAAGGCTTCAAGTCCTTCACTATGTGGAAGGGCATGAAGGCTGAGATAAATAGGGTGAAGGGCTGTTGCAGAAAGAGCATTGTAGGGGCTAGGATCACGTCCTGAGTCGTTAAGAGGTAGGAGTTGCAAAACATCTATCCCTAATGAAGCGACCCAATCAATTAGGGGAATAAGATCAAGAAATTCACCGTTTCCGGAGCTTTTTTCTGTTCGAATTGACAAGAGGGGGACTTGGATACCATGGTGGTGTTTCATTCCCACTTTTCTCCAAGCTTTTTCCGTTGGCAATGCTTTCATGAACCTATCCTAAAAATCCTTCATAAAAAGTGCGCCTAGATTTTTTTGGTTTACAAAGTGCGGAGATCAATGGCAGCTTTGTAAAGCTGTCGAGATCGAGCATGCAGTAGTGTCGGAAAAGATGAGTTGATTTTTCGCAGGATTTTTGGGATAGGTTCATTGCTTCATGAAGGGAGGGGGTTTGGCATCCGCACTATTGTATTTTAACGGAGAGGTTCCTCCTTGCTCGATGGCGGAGCGCCACTCTTCGGCTTCTTCAATAAATTTTTCAAGTTTTTCCATCAATTTTTCTCCTGAAAGCGCCTCAGCAGGAACAAAGTTATGGAGGATGAGCATGTTTTTCTTTTCGTAATAGGCTAGAGATCCAAAGGGGTGGAATTCTCCATTGATTTTGAGAGCATCTTTAAGGACATTTTCTCGAAATCTTCCAGGCGGGATTTCATGAAGAAAAGCCCAGATAATAAGGTTTTCTTCGTGTGGGTCCATTTGAAGTTGGATTTCAAGCTTGTCATCTAGAAGGAGATTACATGCATGATTTTTGTCTACGTGAAGGGGGATTTTGATAAGTTCTCCGAGATCCCAGAGGAGTTTTTGAAAACGATCCATTTATTCTTCATCCTCATCATTAAGCTCATCTTCTAAGTCACTCAAAGTTTCCATGAGTGCCATGAGAATTTCTTGGCGGTGACGTTCTGATTTGAAGAGTTTTGGAGAAACATGACGCATCGCATCTCGATACTGAGTATAGACCACAACTTGCGCAGCAAGTTCTTCAGCAATTCCTAAAGTGAAAGAGAGCTTTAGGATTTTATCAGGTGTAGGGTATCTCTCTTGGAGGAGCTTCATTAGGAGATGGGCTAAAACTTCAAAATTAATGCGGCTCGGCATTGTTAAATCATGGTGGTCAAACTGCCTTTTGATCATTTTCATCCTGCCAAAGAAAAAGCGGAAGACACCGAGGATAGCTTGCATAGAACGAGCTTCTCCAAACAGGCGTTGCAACTCTGCACGAGAGATTGAAGGTCCTTTTGCTTTCATATCTGTGCCTAAGGAGTGGAGGATAAAGTCGATGATATTCTTCATATCTGAGAATTTAAACTTTTGAGTCAGTTCTTCAAAGAGCTTGTGAGGAGTACGGGGGTTACCTGTAATCTCGCGGTAAAGATCACGCAGCGCTGTTGGGCTTCCAAGTCCTTTTTCAGCAAATGCTCTGGCTTGGATTCCAATATTACGACCTGCTTGAATTTCTCTTCCAAACTGGGCATTAAAATCCTGCTTAGCCGTAATGTATTTCTGTTTTAGCTCTTCTTTATTCTGAGAGACTTCAATGAGGAAGTCGATTGCCTCATCGGCAAGGGCTTTATCGGTATAGGTTTTCTGAAGCTTATTCAGAACCTCATCGTGAGAATCCTCGGGCTTCATCTCCTTGAAGAGATTTGTAAGGGTCTTTTTCTGAAGTTCGGGGTTTCTCTGGTAGTAATCTTCAGCGAGCTCTTCGATGGCAGAAGTTTCTCCAGCATCTACTTCTTTTTGTTCTTCACTCTTTTGAGATTTTGAGGTTTCGGCAGGAGGCCGGTTTTTGTTCTTTAATGTTTCGAACTTCTTCTTCATTGCCAGCGGGTTAAAGGCCATCATCTCGGTGGCTTCTTGAATATCCTCCTCACTTCCGACTTGACGAGCTTCCATTCGGGCAAGCTTTTGCGTCTGCTCAGCTTTCTTAGATTGCTGAATACTAGCATCATTGGATGTACTAGAAACTTCATTAACTCGTTCGTCAGACATATTTCACCCTCTCTTCTCATTGTATCATGACAACTGGATTCTGCCTAGAGGTTGGATACGTACTTCAGGGACAATCTCTTGGTAAGAGACGACTGGAAGTTCGGGAAAATCTCCCTCAATTAATTTTCGAGCAAAACGACGTACATCGATTGCTGTCAGAAGAACAGGGGGTTGACCACCCGGAGGGGTAGGGACAATAACTCCACGCATTGCATGGAGGATAAGTTGTACAGAATCAGGATCAAGCGCGAGGTAAGATCCTGCAGAGGTTTGCTTAATTGCGCCACGAATCATGTCTTCAATTTCAGGATCAAGGAGATAGACAGAAAGAACCGTTTGTCCAAGAGAGTATTTGTAACTAATGTAGCGTTTCAGCGAGGAACGAACATACTCGGTAAGGAGAACTGTATCCTTTTCTGTTTGAGCCCATTCACTAAGTGATTCTAAGATTGTCCGTAGATCTTTGATCGAAACTTGCTCTTGTACCAGACGTCTAAAGATTTCTGTGAGCTTTTGCAAGGGAACGAGTCGGGTGACTTCTTTGACTAGATCGGGGAAGGATTTTTCCAAAAATTCCAAAATTGCTCGAACTTCTTGAATTCCAATGAAGTCGGAAGCATAGTTTTTGTAAAATTGAGAAAGGTGAAGGATCATGACATCAAGAGGTTTCCAATACTTGATCCCGGCCTTTTTTAAGACTTCAACATAGCGATTTTCAACCCATAGGGCAGCTTGCCCAATGGCATTTTTTGATTGAGTGAACGGGAGGTTGTAGCGCCTAAGGGTTTCTTCCGTTTCGTTGGTAAGAACAGACCTTTCCATGATACGCCCACGAACAATGGGGACCTCGTTGAGGAAGATGGAGTATTCGCTAGGTTCGAGGGTTGGGGATTCGGTACGAACATGAACACCTGGAAAACGCACTCCTAAATCTTGATAAAGGGCATGACGCATTTTTGGGATCATGTCGTCGACAAATGTCGTTCCTCCTTTTTCTTTTCGGATCACTCCAGACAATCCATTTCCCATCTCTAAGATTACAGGAAGCGTCAATGCGTAGTCATCGAGACCTCCACGAACAACAGTGTGGCCTTCGACATCGGTTTCGATACTTGCAGGTCCAACAGTTCCTGCGGCTGACTTGGTTGCCCGTTTTTTCTCTTTAAAGTGATTCTTTATCCCAACACCTGCAAATAGGGCTGTTAGTAGCAAGAATATCCATGAGGGGAAACCTTCTAGAAATGACAGGCCAAGGGTGACACATCCGGCGAGTATAAGACCCTTAGAATGCGAAAAGATTTGTGAGGAAATGTCTTTACCAAGGTTGGTGTTTTTCTTTTCACTTGAGACCCTAGTAGTCACAACACCGGCGGTAAGGGAAATCATGAGGGAGGGGATTTGCGTTACGAGACCTTCTCCAATTGACAGTAGAGTGTAAATTTTTGCTGATTGCATGGCCGTCATATTATGAATGATCATCCCGATAACAAGACCCCCAACAATGTTAATGACCGCGATGACAATCCCGGCAATCACATCCCCTTTTACGAACTTCATCGCACCATCCATCGCACCATAAAGTTGGCTTTCTTTTTGGAGAGCAAGACGGAGTTCTCGAGCTTGGTTTGAATCGATTGTTCCACTTCTAAGATCGGCATCGATACTCATTTGTTTACCGGGCATCGCATCAAGAGTAAAGCGGGCCGCAACTTCGGCCACACGTTCGGCACCTTTTGTTACAACAATGAACTGTACAATGGTGATAATCAGGAAGATAACCCCTCCGACGATGAAGTTTCCACCAACGACAAAATTACCAAATGCAAAGATAATGTGTCCTGCATTGGCGTGAAGAAGAATTTGCCTGGTTGCAGCAATCTCGATCCCCAGTCGGAAGAGGGTTGTGATTAAAAGGATAGAGGGAAAAATCGAGAGGTGGACTGCTTTTTGAATGTACAATGCAACCATCAAGAGACAAATGGCAGCACTCATATTGATTGCAATCATGATATCAATGATAGTTGGGGGCACTGGAATGATGATCATTCCAATGATCGTGATGATAAACCCAGCTAAGATGATGTCACTTGATTTGCTAGCCAGTTCAACTAACTTATTACTTCCAAAAACACCTGATATTTTGCTCATTTATTACTCCGAAGCATTCGTCTTATTTTTAAGAGATCATAGGAATGTATTCTACCAGTAACTTCAATAGTATTGGGCCATTTTATAGCGTCTGCAATCACTTAACAGGCCTCTTCTAGCATATCATGTCCCATTTTTCTTTTATTGTATAGTCTTTGGCTAACTAAAAATAGATATTACTCACACTTTGAATGATGATAGTATGTTTAGATTATGAGCTTGACTTTGAGGATCGAAGACAGTACTTGCCATGAACAACCTCAGGCTTAAGAAGATGATCGATTGTTGCCTGTCCCGAATACGTAGTGTATGCATCAAGCCTTTTAGGGAAGCAATTTCAACTAAGAGTTAAAAATGGCCGTTGATATATGGAAAGTGTATTTTAATTAGGCTTGATCATTATAAGATTCATACATCTCGTGGAGGCTCCTGATAGGCCGATATTTCTGAGCCACTGGACGTCCTTAGAACCGGTGGCTTTTGCAGTGCGCCATCCTCTGAACCATAGGCCATGTTCTTTTTCTTTTTTAACAGGGGGGGGGAGCATCTCTTTGATGAGACGGCTTCTTCGACAGCGGCACTGTAACGGAGGACTCTTTTGCGCTTGGCTTGCACGCTTTGAGAGACGGCGTGGAGGCTTGCTTGCAAAAGGAAGGTGTCGTCTGCATTTTTGAGAAGGGTGTCTGTCTGGGTCTCAAAATGTTTGACGGGGCTCTCGAATTTTGGGTTGCTTTAGAAGAGGAGTTTCCTGGATGCGCTCAGCAACGTTGCTGGGTACACAAAACTGCCAATATCCTTGATAAGATGCCAAAATCGCTTCATTTCTCTCTATGAAGCAAAGTACCCAAAGGCATGTAAATGCTTGACGAAAGATGAGGATCAGCTCTTCACTTTCTATGACTATCCAGCCCAGCATTGGCAGCACATTAGGACGACAAACCCGATAGAATCAACCTTTGTAACGATTAGGCACCGGTCGAGACAAACAAAGGGATATGGCTCCAGGATAGCGACGCTGTCAATGGTGTTTTGTCCACTGGTAGCGAGAGAAGAAGTTTTGATCTGCTGTGTAGGTTCAGGTGAGAGACTTTTCTATGTAGTGCAACCCTCTAATCGGAGCGGTGATGACGTTGTCTGCGATGGATAGCATCCGATCGAGTGGATGGGGTTCGGCGTGCTTACGTGGATGCCTAATGAGCTGTTCCATTTGCTCTTTCTAATACCTCTTTTTAAGAAAACCGGGAGGGATATTTCATGATCTTAAAATATAGGTCAATGGAAGTTGTTTTTTAATTTGGTGCGACTTTTATTTAAAGAGGTCAACGTTGTATTCCGGTTCAGCAGAAGCTTCAATTGTATCAAGCCATTTCAAGACTTCAGCAATGGCTTCGTAGGTTTCTTCCGGAACAAAACGGCCCGCTTTTCCCTTGTTGTATAGCATTTGGGCTAAGGGAACATTTCGCATAATCGGGACGTTATTTTCAAGTGCTACTTTTACAATACTCTCTGCTGTTACTCCTTTTCCCATTACAAGAATTTTTGGGGCGGGGTCTTCTTCAGCATCGTAAGCAAGCGCAACAGCAATATGAATAGGGTTTGTTACAACAGCTCGCGCATTGCGGGCCTTGTTTGGAGGATCTTGATAAGCGATTTCTTGTTGTGTTTGCCGTCTCTTACCCTTAATTTCAGGATTTCCTTCCGTATCTTTATGCTCTTGTTTGACCTCAAACTTTTCCATTTTCATTTCTTTTGCGAAGTTTTTCTTCTGGAATACCAGGTCAAAAATTGCGATTGCTAAAAAGAAAAGTCCAACACGAAAAGCAACTTTGATTAAAAATTCACTAAAAACAATGGCACTTCCCATGATTGGCATTGCCGCAGTGGCAATAATCTGGGGGAGGCTGTTGTAAACCACAGAATAAATCAAAATGCCAGCCCCAGCAATCTTCATGATAGATTTCAAAAGCTCGATGAAGGTTTTTATTTTGAAAATTCCTTTCAGATTTGTTACAGGATTGAGCTTTTTGATATCAGGCTTCATGGATTGCAATGAAAAAAGGGGACCAACAATCAAAAAATTCACTAAGATCCCAACCAGGGAAATCAAAATCATAAATGGCATGGATGTGTTAAAGATTACCTGAAAGGTGGCGCTGACGAACATAGGGATTTCGGCTTCGATATGATCTCCATCCTTTACTCCGGAAAAAGCGGTCATCATGAAGCCAGCAAGGTTTTTAAAGAAGTATCCGGACGTAGCAACAATTAAAGCAAAGGATGTTGCAAAGGTAAATGCAGAAGGGAAATCTTTAGACTTAGCGACTTGCCCCTTTTTCCGTGCATCGCGGAGTTTCTTCGGGGTCGCCTTCTCGGTTTTTTCAGCCATACAGCGGGGGGTGTTTTAACTAATTCCATCATAGACAATCAGAATTAATTATACCACTCCGGAAAAATAAATCGGTGAATTAACTGAGCCAAATCCTGGAAAGGAAGTTTAGAGGCACGTCTTAGTTGTGGAAGAAGAGAACAACGTCACCATCTTTGACAATGTAGTCTCGACCTTCGGAGCGTGCTTTTCCTGCATCTTTAGCTCCGACGCGGCCTGCATATTCAACCATGTCTTCAAAAGAAACAACTTCTGCGCGGATGAAACCTTTTTGGATGTCGGTGTGGATTTTTCCGGCAGCCTCTTGCGCAGTAGATCCAGTTGTGACTGTCCAAGCGCGGGTTTCTTGCTCACCGGTAGTGAGGAAGGTAATAAGGCCTAGCGTTTCAAAGCCGACCTTGATGAGACGGTTAAGACCGGGTTCATTGAGACCGAGGGTTTCAAGGTATTCTTTTGATTCTTCTTCATCCAGCTGAGCGAGTTCCTCTTCAAGCTTTGCGCAGAAGGGGATAACTTGACTATTTTCCTTGGCTGCATAGTCTAGAACCGTTTTGTAATGGGGCGCATCAAGAGAAGAGATTTCTTCTTCAGAAAGATTAGCAGCATAGATGACTTTCTTAGCGGTAATAAATTGATAAGGGGCAAGAAGGTCTTCTTCTTCTTTTGTGAGTTCAAGTGAGCGAACAGGTTGACTGGCATTTAAGTGGTCGCTTACTTTTTTTAGGGCATCGAGGGTTGGAACAAGCTCTTTTTTCCCTTTAGCCTGTCTTTCGATTTTTTGCAGGCTATTTTCTGTCATCTGAAGGTCAGCAAGGATAAGCTCTAGGTTAATGACTTCGATGTCGCTAATCGGATTGATTTTTCCTTCAACATGAATAACTTCATCATCCTCAAAGCATCGGACAACGTGGACAATCGCATCGGTTTCTCGGATGTTGGCGAGGAACTGGTTGCCGAGACCTTCTCCTTTGGAAGCACCTTTAACAAGCCCAGCAATATCAACAAAAGTCATTGTTGCTGGAAGGAGCTTTTTACTGTGGGAAATAGCGGAGAGGGTTGCTAGGCGGCTGTCGGGAACATCAACAATCCCGACATTTGGATCGATGGTGCAAAAGGGGAAGTTAGCAGCACCTGCCTGTTTCTTTTTGAGGAGGGCGTTAAATAAGGTTGATTTACCAACGTTTGGAAGGCCAACAATGCCGCAAGCAAGATTACTCATGAGGGAAAAAACTCAGGTTTTAAGGATTCTAATAGGTTTGCTTTTGAGGGGGGCTTAAAGTCAGGGTTCAATTCGTCATGAAGATAGGAAACAAAGACGAGTTCAATGTGATCTGACTCAGGGATTTCTTTTTCGAAATAAATAGTAAGGAACAGATTTGTTTCTCCAGTGATGTTTTGTGTTCCACGGTAAAAAGCAATTGCAGGGATGGGTTTACCCTTGGAGAGAAGATCTACGGCATATACTGCTGAGGGAAGAAGACAGAGCTTTTCAGTTCCCGTAACCCACTTATATTGAACTTCATTTTCTCGAATAATATTTGCTTTGTCAAAAGGGAGTGAGATTGAGTAGGAGCGCCCAAGCATTTTCTTTACTTTCTTGAGACTGCGCTCTTGTAGGGCCTTTCGAATCACGCCGCTCGAGATGGCTTCTTTATGGTGAGTCTCTTTAGAAAGATACTCTGTACTCCACCCGAGCTTATGGATTTTTTCAGGTGATCCCGCTTGATTTTTTCCAAAGCGAGCATCTTCTCCCACGATGAGATGGTCGAAGGGGAGGTAAGTGCGAAGATAACCAAAGAACGATTCATAAGATTGATTGGCAAACTCTTGTGTGAAAGGAAGGACAATTACAAGGTCAAGGCCATGTTCTTTAAGAAGATCAAGGCGCTGATTTAGGGAGGTGATTTGAGGAACAGGGGAGTTAGGGGTAAAAAGAGTTGAAGGATGATTTGAGAAAGTGAGTAGGACGCGTGAGCCTCCCTTCCGAGTGAGTTTACTTAACCTGCTGAGGATCATCTGATGTCCGAGATGGACACCATCAAAGATTCCAATTGAAAGGGTTATAGGCCCTTCTAACTCAGGAATTTCCTCTATACTTCTAACTATCTTCATACCGTCTTCCTCAAGTGGGGGATATATGAAAATGATGGCTCTGATAGGGATTTTGCGTCAATGCAATCTTTCAGATGAAAACTGCCGCTTCGAGTGCGTTGCAGGGCGATCAAGTGGCCAAAGCAGCCAAGCTTTTCTCCGATCTCGCTCGCTATAGAGCGGATATAGGTTCCTTTCGAGCAAGAGACTTTGATTTTTAATTCAGGATAAGAATAATCGAGAGTAGTAATTTTTACTTCAATTTGGACAGGCTTTCGCTTAATTTCGATCCCTTTCCGAGCCAAGAGGTAAAGTTTTTGTCCTCCCACTTTTTTTGCGGAAAACATCGGAGGGATTTGCATAATAGACCCTTGAAATTCAGCAACAACCGATTCAATTTCAGCGATTGTCGGAATCTTGTCACTTGTTTCCATAAGGGTCCCATCACAATCAAAGGTGTCCGTGGATTCTCCAAATTTGATGGTTGCAATATATTCCTTGTCATCATTTAGGAAGCTATCTGAGATTCTTGTGTAAGGGCGCCCGATTAACATTACCATGACCCCTGTGGCGAAGGGATCAAGAATCCCCGCATGGCCAATTTTCTTGATGCCTGATATCTTTCTAAGGACTTTAACAAGATAAAAAGCAGTCCGTCCCTTCTCTTTATCGACCAGGAGGACCCCCTCGCTCTTAGGGTCACTCATTTGATTTCCGGGCTTCTTCTTCAGTATGAATTTTTTTAATGAGAGAATCGATTTTCAATTGTTTGTCGACAGAAGTGTCGAGGCGGAATGTTAGCGAAGGGAAATGACGCATCACAACTTTTTTTGAGGCGTGCACTCCGATAAAACCAGCAGCGGTTTCTAAAGCTTCAACAGTTTCACTCCGTTCTTGATCGGTTCCAATTATGCTTACATAGACCTTAGCATGGTGAAGGTCTTTTGAGATATCGACTTCAGTCACTGTCGTAAACTGAGCAACCTTAGGGTTGCGAACTTGCTTGTTAATGACTTCGCTGATCACTTCTTTTAGGAGTGAATTGAGCCTTTCTGTTCTTTTTGTCATAACTCTTGTTGAACAAAGGTAACTTCGTACCCTTTAATTTGATCCCCTTCTTGATAGTCATCAAATTTGTGGAGTAGAATTCCGCATTCTATCCCTTTCTTGACTTCTTTAACATCTTCTTTGACACGCTTTAGAGAGGAGAAATCTCCTTCAAAGATGACTTCACCATCGCGTAGCAGTTTTGCGTGGTAATCTCTTTTAATCGTCCCTTCAGTCATCATACAACCTGCAATAGAGCCTAATTGCGATGACTTAAAGACTTGCTTCACTTCAGCGGTTCCTTTTTCAGTTTCATGACGCACTTTGTCAAGAGAAGCAAGCATTAGCTCTTTGACATCGTCAATGACCTGATAAATAATGTCTCGACGCTTGATTAAGACTTGATTTCTCTTGATGAGGTCTTCGGCATGGCTCTCTACCTGTGTGTGAAAGCCAATAATGGTTGCACTGGAAGCTGCAGCAAGCTCTACGTCTGATTCAGAAATCTCTCCCACACCTTCACTGATGAAGTTAAGCTCTACCTTATCAGTCTTAATCGCAAGAAGGGAGTTTTTAATTGCTTCTACGGAACCTTGAACGTCAGCGCGAAGGATCAACGGAACAACCTTCTTTTCTTCAAGCTCTTGGTGGCGCGTCATGAAGCTTTCAAGTTCACCACGCCCTCGCTTGAGCTTTTCGCGTTTTGCGCCAGAGGCACGCTCTTCAGAGAGTTTTCGTGCTTCTTTTTCATCCGCAACAACAATAAATTCACATCCAGCATCGGGGACACCTGAAAGACCTGTAATCTTCACAGGGGTTGATGGTCCAGCAATTTGCACAGCTTTTCCATGTTCATCATGCATGGTTTTCACTCGTGCATAAAGATCTTCGAAGACAAGAGCGTCTCCTAAATTTAGCGTTCCATTCTGAATAAGGACAGTCGCAACTGCTCCAAATCCTTTGTGCATTTGAGATTCAATAACGGTTCCTCTAGCACGTGTTTCTGGGTTTGCTTTCAGTTCGAGTATCTCAGATTGAAGGGCAAGCATTTCAAGGAGCGCAGGGACTCCTTCTCCAGATTCGGCAGAACAGTTGATTGTAAGGACCTCTCCACCCCATGCTTCAGGAAGGAACTCACGATCTGCAAGTTGTCTGTAGACAGTATCGGCATCAAAGCTGGGTTTGTCGCATTTGTTTATTGCAACGACCAAAGGAACTTTAGACTCCTTGGCTAAGCGAATTGCTTCGTCTGTTTGCGGCATAATTCCTTCATCTCCGGCAACAACTAAAACAATTACGTCGGTAATAGCTGTTCCGCGCTGGCGCATTAAAGTGAAGGCTTCGTGACCTGGGGTATCTAGAATTGTAATTTCCCCATGTTCTCGGCGGCACTTGAAAGCCCCAATGTGTTGAGTGATTGCTCCTGCTTCGCCCCCAGCGACATTACTCTTTCGAATAGTATCGATTAGACTTGTCTTTCCGTGGTCTACGTGACCCATGAAGGCAATGACTGGAGCACGGCTCTCGAGTTCTTCAGGTTTCGCTTCGCTTATTTCTTCTTGGATCGAGCTTCCGGTGATACGTAGACGCTCTTCTTCGCTGGTATCGATTTTGATCTCGCATCTAAACTCTTGACCTAAGAGCTGAACTGTAGTCTCGTCTTCAAGGTAGTCATTAATGGTAATTGCAACGCCTTGCATGAAGAGTTTTGAAATGAGCTCTGAAGCTTTTAATTTCATCCCTTGTGCAAGATCTTTTACAGAGATAGGCAAGCGCACAGATAGCTCTTTTGGCCTTACTATTTCCGCTTCGTCCCGTTTTGGGCGGTAGCGGCGAGGACGACGGCGATAAGATCGTTCTTCTCCTACTCGGAGTCCTTGACGGTCGCGTGCATCAAAGCGTGAGTCTGATTTTTTCCGAACTTCCCGAGAGTTTCGCCCAAAGTTAGCTTTAAACCCTTTCTCTTTCGGAGGGGATTCAACTTGCTTTTCTCGTTTTTTAACATCACTAGCAGGCTTTTTCTCGGCTGTCTTTTCTTTCTCCTTTTTAGTCTCGCTCTTAGGTTCGGCTTCTTTGGGTTTTGAAGCGGCTTTAGGGCGTTTAATTTTGGGATACATCGAAGGAGAGGATGTTTGTGCTTTTTCCTTCTTTGGCTCTGATGGAGCATCAGCAGCAGGAGTCTTTTCCTCTACTTTTTTAATCTTGCTTAACGCAGCTTCCTTGTCGGCCTTGGCAGCTTCTTCAGCTCTTGAAGCTTCTTCTTTTTTAGCAAGTCTAGCCTTCCGGTCGTCTTCCTTTTTCTTGGAAGCTTCCTTTTCGTCTTTCTTTGCTTGATTTAGCTTTAGCGCTTTAGCAAGTTGGGCATTTTTAACTTTTAAATTTAAGTTTTTTGCCAATCTCTACGTCCTTATTTTGCGCAGCTTATCCATAAGATCATCTGCCATTTCAACGCTAATCCCCGTCTCACTAGAGAGTTCTTTTGATGAGACATTAAGGACTTTGCGTGGAGTGTCGAAACCTGCTTCTTTAAGGCTATCGATCACAAATTGATTTATTCCCTCAATTGCATTGAGTTCATCGTCGAGTTCTGGGCTTTCTTCAAGTTGAATTTGCTGACGTTCAAACGAAAGCTCAGCCTGGTACTCGGTCATTTTCTTTACATCAAGCTCTGCACCAACTAGAGCAGCATTGAGGCGGGCGTTCATCCCACGTTTTCCAATTACGATAGGGTAGTCGTCATCCTCAACTATAAGTGAAATTTTTCCATTCTCTTGATCGTAGTTAAGCTTTTTTGGTTCGATAGGGTGGAGCAGTGCATAAAGAAGTTGAACGGTATCCTCAGTGAAGATAACGATATCAATTTTTTCATTGTTGAGTTCGCGAATGATGTTTTTTACTCGAGTTCCTCTCACCCCAACACATGCTCCCAACGGATCCACTCTTGGGTCATTCGAGTAAACAGCAAGCTTAGTGCGATACCCTGCTTCACGGACAATCTTTTTAATTCCTATCGTTTCATCCATAAGTTCTGGAACTTCTTGCTTGAAAAGCTGTTCAACCATTTCAGGGTGACTACGACTTAAAACGACTTCAGCACCACCATTTTCAGTGTCACGCACTTCCCAAAGAAGGGCCTGGATACGGTCGCCGACGTGGTATTTTTCAGTTTTTGGATAGAATCGTTCAGGGAGAATTGCTTCAACTTTTCCAAGATCAACAATTAGTGTTGCCCCTTTTACTACACGCTTTACAGTTCCTGAGACCATTTCGTGAAGGCGGTGACGATACTCTTCATAGATGACATCACGCTCGGCACCTCGGAGTTTCTGAGCAATAATTTGTCGGGCTGTTTGCGCCGCAATTCGTCCTAAGTCTACAGGAGGAATTGGGACTTGAATAAAGTCTCCCATTTCGCAGTCTGGAGCAAGCTCTCTTGCCTCATCAAGGAGGATTTCCTCCTCGGGATATTCGATAGTGTCGACAACTTCTTTTTCAGCTGTAACATCGATTGCTCCTTGCTTTGGGTCGATAACTACCGAAACGAGGCCTACACCTTTTAAGCTTTTACGTGCAGCTACTTGAAGGGATTCTTCGATAGCGTCAATAATCGTTTCTCGTTTGATCCCTTTCTCTCGTTCCAGGTACTCAAAAATTGCGATTAAATCTTTATTCATTGTTTTATCACCCTTATAAAATAAAAGGAGGGAACCCCTCCTTTATTCTTCTTCCTTCTTCGTGACGACGATATCGTCTCTATTTTCGTTATTTGTCTCTACGAGGTAGTCCTTGATAGAGAGTGAAATCTTTTTATGCTCTGGGTCAAGCTTAATCACTTTTGCCGTTACATTGTCGCCAACTGCAACCACATCTTCAACTTTCCCAAAAGCTTGGTCTGAAAGCTCAGTCACATGGATGAGACCTTCGATACCATTTTCAAGCTCAGTGAAAGCACCAAAAGCCGTGACTTTTGTGACAACTCCCTTTACAACAGTCCCAATTGGGAGAGTCTTTTCGATTGATTCCCAAGGGTTGTCGCCTAACTGCTTAATCCCAAGAGTGATTTTCTTACTCTCCTGATCTACAGAAAGGATGAGTGCTTCAACAGTATCCCCTTTTTTCAGAACTTCAGAAGGATGAGAGACTTTTTTAATCCAGCTTAAATCTGAAATATGAATCAGTCCATCAATGCCAGGCTCAAGCTCAACAAAGGCTCCATAATTAGTTAAATTGCGGATCTCAGCTTTAACGGTACTTCCAACAGGGAATTTGGTATCAACGTTTTCCCAAGGATTTTTCTCTGTTTGCTTGATTCCAAGAGAGATTTTTCCTTCATTTTTCTGAACTGAAAGGACGATTGCCTCAAGTTCATCACCTTTGGTAACAATTTCGCTAGGATCAGTGACATTTTTCACCCATGACATCTCAGAGACATGGATAAGCCCTTCAATTCCAGGCTCAATCTCAATGAAAGCTCCATAGGGAACGAGGTTGACGATTTTTCCTTTAACTTTAGTTCCTGTAGGGTAGCGTTCCTCGATTTCTTCCCATGGATTTGACTCTTTCTGCTTTAGGCCAAGAGCAACGCGCCCTTTTTCTTTGTCAATATGGAGGATCATAACATCTAGTTCATCGTTAAGCTGAACCATTTCAGAAGGGTGCTTGATCCGCTTCCAAGTCATATCCGTAATGTGAAGGAGTCCGTCGATTCCATCGAGGTCAAGGAAGACACCAAAGTCTGTAATATTCTTGACAATCCCTTTACGCGTTTCTCCTTCTGTGATATTTTCAAGGAGTTCTGCTTTCTTAGAGCTGCGCTCCTCTTCGAGAAGTTCTCGTCTGGAGACAACGATGTTTTTTCTTTCTATATTGATTTTCAGAATCTTGAAGTCATAGGTCTTGTCGACGTAATCATCAATATTTTTGATGCGTTTGTTGTCGATTTGAGATCCTGGAAGGAAGGCCTCCATTCCAATATCTACCATCAATCCACCTTTAACCTTGCGGATGACTTTACCTTCAACGATCGATCCTTCTTCGCAGTGTTCGAGAATGAATTCCCACTGCCGCTGTCTACGAGCTTTTTCGCGAGAGAGGACAATCTGTCCATCTTCCCCTTCAGCACGGTCCAGAAGGACCTCAATGTCATTTCCCATTTGGAGTTCGTTGGGGTCATTAAATTCATTCACAGGAATGAGGCCTTCAGACTTTAGGCCGACGTCTACAACGACGAAGTCTGGAGTGAGTTCAACGATTTTTCCTTTAAGAATTTGGCCTACTTCCATCGATGAGATGGATCCAGCTGCAGCTTTTTCTTCTCTATTATTCAGTAGCTGTTGAAATAGCTTTGCGTCTTCATCGTTGAATTCGATGTCATCGATAATTTTGCTTTCGTTCCAGTCGTACTCTAGTTCATTCGACATTAGTAGGGGTTCTCCATGGGTTAATGATGTTTCTTCCACTTACTAAAATATTTCATGGCAAGAGGAACCTCTTAAAGGAAGCAGGATAACAAATAATTCCTAAAAAAAGCAACCTTTAGTTCAGATGAAGCTACCAGGGGTTGCATTGGGACATATTTCAAAGTTTGTTTTACCCATGAGGTTTGATCCACTTTCTCTGCTTTAAAGCTCCATCTGTCTTTTCATGTTAACTGGAAGAGCTAGCCAGCTTTGCTTGCAGGGCTAAAGTGGCTTTTCTGTTCAAGAGGTCTAATTGAAGGGAGCTCATTGATGCTAGCTCTAATATTACGATTGGCTGATATAAAATTTTCTTTGGGAAGTGCTTCAGATAGGAAGATTGATGTGCGATTGTAGAGTCGAGGGCCTCATCTAGCGAGTAGAGGAGCCTATCCCGATAATCTATCCACCCAGTATTTAATAAGGCTAAAATTCAAAAATCCTTTCCAGTAATCTAATTTTCTTTCCGAACGCACAACAAGTCGTCTGAACTTTCTTTGAAGCCATGATATTGCCCTTTCTACTTGCCATCGCCTCCTTCGAATCCAAGACGCAATTTTCTTATCTTCTGGATGTTTCCCCATCTTCCTTTTGGCTATAATCGGATAAATATTCCGTCTTAACAATTTTACCCTTAGTGCACTTGCATCATAACCTTTATCTGCTTCGAATATGGGAAGCCTTCCTGTCTCTTTTTGGGAGATTTTTATCTGCTTGCTTACTCTTTCAAGCAGAGGCTCTACTTGTAATCTCTCATCTCCTTTAGCACTCGTTACTTCAAGTGCAATTGGGCTCCCTTCTTCATCGACTAAAAGGTGGTTTGTGACTCCTTTCCCTTTGTATCCATAGTCAACTAATCCTCCTCCTCCTTTGCCTGCGGAAAAAAACCATCCGTTGCCATCCGATCCCAATCGATCAATCCTTCTAAAAAAGCTGCTTCCCTTAACGCTGAGAGGGTTTTTTCAAGCGTTCCATTAGCTTGCCACATTCCCAGTCAACGATGAGATGCTGAACGCGATGTCCACTTTTCTCCATGGCGTATGAGGCTTTCCCTTCCTTCTTTTATGGGGGTTTTTAGGCATTAAGGGTTCGAGTATCTCCCATTGCATATCTGTTAATCCATCAAATCTTCCTGCCATCGATTCTCTTTCTAGAAGTTAAAATAAAGAGAGCCTAGCAGGTCTTTAAAAATATTTAACTTAATATTATCGGGATAGGCTCATCTGCTAGCATTTCAATAATGTGAGCATTCAAAGGTGAAGGTTCAACATGCTCATTTTCTCCATTAATTTTCCGCTTTTTTTGCGCCTGAGGGAGCTCTTCTTGAGGTGTAAAAGGACGTTTCAAAGATTCTGTATTTAAACTTAACATTTTTCCTCCAATGTTTTTTTTCTTAAAAGAAGTCATCGGTTGATTTTGAATTAAAATCAACTTAAAATTTATTTTTCAGTAACGCGCTTTCTCTACGCCATCCCTCTCTTTTTTTTTGGGAGGAGCTTCTTTTGTCAAATTTTGGCTAAGAAGCCTTGTAAATATAGAAATTTTTTCAAAAAAATCCTCATTTACTTCTTTTCTAAGGTGTTATTAATATTGAAGGAATGGAAACTTTAGTTATGAAATTTGGGGGAGCCTCTTTGAAAACCCCAAAACATTTTGTGAATGTTGCTGATATTATCGCAGCTAAGAAGGGGCGCGTCGTTGTTGTCGTTAGTGCTATGGGTGAGATGACCGATGAGCTTACACACCTGGCCCATCAGGTAGCACGTAGCCCTGCTCGCCGCGAGATGGATATGCTGATTTCAGTTGGTGAAAGAATTAGTATGTCCCTGCTTGCTATGGCATTAGAAGAAAAGGGTGTTTCTGCAATTAGTTTAACGGGGAGTCAATCGGGAATCATTACTTGCGGTATGCATAATGATGCTCTGATTAAAGATGTTCGCCCTATTCGTATTCAAGAGCACCTAGCTGAAGGAAAGGTTGTGATTGTTGCTGGTTTTCAAGGGGTAAGTGAAAAGAAGGAAATTACCACTCTTGGCAGAGGGGGGAGTGACACATCAGCGGTGGCTCTTGCTGCAGCCCTTAAGGCGGAAAAGGTGGAGTTTTATAAAGATGTCAAGGGAATCTATTCAGAAGATCCTAAAAAAAACCCCAGTGCCAAGCTTTATACGGAGCTTTCGTCTGAGCAAGCGATGAGCTTTTCAGAGTTTGTCATTCACCGCCGATCCATTTTGCTTGCGTCAAAAAACGGTTTGCCCTTACACGTGTTAACTTACAAGAAGGAGCTGTGGAAGGAGTATCCAGGAACATGGATTGACTCTGCAGCATCGAAGAAAGGGTTAACCTATGAAAGTAGCAGATGAGCTAGTTGATGAGCTTCTTGAAACAGGAGTTCCATCTTGGAAGCTTGAGAAAGGGGAGGGGGTGACCCTATACCTTCTAGCTAGTCGTCGTCCTTATATTGGGAAGTTCATTCTTGAAATGGTTTCTCATCTAAGCCCTAACCATTTTTCACTAGGTGCGGTTCATGAAAAATTTCTTGTTACAACTGTACATATGCATGAGGATTCTCCCGAACTTGAACGGATTATTCATGAGTTAGAGCTTGGCGTTCGTTCTCCATACCATGCTGCCAGAATTCTTGAAATGAAAGCGCTTTCGATGGATGAAAAAAGAGGGCTTATTCAGGAGAGTATTCTAACTGTGATTCGTCGTTTTCCATCACTGTTCGACTATGATTTATTTTCTGAAATGCAGCAGTTTTTTCTCAAACATTCAGATCAGTATTTTCGTTCTCGCAGTGTACGAGAAGTGACTCAAACTCTTTCAGCTCTTTATATGATCCGAAAAAAGGTGCTCTTAAACCATGAAAAATCTTCTCTGCATCGCCATGTTGCTGTTAAGATAATGCGACGCACACTTACCTTCCCTTTGGAGCAAAAGGAGGCTTTAGAGGTTTCTGTGGGGCTGAATATCCTTCGAGAGAATGAGGTTTTTAAGAGAGGGCATCTTATCAAGGCCATTCAAAGTCTCCTTCCTAATGCGCGCTTGGTTTCAGGAAGTGATTATCAAGAAAAGGAAGAAAATTTTCTTCACCTTCTCACTTTAGAAATCGAGAAAGCAGGAGGTTTTGAAGTGGAAGAAATTGCTGATTTAAGGCGGTGGCTCCCCCGTGCCCTTAAGGGAAAAATTGAACATCTTCAGAGATCTGTGTTCATGCCGCGCAATGAAGAAGAAATTTTTCGTCATGTTGTGACTCTTGGGCGTGAGCTCCGTTTTGCTCGTGATCTCCCCCAGCTGATTTTATCTTTTGAGAGGCAGGCAGAAACCTACCTCATTTTTACTGTCATCTTAGCTCGTATCCTTCTCCCTAAAATGCCCCCAGTAGAAGATGTTTTGATGGCTTCGCCCCTCCATCCAAAAATTGATCGGATCAAGCAGCTGGGGATGCTTCGGAAAAAGTATCCAAAAGAAGCTGCTGTATTCAAGGTGGAGCTTCCCATTCTCCCGTTTATTCGAGAAGACCATTCAATTGACCTTTACAAGGCACGTCAAAAGATCCTTAGTCAGTTGCAGGAGGTGTTTGGGGAGATCCGTGATTACAATGGGGGAATGATATCGAAGCAAAATGAAGTTTTTTCTTCATTAGAAAAAATGGTTGGCGCGCATGACTCTATTCTTTTAGAAAACTTTTTTCACTCTTTATTTCCTCTGGAAAAAAGAAGTTTTATAGATCCTAAAGTGTTAAAAACACTTTTCCTCCTTTTTCAAGAACAACTTCACTCTTCTGTGCCTTTTTTGTCTCTAGAGGAAAAAGATCACTTTTTTATGATTGGAGAAGGAGAAATGCTCGACAAGCTTCATGATTTTTCTGCTCCTATCATCACTCTTGATCTTGAGCATGATGAGCGCCATTACACGGGTTTCATCACTCCTATTCAATAAATATTTTTTTCTTGCTGTATCGAAAGTTGGATTTTGAAAATATTTGGCGATTAGGAATATAATCTCGGCTTTGTGTTTTTTTTGACTGTGTCTCCCCTATGGCTTCAGGAAATTGGGGGGATTTTTAATTTTCAGCGATGGCCATTTGACCACTCCATTAAAATTAAAAAACACTCTGCCCCACAGGAAGCATTAGAGATCTTCTAGCCAAAAAATACACAAAATTGAGATAATGGGAGATTATGTCTGAGATTTATATTGAACCATCAATTTTTGCTGGTGACTTTGGTCACCTTGCCGATGAAGCTAAGCGGGCTGAGGATGCTGGCGCTAACGCTATTCATTTTGACATCATGGATGGACATTTTGTTCCAAACTTGAGTTTGAGTCCCAAAGCACTTGCTGCTATTAACAAGGCAACCGACATCTATTTAGATGTTCACATCATGGTTTATAAACCATTCGATTATATTGAACAGTTAATCGAAAATGGTGCTGACTGTATCACCTTCCATATTGAGGCGACTGAAGATGTTGAGGATACCCTCAATTATATTCGCAAATGCGGTGTTCATGCAGGTTTAGCGTTTTGTCCGGAGACAAGTGAGTCGCTTATCCCGAAATATCTCGATAAGTGTGACAAGATTCTGCTGATGACCGTTCATCCCGGTTTTGGTGGACAGGCACTTATCCCTGAAGTTCTAGAAAAGATAGAATTTACTCGGGGATTGTGTGACAGGTTGGATGTAAGGAAAGGGGGCAAAGTTCCTAAAGAAGGAGAAAGTCTCCCTCCTTTTGATATTCAGGTAGACGGTGGAGTCGACGATAAGACCGCGCCTCTATGTATTAAGGCCGGAGCAAACCACTTGGTTTCGGGTACCTACTTGTTCAAGGGGGAAGGTATGAAAGATCGAATCGAGGTGCTTCGCGGGTGAAAAAAATTGTAGTCATGGGTGGAGGAACAGGGAATTTTACTGTTCTTCGGGGGCTCAAAAAACATGCTGTTGATTTGAGCGCGATTGTGTCCATGGCGGATGATGGAGGAAGTACTGGGATTCTCCGCGATGAGTTAGGGGTCCTTCCCCCAGGTGACGTTCGTCAGTGTTTAGTTGCCCTTTCAGATTCTTCACGATTAATGCGAAGCTTAATGAACTACCGCTTTGAAAATGGGGGGCTTGGGGGGCATAGTTTGGGCAATCTGATTCTGTCGGCTCTTGAAAAAGTTACAGGAAGTTTTGAGCGGGCTGTCGAAGAGATGGGGCGGATCCTTTACATCAAAGGAAAGGTGATTCCGGTGACAACGCACCAGGTACGCCTTAAAATGATCCTAAAAGATCGGAAACTCTTAGAAAGTGAAAAAGAAATTTATCTTTCTCACGAAATTGATAAGGGCTACAGCAAGATCTACCTGGAACCTTTTCCAAAACCTAATCCTCACGCACTCTCTGAAATTACAAATGCTGATTTGGTTGTTATTGGTCCGGGAGGTCTTCATACTTCGATTATTCCTAACTTGCTAGTTGATGGTGTGAGCAAAGCTTTGAGGGAATCCCAGGCAAAAAAGGTTTTTATCTGCAATTTGATGAACCGAAGAGGTCAGACAACAGGCTACAAAGTAAGTGATTACCTTAAAGAGATCGTTCATTATTTAGGAAGGGATGTCTTTGATTATATCTTAGTAAATAACCAAACCCCTGATCCGACATTAATTGAAAGGTATGCCGAGGAAGGCGAACTTGTAGAAAATGATATCGATGATCCTCGAATCATTTCAGCAAATCTGTTAGGGGAATTGACTGAAAAAAGGAAAGGAGACATTATGAGACGGAGCTTGATCCGCCACAATTCTACGCAAGTAACAAAAGAGATTATGAATATTGTTGATCATCTTTGATTTAGACGACACATTGATCGATACGAGTGGTTCGATCCTCCCTGGAATTCTAAAGAAAGCTCTTAAAGAGATGGAAGGGGTGGGGCTGTCTATGGCCAATTTTAATCGTTCCTATCAAGAACTTTTGCGTCTTAATACATTTCATAACAGCTCAAAGGATGCTTTGATGGAGTTTCTTGAAATCAACCGGGCTCCGTCCTCTTGTCTAGATATTGGATTAGAGACTGTCTATGAACGGCCTGTTTTTAATGAGGCGATACAACCCGTAGAAGATGCAATTGAAGTGCTCTCAGAGCTTTCAAGATCGCATCCTTTGGTTCTTGTTACGAAGGGGAAGGAAAAGATTCAGCGGGAAAAAATGAAGCGAGCGGGAATTTCAACTCAATTTTTTACTAAACTTTACTTCTGCAAAGAAGGAGAGAAAAAAAATATATACCGAAAAGTGAGTGAAGAAATGGGGATTTCCCCATTAAATGCTTTAGTTTGTGGAGATCGAATCTCTCTAGATCTCACTCCTGCTAAAACACTTGGCTATAAAACTGTTCAGATTAGATGGGGACGTGGATTAGGTAATACTGGATTTAAAAAGGACGTCGATTATACCATTCTGCACCTGAAAGAGTTGAAAGCCCTTTTGGAAACCCTTAAAATAGTTGGTTAACACACAGATGGCAACAACAAGTAATCAGATTTCACCTGGAACAACACTATCGCTCGATGGAAAAATCTACCGAGTGGAGACGAGTGTAAAAGTCACTGTTGCCAAAGGTGTCCCGTTTATTAAAACGAAACTCAAGAACCTTATGTCTGATGAGGTCATTGAGAAAAACTTTAAAGTTGATCAAGAGATCGATGAGGTAAACTTAAGTGAGAGACGGTTGGAGTTTCTTTACTTAGAGGGGAAGGACTACCTGTTTTTGGATATCGATGAATTTGATGAAGTTCTTGTCGCAACCGATGTCGTTGGGGATAAAGTCAATTATTTGAAAGAGGGAATACAGATTCGGGCAATGTTTTATGGAGAGACGATCTTTTCGATCGAACTTTCCCAGTTTTTGGAGCTGATGGTCATAAAGCTTGAAGATATAAAATCTAAGGTTTCTGTTTCGAGTGCTAGTAAATATGGAATTCTGGAGACAGGAGCAAAAGTAGAAGTACCTCTCTTTATTGAAGTGGGCGACATTATTAAAGTCGATACTCATCTCGGTGAGTTCGTGCAAAGAATCTAACTGTTTGGAGTAGGCTGTGGATTTAGAAAAAATTAAAGAGCTTATGGAAGCCATGGAAGACAAAGGGATGACGAAAGTAACCCTAAAGGAAAAAAATGGTTTTGAGCTGGAACTTGAAAGGGGAAATGACTCTGAAATTGCCTCGTACCCTACGCATGTGCCAATGGTGGCAGCACCCCGCGTGGATATTCAGGAAAATAGGATTCTTCCTGAAGCAGCAAAAGAGCCAGGAAAAATCGAATCCAAGGAAGATAATGCAATAACATCTCCAATGGTGGGAACCTATTATGCGTCTCCGTCTCCAGATGACGATCCTTTTGTCAAGATAGGAGACAGCGTGAAGGAAGATACTGTTGTTTGTATCATCGAAGCAATGAAGGTGATGAACGAGGTAAAGGCTGGAAAAAGTGGTGTTGTAAAGGAAGTTTTCTTAAACAATGCTGATCCTGTAGAATTTGGAACGAAACTCCTTACCATAAGTTAGTCATGAAAAAAGTTTTAGTTGCAAACCGAGGTGAAATAGCAGTTCGAATTATTCAAGCGTGTCACGATCTTGGTCTTCAAACAGTGGCTGTTTACTCCAAAGCCGATGCGGAAGCCCTTCACGTACTCCATGCAGATGAAGCGATTTGTATTGGAGATGCACCTTCGAACCAATCTTATCTTAAAGTTCCTCATGTATTATCAGCTTGTGAGATTTCTGGTGCCGATGCGATCCATCCAGGGTATGGCTTCCTAAGTGAGAATGCTAACTTTGCATCGATTTGTGAAAGTTGTGGTATTACCTTTATAGGCCCTTCAGCAAAGACGATTGCGATGCTCGGCGATAAAGCGCAAGCTAAAAGCATCGCAAAGAGTGTGCGCTGTCCAATTATTCCCGGATCGAATGGAATCGTAGAAACTGTTGACGAGGCTCTTAAAGAAGCCAAAAAAATTGGATTTCCAGTCTTCATTAAAGCGACAGCTGGTGGCGGTGGAAAGGGGATTCGAATTGCTCAAGATTCTGAGGATTTTGTCCGTCAATTTGCAGCGGCTCGAGCTGAAGCAGAGGTTTCCTTTGGAAATCCTGATATTTACTTAGAAAAAATGATCTTTAATCCCCGGCATATTGAAGTGCAGATCCTTGGAGATGAGCATGGGAATTATGTGCATCTAGGTGAGAGAGACTGCACCATTCAAAGAAGACGACAAAAGCTGATTGAAGAGACTCCAAGTCCTGTTCTGACTCCCCACTTACGAAAAAAGATGGGAGAAGCAGCGGTGCACTTGGCAAAAGCTGCAAAGTATCACACTGTGGGAACTGTGGAGTTCCTCCTCGATGAAAAGAAGAACTTCTTTTTTATGGAGGTCAACACTCGCATTCAAGTAGAGCACACTGTGACAGAAGAATTGACGGGAATTGATCTTGTGAAAGAACAGATTAAGATGGCAATGGGAGAAAAACTCTTATACAAACAAAAGAATATTCGGATGGAAGGCCATATCTTTGAATTCCGGATTAATGCCGAGAATCCTGCGAATAATTTTATGCCGTCTCCTGGGCTTTTAGAATACTACATTCCTTCTGGGGGACCCAACGTGCGCGTTGATAGCGCTTGTTATTCTGGGTACCGGATCCCTCCTTTTTATGATTCGATGATTGCGAAGCTCATCGTTAAAGGAAAGGACCGCGCCGATGCTATTAAAATTGCGAAAAGAGCTCTTCGTGAATTTCATATCGGTGGCGTGAACTCCACGATCCCGTTTCACCAATATATGCTTCATAACCCTACCTTCTTGTCAGGAGAAGGATATAACCTAGCGTTTATCGATACCCTGATTGAAGAAGGATGCAACTTTGTACACGATGAATCAAAAACTGATACAGAACAAACAGCCCCCGGGCAACGAACTGCAGCTACAACTCCTCATTAGTTCTCAAGAAATTGAGGAGCGCTTGGAAAGAACCGCGCGCGTACTTGAAAATCATTATCCTACTGAAGAGCTTACCATTGTAATGGTGCTAAAAGGTTCCTTCATCTTAGTCGGCGACCTTCTCCGCCATACCCACCTTCCCATCCGTTTAGAAACGGTTCAAGCTACAAGCTATGGAGAGGGAGGTATTGTTAAGGGGGAACAAGAGGTTGCGGGCGTTGATTCCCTAGAAATTAGAGGGAAGCATGTTCTACTAGTCGACGACATCTTTGATACAGGAGAAACCTTGGCAGAATTGTCTAGAAAAATTCAAGATAAGCAGCCAGCTTCTTTTAGGTCTCTCGTGTTGCTTTCAAAAGATGTTCCTCATAATACTGATTACCGTCCTGATATTTCTCTTTTTGATATTGAAGATCGATTTGTTGTCGGGTATGGTTTGGACTACAAGGAATATTATCGGGGTCTTCCCGATATCTACTCAATAGAGATGTAATATGAAAGGTATCGTTTTGGCTGGGGGGTTAGGCTCACGTCTTCATCCCTTGACGCTTGCTACAAGTAAACAACTCCTCCCTATTTACGATAAGCCGATGATTTACTATCCTCTTTCCGTTTTGATGCTAGCGGGGATCCGGGATATTATGATTATCTCTACGCCTCATGATTTGCCTAGTTTTGAGACCCTCTTTGGGGATGGGTCCCGGTTAGGACTTTCCCTTTCCTACGCCGTGCAGGAAGAGCCTCGAGGGATTGCTGAGGCTTTGGTCATCGGTGAATCCTTTATTAATGGAGAGAATGTGGCCCTTATCCTTGGGGATAATATCTTTTATGGCGACCACCTGTCCTCCCTATTAAAGAGCTGTGGCCAGCTTGAATCAGGGGCGGCCATCTTCGGCTATCAGGTGAAGGATCCTGAGCGCTATGGAGTAGTCACATTTGAAGGGGACAAGGTATCTGATCTCATTGAGAAACCTAATCCTGCTCCTTCCTCATATGCCGTCACAGGGCTCTACTTCTACGATGGTCAAGCGGTCGCTTTAGCAAAAGGACTCACCCCTTCGGCTCGTGGTGAGCTGGAGATTACCGATCTCAACCGAGCCTACCTTGATCAAGGGGCCTTGAGAGTCCATCTATTCGATCGAGGCTTTGCTTGGCTCGATACTGGGACCTTTGAAGCTCTTCACCAAGCCTCTAACTATATACAGGTCATTCAGGAGAGGCAAGGGATCCAAGTAGGATGCGTTGAAGAAATTGCCTATCAAAATAAGTGGATTGGAGATCTAGAGCTCGAGTCTCTCGCTAAGTC
This sequence comes from Candidatus Neptunochlamydia sp. REUL1, assembly GCF_963457595.1. Classification (GTDB taxonomy): domain Bacteria; phylum Chlamydiota; class Chlamydiia; order Chlamydiales; family Simkaniaceae; genus Neptunichlamydia. Next base: position 1,503,043 of record NZ_OY735137.1, read on the forward strand.
ATTGATTAACAGTGACTATGGGAAGTATCTGTTGGCGCTTTTAGAAGATAATAAAAAACAGGGTTAGTAGAAGAGCTTGGCTTTGTTGCATGATTCAACTTAACTCACTGAAAGTAAAATTGTTACAAAACAAGCTAAAGTCCGCAATAGACTTAAAATGAAGAACTTAGATTTAATGATGTAACAAAGCCAAGGGGCTTTGTACTAATTTTTTGCAATCTTAATGTCAACAGAATCTTAATAATTATTTAAACTTCTAAATAAGAACCATTTGAATAAATTTCTTAGCTTTTTCTCTCTGTATAAAAAATCTTTGCACCAATTTATGGATTTTCCTGCAAAAGACCTTAATATAATAAAATTTTAAAATAAAATGATTGATTTATATAATTTTTATATATAAAATGTAAGTAAGGTTGTAATTGTTTAAGTAAAAATAGGGCAAAATTAATATGATAGAAGACATAAATTTGAATAAACCAAAACCGTCTCTTCCAGAGCAATGGAAGCAAGAGTGGAATTATCTACATAATACCAAAGCGAATGCAGGGGAAGTGCTCCTTTCACTTGCCTGGGCTGTATTTCCAATACTAAACGAATTTACGCAGCAAGAAATGGCAAAGCAAGGAAATTTGATGAATGATATTTCTGGGATGGATGGCTTTCTAAATTCCATTCAAGCCTCGTTTAATCGGGCCAAAGATTATCCAGAATGCATTAAGGCTCAACATGACATAGACAACATTAACAATGATTATTGGGGGCCTGGTGGTAGTAATATAGAGAAAGCCCCAGCAGGAAGTAATATAGAGGACCCCCCAGCAGGAAGTAATATAGAGGACCCCCCAGCAGGAAGTAATATAGAGGACCCCCCAGCAGGAAGTAATATAGAGAAAGCCCCAGCAGATATGAATGATCTTTTTAAGCAAATGTATCTCTTGCATAATCAAGGGGTCGTTTCAGATAGTCAATATGATCAATTTATGGGAAGTGCGAAAGAATTATTCCATTACGGTGATTGTGGTAATGCATGGACAAATCCAGATGGGATTAATGGCGCTCCAACCCTTAATACAACAGATAAGGGATTATTAAAGGCGATAACGAAAGACCAAGAAGCTGAAAAGACTGAGTGGCCTGCGCATAGAATTATCGTCATTCACGACATAGTTTATTCTGCAACCGACAAAGAAATGTCTCAAGAAAAAGCAGCAGACCCTGTTGGGGAAGCAAACAAGTTTTTAGCAGAGGCGGCCTGGATGCACAATAATGGCGACTTGCCTGATGATGTTTACGAGGATTTGGTGCACCAGATTGGCGTACTTTTCGGGACTAGTATTGATATTAATCCTAGTAAAGGATCACCTACAATTCCTAGCTCAGTTACGAATGATTCTATTTTAAAGGTTTGGGGAAATGCTTGGGGTGATTCTTCTAGCACCGATAAGACCTCAGAAATTGGGCCATACACAAATGCATTCACAGCAGTTTCAAGTCGTTTAAATAGCCAGTCATCAGAAGTGCAGGCGCAAGTGAAGTATCTACAGAGTAATGCTCAGCAGTACGAGGGGATGGATAATACAATGATGAATAATTTTATAAGTTTAGAAAAACAAGCAAACAGCTCAATGAAGCAATAAAAAAAATAAGGATATAAATATGAGTCAAGATATTTCACCTCCCATAAAACCACTTAAGGAACCACCCTTGGAGTTAATTGTAAAAGCGTCTGAAGAACTAGAGAAATTTCAGTCGGATAATGAGGCTATCGATGCTAAAACAACATCGCAATGAGATATAGCTAAAGTGACTTAAATTAGTTATAGGCAGAGCTCCTTGAAAAGTTCGTCTATTCCACATTGATATTTTCTTCGCTTAGACTTTGCCTGTGTTCAATAGGGTTTAGATCAGGGGAATAGGGAGGAAGATATTCCAAGGTATGGCCTGCAGCCTGGATCTTCTCTTGCATAGATTTGCTTTTATGGAATGAAGCATTATCCATAACCAGAATACTTTCAGAGGGAAGTTTCGGTAGCAAGTCCTCCTCTGCCCAAATGGAAAAGGCATCTGTATTAATATTGCACTCGAATAACGCAAGTGTAAGGAGGCTTGTTCCAAGTAATGCCCCTATTGCATTTGTTCTTCCTTTTGCTCCCCAATCATGAGTGCCAAAACATCGCTGTCCTATTTTGGAGTAACCGTGGGTGCGGGGCATATCATGGGCAAACCCGCTTTCATCAATATATACAATTGGCTTTCCCAAACGTTTATATTCTGCGATTTTCCCTTGAAAGATTTGTCTTTTTGTTTCGCAGGCCTTGGGATGGTTGAGCGTTTTTTTTATAGCTAATTCTTAACCTCTTCATGGCACACCGAATGCCTGAAGTGCTTACTTTGAGACGATGTGCTCGTTCATAGTTGAAGGCATCAGGGTATTTCTTGATATCCTCCATCAAGATCTCTCTATCAATCTTTATTGCAGGTCTGATTTTAGTGCGCCTTGGCTCTAACCTCTTAGACCAGAGAAACACACTATTTACACTTACTCCAAAGCGTCTTGCTACTTGGGCAAAGCTTAATTTTTCTTTGCTTCGGATCGATAGAACTTTTTTTCTAAAATCTAGCGAATATGTCATTCAAAAAATTATAACTAAAACGAAATATTTTATCTATATACAGGTCATTCAGGAGAGGCAAGGGATCCAAGTAGGATGCGTTGAAGAAATTGCCTATCAAAATAAGTGGATTGGAGATCTAGAGCTCGAGTCTCTCGCTAAGTCACTGATTAACAGTGGTTATGGGAAGTATCTGTTGGCGCTTTTAGAAGATAATAAAAAACAGGATTAGTAGAAGAGCTTGGCTTTGTTGCATGATTCAACTTAACTCACTGAAAGTAAATTTTTTACAAAACAAGCCAAAGTCCGCAATGGACTTAAAATGAATAACTTAGGTTTGATGATTTAACAAAACCAAAGAGCTTTGTACTAATTTTTTGCAATCTTAATGTTAACAGAATCTTAATAATTATTTAAACTTCTAAATAAGAACCATTTGAATAAATTTTTAAAATAAAATGATTGATTTATATAATTTTTATATATAAAATGTAAGTAAGGGTGGAATTGTTTAAGTAAAAATAGGGCAAAATTAATATGATAGAAGACGTAAATTTGAATAAACCAAAACCGTCTCTTCCAGAGCAATGGAAGCAAGAGTGGAATTATCTACATAATACCAAAGCGAATGCAGGGGAAGTGCTCCTTTCACTTGCCTGGGCTGTATTTCCAATACTAAACGAATTTACGCAGCAAGAAATGGCAAAGCAAGGAAATTTGATGAATGATATTTCTGGGATGGATGGCTTTCTAAATTCCATTCAAGCCTCGTTTAATGGGTCCAAAGATTATTCAGCATGCGTTAAGGCTAAAAATGACATAGACAACATTAAAAATGATTATGCGGGGACTGGTGGTAGGCATATAGAGACAGCCCTAGGAGATATGGATGATCTTTTTAGGCAAATGTATCTTTTGCATAATCAAGGAGTCGTTTCAGATAGTCAATATGAGCAATTTATGGGAATTGCGAAAGAATTATTCCATTACAATGATTGTTCTAGTGCATGGACAAATCCAGATGGGATTAATGGCGCACCAACCCTTGATATAAAAAATCAGCAATTATTAGACAAGATAACGAATGACAGAGACGGTAAAAATCCAGAAGGCGGAGGCAAACAGTGGCCTGTGGATAGAATTACCGGCATTCACGACATAGTTTATTCTGCAACCGACAAACAAATGTCTCAAGATCCTGTTGGGGAAGCAAACAAGTTTCTAGCAGAGGCGGCCTGGATGCACAATAATGGCGACTTGCCTGATGATGTTTACGAGGATTTGGTGCACCAGATTGGCGTACTTTTCGGGACTAGTATTGATATTAATCCTAGTAAAGGATCACCTACAATTCCTAGCTCAGTTACGAATGATTCTATTTTAAAGGTTTGGGGAAATGCTTGGGGTGATTCTTCTAGCACCGATAAGACCTCAGAAATTGGGCCATACACAAATGCATTCACAGCAGTTTCAAGTCGTTTAAATAGCCAGTCATCAGAAGTGCAGGCGCAAGTGAAGTATCTACAGAGTAATGCTCAGCAGTATGAGGGGATGGATAATACAATGATGAATAATTTTATAAGTTTAGAAAAACAAGCAAACAGCTCAATGAAGCAATAAAAAAAATAAGGATATAAATATGAGTCAAGATATTTCACCTCCCATAAAACCACTTAAGGAACCACCCTTGGAGTTAATTGTAAAAGCGTCTGAAGAACTAGAGAAATTTCAGTCGGATAATGAGGCTATCGATGCTAAAACAACATCGCAATTAGCAGATGCGCTTAAAATAATTTATGACAATGCTTCGGATATCCTGAAACAAGATAGCGATAAAGTTCAAAAGGATAGTAGTCCCGATGATGCTAACAAGGATGAAAATAAGTACAACTGCGACAATCAAAAATTTCAAAATATAGAGAATGTGGCTAATAATAACGTTCAATCGATGCAAACCTCATCGCAACAGTTAGCTCAATCTCAGCAAATGACGATCCAGTTTGCCTCAGATGCGACTGAGTTATTAAAGTACACTGGGAATTTGTTGCAAGGCCAGCTAGGATAATCTCTACCTTAGAAAATTAATAATAATAGGACAAATTATGTTAAATAATACCTTAACTTCTAGTGAACAACTTAGCCAGAGGTTATTTAATGTTCAATCAAATAAAAAAATTCCAGCAAATAGTGACCTATTGGCTTTATCGCTTGCCTCTCTAAGTGATAGTTTAACTGCTTCTGCTAGTGCTGCTACGTCTAGGAAAAAGCCAGATGCTCCAAAGCCAGATGCTCCAACATCAGGAAGTATCCCAACTAACAAGGCTAATATGAAAGATATTTTTGCAATGGATGCGGCTCTTGTGGAGATAGGGCAGTGGATGCTTGAGAATAACCAAAAATTATCGAATCAAAGCGTTGACATTGGAAAAGTTCTTCAAAAACTTGATGAAGCTCAGTTGGAGAAGGTAATAAAAGAAATTGCAGAACAACATAAGCACCATTCTTTCTGGCATTTTATTTGCCATATTTTTAAGGCGGTTATTGGATGTGTTGAGATGATAGTTCAACCAGAGCATGCTGAAAGTATATATAACAAGAATATTAAGCAAGGATTAAAAGATTTAAAGAGTCTTGGAGAACTTGTTTTTGATGCAAGAATGGCCCTTAACTGTCTATTAGTTGGTGATGTTAAAGATGCAAAGAAATTTGGAGAGAAATGTCTAAAAAGTGAAGCTCTTCCATGGGTCGGCACGATCCTATCAATGGTAATGATTGCTACTGCGGCACTTACTGGACAGCCTGAAATTGCATTAATTGGAGCGATGCTTTTTGTCCTATCAGAGGAAGGCGTCACGAACGATATGACTAAGGGAATCGCAGAAGGGCTTGCTAAGCACATGTCCAAGTCTGCTGCTAAGATTCTTGCTGATCTAATTACCATCGTGATTATCACGGCTTTTGCTGTGGTAACTGGGGGTGGTGCTGCTATTTCTGCAGGTTCTAAAGAGGTTAGTACAGAGGTTGCTGAAGAAGTGAGCGCAGAGGTTGCTGAGGAAGTTGAGGGAGCTGCTTCAAAAATTTCTGACCAAGAGGGTTCTAGGGTTCGCATTAATGGCAAGCGCGCTGCTGGGGTGACATGTATGGGGGCTGCTAGCGGCCTTGGGCAGTCTTCCATCGCATTTGATATCATAAATGCTACAGGTGCTAAAGGTTGGAAAAAAATACTACTGCTTATTGTAGCTGTGCTTACTCAAGTAGCGGCAACTATTGCGGCAACTGCTGGTGGGACAAGCTCAATAATGAAGGCAGCTGAAGGCCCTAATAGTAAGCTCGTTCAATACATCTTAGACAATGCAGACAATTTTAAAGAGCTAGGAGCAGCTATTCAAGCTGGAGTAGGAGCAGCTCAAGGCGGCGTGGAAGTAGCACAGGGAGGAGCTAAAGTTCTTGAAGGGGAAATGAAAAAGGTCATTGCCCAAGCAGAGGCAGCAATGACTCAGATTCATATGAGTATGTCGATGAACGATAACACGCTGTCAGACCTTAGTAGTGGGCTTAAGTCTGATATGCAAACATTAGAAAAAATGCTAAAGGGATTTGGAAAAACAGTTGCTGGCCCTGGAGAAGCGGTAGCAAAATCTTTACTTGTAAATAGTTAATAGTCATTAAAAAGGTGATATACATGGAAAATATAAGAAGTGCAAATACTAATAGTGGAGATCCTATTTCCTCAGCAAAAAAAACTACTGCTGGTGTAAAGTTAGGAGAGTTAATACCTGGGACTTTGGGGCAGTGTATAGCGGCTTTTCTGAAGCTTCAAGAAGACTTTGTAAAAATTGCGAATCAATATGGAGATCAATTTCAGCTCCAATCAAAAGTGACCAGCTCTCTTGCACAAGTAACAGCAAATGCACAGATTCAGCAAGGAGTAGATCAGTTTAACACGGCTCTTTGCCAGGGAATTAGCCAATCTGTTGGTGGAGCTGTTTCGATGGCAGCCAACTCTTTTTCTTTCTATAAGTCTACGGCTGTATCTCCGGAAGAAAATCATTGCAAGCTAGAAATAGAAGGAGGTAAAAATTATTTAAATAAACTGTCTCGTGCTCCAGAGGTTCGTGTTGACGAAGTGGAGCCGGGCCTTGATAAGCTAGAGCCTCTTGGAGGAGATAGCGAAGGTGATAAAGTAAGAAAAGAGCTATTAAATAAAAAAACATTCGTTAAAGAAGAGAAAGGAAAACCACCTGAAGCTGGAATGCCTTCTACAGATGAAGAACCACATATTAATAATATGAAAGAGAAAGAATTTGAAAAAATGCAACAGAAATTTTCTGATCATATTAAAGAAAAGCAAGCAGAGCTGCTTCATATCAGGCAATCAAAAGCCCAGTATTTAACTGCTCTTTCTGGAATATCGGAGTCTTTATCAAAGGCATCTTCTGGAATTGGGCAAGCGGCCTCGGCTACTCCACAAAAGAAGTATGGAGAAGACCAGGCTGATGCAACTAATGGACAAGGAGCCATGCAGATGGCTCAAGGTACATTGCAGCAGCTGCAAGGCTCTTCAACTAAGTTTATACAAAGTGCTTCGGAGATAAACCAGGCGCTGATAGCGATTAATAATGCTGATATGTTGAGCTAATTTGATCACTTGTACTTTTACACGCACCCTCGTGGTTTTCCTCGGGGGTTTTTTTTTGCGACCCAGCGCTCTAGTTCTATCGGTAAAAAAAATCAATCAGTGGTACTTCGATGCAAATCGTCATAAAGTTCCCGTTTTGGTCGGTTCAAAAGTTTAGCTGCGGCTACAAGTGCTTCTTTGGAGCTTACCCCAAAGCGCTCTTCTAGTTCGCGAATCAATGCCTGGGGTGTTTTATCGAAAGGGTTTTCAAACCCCGAAAAGATTAGAACGTATTCTCCTAGAATTTTCTTTTTTTGGAAATGGTCGATTAGCTCTTTTGCGGTTCCTTCAAGGGTTTCTTCGTAGAGCTTTGTCAGCTCACGTGCGATAAAGATTTTTTTTTCAGGGGCGAGCTCATCAAGCCATTTAAGGGTTGTGAGTAGATGGTGGGGAGTTTCGTAGCAAATTGTTAGCCCTTGGAAATAGAGGATATCAATGAGCTGACCCTTTCCTTTTTTCTCTAAAAACCCTACAAATTGAAAACGTTTGTCACTTCCATAAAGACTAAGGGCTGCAATGGCAGCACAGGGGCCTGGAACGACCTCCATTTTTATCCCACCTTCGCGGCAGCGACGCATCAGTCCGGCTCCTGGATCGCAGATTCCTGGTGTTCCCGCATCGCTAATCAGTGCAATCTTTTTTCCGATTGTTAATTCTTCCAAGATTTTCTCTTCCCGTTCCCGCTCATTGAACATGTGGAAGCTCAGCATTTTTGTTTCAATACCATACTCTCGTAGGAGCACACCACTCGTTCGGGTATCCTCTGCCAAAATCAAATCGACATTTTTTAGGACTTCTACTGCTCGAAAGGTAATATCTTTCAAGTTTCCAATTGGCGTTGACACTATATAAAGCATAAGGAGTCATTTTCTAATAATTTTAAAAGAACGGGGAGAAGTAAAATGATTTAGGTCCCTGAATATTAGTTGTATAGATTGTTTTATCTCTTCTTGCAAAAAAGGTGGCACCCAGATTCGAACTGGGGATAGAGGCTTTGCAGGCCCCTGCCTTACCACTTGGCCATGCCACCATGTGAGGGCTTATCATACAGGATAATCCTAAAAAAAGCAATTCTTACTCGAATAACACTCTCCCTTCAATAAACAATTTGTTATGAAGGTCCTCTTCCAACACTCTCAGATGTTTTAAGATTTGTCCAAGAGGGAAGCTAGCTATAGGATTTGTGAGAATCAAGCCATTTGAAAGACGTTCAATTCTTTTGATAGCAAGGCCTACATTGTTGTGAGTGACAACTGCGCTCATGAGATTATTGAACTCCCTTCTTTTATTCTCTCTGATCAGTGGGGAGGATTGGTTGGCTTCAATACATTCACACCGCGCATTTTTAGCTAGGATATCCTTGATATCTTGCGAGGCACCAGCAATTTCCCAGGTATCCAAGTAGATCATACAAAAGACAAATGTCGAAATGAAGTATGTCAATGCAATGAAAGTCAGTAGCCTAGTAAAATGATAGACAGCTGCATTAATGACAGTAAATACGAGAAACGCTTTGGCAGCATGTCTTGTGAAGTACTCGGTAAAGTCGATAACATTTTGAAGCTTATCCAAAGTGGGAATGCTATTTGAAGCATTTTCTCTGAAAGGACTAAACCCATTGATAAACTCTTCAACGCGCTCACCGAGCTGGGTTCTCTCCTGCGGGTCTCTCATTAGGTGGTAGGTATCCCATGCAATAGACCTTCCGTTTCCAAAAAACCGTATTAAACCATCCATTCTTATATCCTTAAGCATTTTTTCCCTATGGAAAGAGTAAACGAAAGTAATTTTTTTTTGCACGAGAAATAATCCTTTGATTATAACCCCGCAGTGAGATATTTTGATAAAATCATGCGAAAAAAACTCAAAGAAATCGGACCATTTTTTGGTCAACGCATCAAACGGGATGAGGTTATTGTTCATGCATCGTTTGATAGTCGCAATGTGCAGAAAGGGACTCTCTTTTTTGCACTCACTGGAGAGACCGTTGATGGTCATAACTATTTGGAAGAGGCTGCAAAAAAAGGGGCGATTGCTGCAGTTGTTTCAAATAGCTACCAAGGCGGCGATTTTGGCTTAGTTTTGATTCCTGTACCCAGTGTGAAACGAGCGCTTCAAGATTTGGCTCAAGAGGTGTTTCAAGAAAAAAGCCCTCTAGTCATTGGAGTTACTGGGACCGTAGGGAAAACAACAACTAAAGAGTTTCTTGCGACCCTTTTAGCAGAAAAGTTTCGAGTCATAAAAAATCCTGGGAGTTTAAACTCCCAAGTGGGATTGCCCCTAACAATACTGAACTGGGAAGGACAGGAAGAAATTTTTGTTTTAGAGATGGGAATGAGTGAAAAAGGGGAGCTGAGTCGTTTAGTAGAAATCGCTCCGCCTCACCTTGGTGTGTTAACGAAGATTTCGCTTGCTCATTCTGCTTTCTTTAACAAGATTGAGGAGATTGCTGAGGCTAAGTGTGAGCTTTTTGAATCTAAAAGGGTAGAGAGAGGGTTCTTTCATTTAGATACAAAAGCGTTTCAGTCGGTGCGTTTACTAAATGTTGCAAAGACGTGGTTTGATTATGAAGATCCCAGGGCTGATGTGACATTAAGAGAGGTGGAATCCCCGTTTGAAGAGAGGCATCTACAGGAAAATTTTTTAGCGGCAGCAAGTGTTGCGCTTCATCTAGGGATGTCTCGAGAAGAAATTGAAGAGGGAGCGAAAAAACTAAGTCCTTTTGATCATCGCTTTCAAAAGGTGGAAAAGGGAGGAGCTTTATTTGTGGATGACTCTTACAACGCATCTCCTTTAGCTATGAAAGCAGCCCTTTCAAGTCTTCCTAAAGGAAAAAGAAGGATTGGATTTTTAGGAGCGATGAAAGAGTTAGGAGTTTTTGAAGTGTCAAGTCATCGAGAAGTCGCTGAGCATGCCCTTCCCCTTTTAGATCACCTGATTTGTATTGGTGAGGAGTGTGTTCCAATGATTGAAGTATTTGAAAAAGGAGGGAAAACGGTCGAATATTTTAAAGAAAAAGAGGGGGCTGTTAAACGTTTAAAGGAAGTCGTGGTAGAAGGGGATGTTGTATTATTAAAAGGGTCCAATTCCTTTAAGCTTTGGACGACGCTCGAGGAGTTTTAACGAGTGATTTATCTTTTTTTGCAGTATTTATCACTGAGTGCAGCTATGAAAGTTCCTGCTGTTTTTCTTTACTCGTCCACGCGGATGATTCTGGCAGCAATGACCACTCTCCTCCTCACAATTTTTATGGGTCCTCGCTTTATTAGTAAGCTCTACGCATTGAAGACGGGGCAATCGATTAGAGTAGAAGATTGTCCGATGCTTGCTGAGCTCCATCAAAAGAAGAAAAAGACGCCAACGATGGGGGGAATATTAATACTTGTGTCGATGCTTGTAGCCCTCCTTTTATGGATGGACCCCCGCAATCCCTTCACGTTAATTCTTGCTGTTTCAACAATATGGCTTGGTTTTCTTGGAGGGATGGATGACTATTTGAAGATGAAGCATAAGAATTCTAAGGGGCTTCCTGCTCGGAAGAAGTTTGGTTTGCAAGTTCTTTTTGCGGCTCTTTTAGGTCTTTATCTTTTATGGCCGGCATTTTCTGAAGCCCTCCATTTTGGAACGTGGTTTATCCCTCCTCACATGAAGTTAGGAGGTGAAGTTTACGAATCACAGCTAGCGTACGGACAATACTTTTTCCCTTTTAAGAAGGGAGCTCTTTTTGCCTTGAGCGGTGTGGGACTTTTCCTAGGTTTTTTGATGACAATTGTGGTTGTCACAGGTTCCTCAAACGCTGTGAATCTTACGGATGGACTTGATGGGTTAGCCTCGGGATGCATTTTGATGGTAGCTGCAGTTTTTGCTTTATTTGCGTTTCTTTCGAATAATATCGAAATGGCTCGCTATCTCAATATTCCCTATATTGAAGGGAGCTCTGAGATAGCCATCTATATGTGCGCAATGGCGGGATCGTGTCTTGGTTTTCTATGGTATAACGGGTATCCGGCACAGGTGTTTATGGGAGATACAGGTTCACTGGCCCTTGGGGGGGTTTTAGGAACCGCGGCCGTACTGATGAGAAAAGAGTTTTTACTTGCTCTTGTTGGAGGAATCTTTGTTATCGAAGCTGTCTCGGTAATTTTGCAGGTGCTTAGTTACCGGTATCGAAACAAAAAAAGGATTTTTCGGTGTGCTCCTTTGCACCATCACTTCGAATTTAAGGGGTGGCCTGAACCAAAAGTTGTCGTCCGTTTTTGGATTATTAGTTTAATTTTGGCCCTCCTTGGCTTAGCATCAATAAAGTTTCAATGAAAGCACTTGTCATAGGACTTGGAAAAAGTGGAAAAGGAGCTGCAAAGCTTCTGTTGAAGCAAGACTATGCTGTCTATGCTGTTGATCGCATCCCTCAAAAAATGGAGGGAGTGACTGTTTGTTTTGAAGATGAAGAGATAAAGGCTGATTTAGTCGTTCTTTCTTCAGGAGTTCCTCGGAGCCACCCACAGGCAAAGGGATGTGTTGTGGGGGAAGCGGAACTTGCGATTCGAGCCTTGAAGAACAAAATGGTGGGTATTACGGGAACAAACGGCAAGACAACTGTTACCTTGCTTGTAACGCATGTGCTCAACGCATCAGGAATTAGGGCGCGGGCCCTTGGAAACGTTGGAGTTAGCTTAGCAGAGTATGCTTGTGCTCCTGATCCAAAGGAGATTCTAGTTGTTGAACTTAGTTCTTATCAACTAGAGACTTTGGAAACTGTAGCATTCGATGTGGGACTCATTACAAACATCACCCCTGATCATCTGGATCGGTATCCCTCTTTTGAGGCTTATAGAGACACAAAGCTTCGATTAAAGGATCTTATTCAAGAGGGGGGAACCTTTATTGAAGAAGGGGATTCTTATTTACAACTAACTAAGAACGAGAGATACTGGAAGTCGATTGGACCTCATGCTGTTTGTATGGCGTGGAAAATTTGTAAAGTCTTCGATGTTACGTGGGAGGATTTTAACGCCGCGTTAATAACATTTAATAAGCCTCCCCACCGAATGGAAATTGTTGATATGGTTGAAGGAATCACCTTTATTAACGATAGTAAAGGGACAAATATTGAATCAGTAATGTATGGTGTTAATCAGATTGAGGGTTCCATTTTTTTGATTGCTGGTGGTCAAGGTAAAGGGGATTCTTTTAAAAAATGGAAAAAACCATTTACACAAAAAGTTAAAGGGATCTTTGCAATAGGGGAAACGGCTTTGCAAATTGAGAAAGAGCTAGGAGATGCCATCCCAACTCTGTGTTGTGAAAGTCTGCGTGTTGCTGTGGATAAAGCGAGAAATGCTGCTCATACTGGAGATACGGTCCTTTTTTCCCCAGGGTGCGCAAGTTTTGATCAGTTCAGAGACTATGAAGAAAGGGGTGAAATGTTTAAAGAGATTATCAGAGAGGTTAGGAAATAAGGATGAATCGAAGAGATATTATTATCGTAGCTGTGTTGATTAATACAGGGCTCCTTGTGGCCCTCTTTGTCAGCTCTCTAAAGAAAGATCAGGGAACAACTGACCTAGCTCTTTCACCCAAAGAAGCCCATCAGATTGAAATTGCTGCCACACCTCTTTCTGCTAAACAAGGGGGAGATCAAATCGATCAGGTTATTAGTCAGTACACAGCTATGGCGAAAACCGAGGAAAAAAAGGAAGAAGCTCTTCCTCCTCCAGTGCTGACTCCTACACCTAAAGCGGAGACAAAGACGTTTATCTCTAGCCCTCTGCGTGTTGTTACCGTCGAGAAGGGAGATGTTCTTGAGAAAATTGCGCGCTCTCATGGAATAAGTGTTGATGAAATTATGAAGCTCAATAGTCTTTCTAACTCTCGTCTCCAAATTGGGCAGGAACTGAAACTTCCTGAAAGGAAAGTCCCCAAAAAAGAGGCGCTTGAAAAGACAGAAGATGGGAAGTTTTATGTTGTAAAAGGGGGAGATAATCCTTGGACTGTCGCCCAGAAAAATGGAATACAGGTGGATGAACTTCTTAGGCTGAACAATATGGATGAAGAAAAGGCAAAGCGATTGCGTCCTGGTGATCGATTAAGAATTAAATAGGGCTTCCAGAGTGTTATGAAAAGCGTTTATTTCCTCTTGTCATTCACAACAATTCTATTTGCCGTTGGCATCTTAATGGTGTTTGACACCTCCTCTGCAGAAGTGATTGATCGAAGTTTAAATATAAGCACTCATCACGCTTTGATTAAACAGCTTGTGTATGGTTGCTTAGGAATTATTCTAGCTCTTTTAACCTTCTTTTTCGGATACCGGAAACTTCTCAACTTTGCTCCTTACCTTTTCTATGGACTCACAGTGTGTTTGATACTCGTCTTTATTCCCGGAATTGGCCGAGCCCTCAATGGTGCCAATCGATGGATTTTCTTTGGCCCACTTTCTTTCCAACCTTCAGAATTTATGAAAGTTATTGCTCCTCTATATTTCATTCATCTCTATATGAAAGAGGAGAGCATGACGTGGAAACGATTTTACTTGATTGTATTGCGACTGGCTGCTCCACTTTTTTTGATCTTGATCGAACCAGATAATGGAACCGTTGCTATCATTATGGTTACTCTAATGGCTCTATTCTTTCTTTGCCGTGTGAGGTGGCTTTATTGGCTCCTTCCCGTTCTCTTTTTAGGAGGGCTTGGAACAGCAGCAGCAATGCAAATGCCCCACGTAAAACATAGGATACAAGTCTATCTCCACCCAGAATCCGATCTATTAGGAAAGGGACACCAACCGTATCAAGCAAAAATTGCTACAGGATCAGGAGAGCTTTTTGGTCGAGGAGTTGGCGAAAGCTTGCAAAAACTCAATTACCTTCCTGAAGCGCGTAGTGATTATATTGCAGCAATTTATGCTGAGGAACTTGGTTTTATTGGCATTCTTTTTTTAGTACTTCTTTATCTGTTCATTGCGTATAGTGGCTTCCATATTGCTATGAAAGCGGAGACGAAAGGGGGATTTTATGTTGCGAGTGTCATCACCTTTTTGATCTCATTTCAAGCATTTTTGAATTTAGGGGTTGTCTCAGGGCTGCTTCCTAGTAAAGGGACTAACCTTCCCTTCTTTAGTCAGGGGGGGTCATCCCTCTTAGCAAACTGCATTGCGATTGCTCTTATTATGAGTACGCATAAGAAAAAGGAGCCCAATTGGAAGAAATTGCAGGCCGCCTAAATGTAATGATTGCCGCTGGAGGAACAGGGGGGCACCTTTTCCCTGCTCAGGCGCTTGCTCTTGAGCTGATTGAAAAGCATCCAGACATGAAGATTACCTTTGTGGGCGCAGGACTCAAAAAAAACCAGTACTTTAACAAAGGTGTTTTTCCCTATCTTGATATCAAAAGTGGTACACCCTTCAAAAAACACCCCTTAAAAGTCTTAAAGGCACTGTTAAATCTTTCGCAGGGGACTTTGAGATGTTTCAACTTTTTTTTGAAAAAAAAACCCGACGTTATCGTGGGGTTTGGGAGTTTTCATACTTTCCCAGCTATTTTAGCAGCTAAACTTAGAAAAGTTCCTATTGTGATCTTTGAGAGTAATGCGCTTCCAGGAAAAGTAAATCGTTATTGTTCCAAATGGGCAAAGATTTCAGCAATTCAATTTTCCCATGCTCATGAATATTTCCGTTCTAAGAGTATTTGCGTAGAAATGCCGCTCATAAAGAAAGGAAAGGTTACTCGCAAGGAGGCGCGGGCTTACTATGGTCTTGAGGGAGAGAAATTCACTCTTCTGGTTTTTGGAGGATCACAAGGAGCTCAAGCTGTAAATCGGTTCTTTTGTGGGGCTGTGCAGCGACTTGTAGAGGAGGGAATTGATTTTCAAGTCATCCACATTATAGGGGATAAGAAGCGAGGAGAGAAACTTCAAGATTATTATGTAAAAATGAATGTTCCTGCATGTGTTAAAGTTTTCGAGGAGAAAATGGAGTATGCGTGGACTGCCGCAGATCTTAGTATCTCGCGCTCAGGAGCAGCAACGCTTGCCGAATTCATTGAGTTTTCTGTTCCTAGCATTTTGATTCCTTATCCTTATGGAACAGAAAATCACCAACAGAAAAATGCGGCGTTTGTTACTGATGAAATTAAAGGGGCTATTTTGCTCGAAGAAAAAGGACTAAGAGGGGATGGTCTGGCTTCTAATATCTTAGAACTTATGGCAAACGAACATGAAAAACTTAAAGAGATGAAAAAAAACCTTCGCATCTATAAAGAAGAAGAAAGTAAACAAAACCTTTGTTCAGTAGTGCTGAAATCCTTATGACGAAACAATTCCATTTTTTAGGTGTGGGGGGAATCGGAATGAGTGCTCTCGCCCATCTTTTAATTGAGAGGGGGGATAGCGTTTCAGGCTCTGATTTAAAAGAGCTTCCTCATTTGAGCGGGATAGGGATTAAAGTCACAAAACTGCTGCCGAAAGAAGGAACAGTTATATATAGCTCAGCAATAGCGCAAGATAACCCTCTTTTTATCGAAGCTAAAAATCGTGATCTTCCTGTAATCCATCGCTCAGAACTCGTGAAAATTCTTCTTGAAGGTAAAAAGGGACTTTTGGTTGCTGGAACCCATGGGAAAACAAGCACCTCCGCTCTCTTGGCTTGGACGTTAATATCTGCAGAAAAACACCTCACCTATGCTGTAGGGGGAATCCTCCAAAATCTTCAAAAAAATGGAGGATATGGAGATGGCGAATACTTTGTGCTTGAAGCAGATGAAAGTGATGGAAGCTTCCTCAATTATGAAGGGGAGGGAGCCATTATCACCAACATTGAAAAAGAACATCTTGAATATTGGAAAACAGAGGAAAAACTCTTAGAGGGTTTTCAAACGTTCATTTCTAAAGTGAAAAATCCCGATCTTTTACTTTGGTGCAGTGATGATCCTCTTCTTACGCAACTCTCTCCTCCTGGAATTTCATATGGAAAGAAAGGAAATCTAAAGCTTATTGCATGCAGGCAAAATGGTGGATCCTCCTTTTTTTCTGCAGAGTTTGAGGGTAAAACATACTTAGATGTGGAGTTTCCTGTAATGGGTGAAACCCTTGTGCTTAACGCCCTTGCTGTATTCGGAATGGCGTTGAGACTCGGCCTTACTGAAGGAGAAATTCGCAATGCTTTCAAAACCTTCAAAGGTGTCAAGCGGAGGCAAGAAAAAATTGGAGAAGTGGGACGGATTGCAATCTATGACGATTATGCGCACCATCCGACTGAAATTCAAGTCCTTTTAGCGAGCATGAAAAAAAGAATGGGAAAAAGACGTCTTATTGCTCTTTTTCAGCCTCACAGATACACCAGAACACGTGATCTCTTTACTGAGTTTAAAGGGGCATTTGCAAAGGCTGATCTCACAATTATTACTAACCTCTATCCTGCAGGAGAAAAACGCATACCTGGTGTTAGCGGAAGAAATCTGGCCCTGGAGATAAGAGGAGGCCACACACTCTTTTTAGAGAAAGATAAACTTTTGACCTACTTGCCAAAACTTTTGATTCCCGGGGATGTTCTTATTACGATAGGTGCAGGCGATATTACAGCCATTGGGCCCCAGCTCATCAAGGCGATCTCATGAAACTCCTCAAGCCTATGTTTCTTGTTTGTTTTGCTCTTTTTTTGACCCTTGGTTTCTATGCTGCTCTCTCGTACTTTGAACGGCAAAAACCTCCTCCCGCTCCAATTAAAGCCATTGCTCAGATGGGGCCCTTAAAAGACGCCTTAAAAACCGACTATTTAGCAGAGTTTCTCGGCTTATCTGTGGACTTCCCCCGATCAATTACGGCAGAAGAGGCTGAAAAGATCTTACTTGAAATCCCTTGTATTAAGAAGGTAGCTGTTTCTTTCCTCAACCCTGAGACACTCTATATTGATTATACCCTGAGGACTCCACAGTTTATCCTCGGCGACTTTGAAAACCTTGCTCTTGATAAACATGGCGCAGTGTTTTCCTTAACCCCTTACTATACCCCTAAACGCCTTCCAGTTCTTTATTTGGGGGAAGGGCATGTCAAAGAGAAGAAAGAGGTTGCTACGCATCTTCTCGAGGTACTTGGCAGCGAGATTACAATGATAGACGTTTCAAACTATTTAGAACGATCGCTAGGTAAGCGGGAAATCGTAATTGCTTTTGGAGCCCATCTGCTTAGGCTTACCCCCAAGCGCTATCTTGAGGAGATTGCTCACTACCAAAAAATTCGCATGAAAATGGGGAATGACCCTTTTATTATCGACCTTCGAGTCCCTAGTCTTGCTTATATTACTTCAATAGTGACAGAACCTTCTGCTGAAGACTCTTGGGTCCTTCTGAATGGTCAATGGCATCCTGTAGAGTACGACTAATCTCTTCAGCCTTAATATGTGGCATCTCTTTTGTAACTCTTCCAAGAAGAGAGGTGATCACCTGGTGGACTTCTTCAGATGTATCGGGTTCTGAAATATTGACAGAGATCTGAATTTTAGTCGCTTGCATCACGACTCGGCTCTTTGCATTATGGTTAGTGAGGCTATCGACAATCTTTTCTACCTCATGAGGAATTTTGTCGAGGGTTTGGCTTCCTCCATCGATCTCTTCCATCAATTGACTGAGTTTTTCATCAGCGAGGGTTCCTTCCTCTTTAGTTGCAGTTCCTTGTTCGGATATATTCATGATGTATTGCAAGCCATGATATCCCTCTGTTGGAGAGTTCGGTTGGCGAATTGACTGATACCAGGAGTAGAAGGCTTTAGCCTTATCTCCAAAAGCCTCATTTTGAACGTTTGAGGCGCTTGCTTTTGGCGTTATTCCTGGCATCTCAGAATCTGGGATTGGATCGATATCAACCATGGGTCCCCCTTTAGCTTATTTTATCTAAATCCTTACTATAATTCTTCAAAAAAAAAACGTTTTAAGTCTTTAATAATAAGTATATAGCGTAATGTTTTGAATGTGAATGATTTTTGAATTTCGATTGCATAAAAGTTGAGCAAGTGATAACGTTTGCTGTTAACTTAATACATAAAAAACCGGATAGGTTCATGAAAGAATTTGTAGCTTATGTCATCCAAAATTTAGTCGACACTCCTGAGGATGTAAAAATAGAGATCTTTGACGGTTCTAAAAGTTCTGTTGTTGAAATTCGTGTGCATAATGATGATGTGGCAAGACTCGTAGGAAGACAAGGAAAGACCATCAAGGCACTTCGCCAAATTGCAATGACTGTTGCAGCTCGTCTTGGCCGCAAAGTACGGTTAGAAATCGTTCAATAATATCTGGATCTGTTTACAAAATAGTTGAGCCGCGGTATGCTGGGGTGAAATAAGAGAGTTGTTTCGATGACCTTTGGATTAAATATACAGATTGAAGAGGACCAGGGAATCACTTTGGTTCGCGTTGAGGGGCGTTTGGATGCTGCATCGGCTCCGCTGCTTGAGAAAAAACTTGTGGAGCAGGTAGAAGGTGGAAAAACAAAACTTCTGCTTGATTTCGCTAAGGTAAACTACTTGAGTAGTGCTGGAATGCGCCTTCTTTTGTCTACAACAAAAAAACTCAAAGGGGTCTCGGGTGGACTTCACCTATGCTCTGTCAGTGAAGAGGTGATGGAAATCATTAAAATGGCAGGGTTCGAAAGAATCATCCAGATTTTTCCAACTGAGCAAGAAGCACTCCAAGCTTTTTCAAACTAAATAGAAATAGAAGTAGCTCATTGAAAAGTGATCTCGTAGATGAGTTTGCTCATCAACCTGCCCCATCCCGTAGAAAAGTTCACTCTGACCAGCCAAGCAATCGTGTAATTGTGATTTCGGGTCCCACAGCAAGTGGCAAAACCCGCCTATCAATTGAAATGGCACGAATTTTGGGTGGGGAGATTGTTTCTGCCGACTCGGTTCAGGTTTATCGGGGGATGGACATTGGTACGGCAAAAGCCAGTTTGGAAGAACGGTTAGAATTCTCGCATCATTTGATCGATATTTGTGATCTTGCCGAGTCCTTCAATGTCGCTCAATTTTATGAACGAGCAACGGACGCCATTCGGGAGATTTTGGCTAGGAGACACGTTCCGATTGTGGTGGGAGGAACCGGTTTTTATTTGCATGCACTGCTCTATGGCCCGCCGCAAGGACCTCCAGCATCAGCTCAGGTGCGCCAAAAGCTTGAAGAAGATATAGAGAAATTTGGAACTGAAGCTCTTTATGAAAAGCTTTGCTTGATCGATCCAGAATATGGGCAGACGATTAATCATCGCGATAAGCATAAGATTGTGCGGGGGCTTGAAATTATAACTCTAACGGGAAAGCGCGTGAGCGATTTCCCTAAGGGGAATGTGCCAAACCGTCCCAAAGATTTTGATTTTCGGTGCTGGTTTACCTATTTCCCTAAAGATATTCTTTTTTCGAGAATTGAGATGCGTTGTGATGAGATGATGGCACAAGGATTTATTGAAGAGGTAGAAGAACTTCTTGAATTAGGTCTTCGAGAGAACTTGTCTGCAGCACAGGCAATTGGGTACCGGCAGTGTATCGAATTTATTGATTCTCCTCGAAGCGATGAAGATTGGGAGCATTTTGTCTGGGAGTTTAAAAAAACTTCTAGGCGTTATGCAAAAAGGCAATTCACGTGGTTTAGGAAGGAACCCCTATTCAGATGGGTTGATCTTGATATTCATGGGTATCAAAAAGCTCTTGAAATGATCCTCCAAGACTACGAAAGCAGATATTAGGCCTTCACTATAAATAGAGTTTCCTTTATATTTGCCTGAGCGGAAACCCTACAGGTATCATGGAAACAGAAAATACTGAAAAAAAAGAAAAAGAGAAAAAGCCTCCAATAGAATCGGAAGAATTCAAAGAGTTTCGAGAATCTTTTGAATCTGCTAAAGAGATAGAAGATAAAGTGCGGCTTGCACTTGATTTTATGAAATCAGTTCTCTCGAGACCTGATGGGGTGACTCTGAAGGATTTCTGGGATGTGAAAAAACTCTGTGGTCCCCTGTTTAAAGAGCAGATGAATCCGATTAAGAGGAATCACCTCTGGACTGAGTACGCTGAGCTTGGAGATGAAGCACGTCGTTTAAAAGAGATCAAAGATGAACAAGCAGCATTTTCTGTTGAACAGGTAGAGCTTGCAATTGAAGCTCTAGAAGCTGATTTAGATCATTATGACCGCTTAGTGGAGCAAATAGCGTCAGTTGTTTTTCCTAAAGGTGTCGAAGTTCTCGAGATAAAGGAAGCCGATTACCGCTCTGCTCAAAGAGAACTTTCTTTGTTAAAGACTCTCATTTCCCGTCTTGATTCCTTGCGAAAGGAGATCTTGGCAATCGACATGAGAATAAGTCATAAGAATAAAATCCTAAAGCGCCTTTCCAAGTTGGGAGACCAGATTTTCCCCAAAAGAAAAGAGCTGGTTAAGGCGGTTAGTGACGCATTTATTGCAGATGTGGAAGGTTTCATAAAGAGACGCTTTCCTGAGGAAGGAGACAAATATGACGCTCCCTACTATGTTATTCGAAATGAAATTAAAACCTTTCAGGGTTTTGCAAAGGTTCTGACCTTGAATACCCAAGCTTTCACAAAATCGCGGAAAATACTTAGTGAAGGATGGGACAAAATCAAGGAAAAGGAGACTGAGCGACGCGCTGAGATGGGCGAACGATTTGAAGAACAGAAGAAGAATTTTGATGAGCTTCTTCCTAAAATCGAGGCTTTTGAGGCTTTTTGCGCAAACCCGGAAAATCAAGAGCGATCTAAAGTTCTAGGGGAGTCAAATGCTCTTCAAGAGGTAATGAAAGGAGTCTCGTTAAGTCGTGATCATGTGAAACTTTTGAAAGATCGCATTCAAAAAGCACGCAGTGGGGTTCTTGATCAAGTAAAAGCTAAAGTTGATGAGAAAAAGGCAGCAGCGTTAAAAGAAATTGATGATCTAAAGGAAAAGCTTGCTCAATTGATTAAAAATGAAGATGGGACAGCTTTAGAGGACTTAGAAAAAGAGGAAGAAGAGCTGAAGAAATCCTATGAATCATTGAACCTTTCTGCAGTTGAAATTCATAAATTTGAAAGAGATTTTGCAGATCTTCGTAGCTTTATTTTTAATAAAAAAGAAGGTGTTCTCGAGGAGGACACGTTAGAAAGCCTCTACGAAGAAAGAGCGTCCCATGTTGAAGTGATCAAAAGGCAGGTTGAGGAGTATCGAAAAGAAATGGGGGGCTCTAATCTTGACTTTGAAAAGGCGATGACCTATCGTGAGCTTTATGATAGCGCCAAGATCCATCTTGATAGGGATATTGAAGCGCTTGAAAATCTTGAAGAAAAACTAGTCTAGTATCGACTATTGAAACAGATCAGTGCATTTGACCTTGACCACACGTTGGTCCGCTCGAACTCCAGCCTCCTCTTTTATCGCTATTTGATATCGAGAGGGTTTTATCGCCCCATCTCACTTATTGGGACGATGCTCTACTCTGTCCGTCATTATTTTCTTAATTTAAGCCTGACGGAACTGCACCAGAAAGTATTCGAGAAATTTTTAAAGGGGGCGCCCCTTCAACTCGTGCAAGATGAGGTGACTGCGTTTTTGAAAAAGGACTTTTATCGTTTCCTCTATTTACCTACCTTCAATCGTTTACGCCGTGCACAGCACGAGGGACATTATACTGTAATCTTGTCGAATGGTCCTTCTTTTGTTGTAGGACCCATTGCTGAGTATTTAGGAGTTAATGAATGGTATTCTTCGAACTATAGCGTGGATGAAAAGGGAAATTTCAGTTCCATTGAATCAATTCTTCTTGGAGACGGAAAAGCTGTTTGCATGGAGCGACTGACCCAACGTTTAAAGACGTCTTCTGCAAAGGTGACTGCTTATTCCGATAGTGACCTAGACCTTCCGTTTCTGGAATCAGCTGGAAGCCCCGTGGCTGTTAATCCTAACTCAAAACTGCTCAAGGTTTCTAAGGAGCATTCATGGGAAATCATCTGAAAAAGATTGGTTTTTTTGGAGGGACTTTTGATCCAATTCATATAGGCCATCTCAATTTGGCTATGCGTATTATGGAACTCAAAGGTCTAGACCAGATCCTTTTTTGTCCCGCAAACATATCTCCAACAAAGGGAGCAACACCTCCTGAGGCAGCTGCAAATCACCGCCTTAATATGTTGCAACTTGCCCTTGAAGATGTTCCTAACTGCGACCCCTATGATGGAGAGATTCAACGTCCTCCACCTTCATTCACAATCGATACTCTCCAGGAGATTAAAGGAGATCTTCATTTGATTGTTGCTGAAGATACTGCATGTGGATTTGGAGAGTGGAGAGGTATCGATAGACTTCTTGAAATAGCTCCTCCACTTGTGGGAGTAAGACATGGCTTTGATACTAAAAAATTAAATCAACTTTCAGAAACAATCAAATTGAAAGTTGAGCAGGGGATGTGCAAAACCCCTGCAATGGATGTAAGTAGCAGTGAGATTCGGGAGAGACTCAAAAAAAGGCTATATTGTGGACATCTAGTTCAGGGAAAAGTGCTAGACTACATTCATCAAAATACTATATACTCTCCACCATATGGTTAAAGATCTTTCGTATATAATCCGGCAAATCGCGCAAGCGATTTATGACAAAAAAGGGACCAATGTTATCGCTATAGATGTGCGGGGCATTTCGTCAATTACTGATTATATCATCATTGCTGATGGGAATGTTGATCGGCATGTGTCTGCGCTTGCAACAGAGATTCAACATATCATGAGAGATGCGGGAGAGAAACCGGTCCATATTGAGGGGCAGCAAGTTGGAGATTGGGTTGTTCTTGATTACTTCCAAGTGGTCATTCATCTTCTCCTTCCTGATATGCGGCAAAAGTATCAGTTAGAACGCCTGTGGCCTGAAGGCAAGGTGATAGATTTAGATTTAACCTCTAAGGTGAAAAGTGAGTAAAAAGCGCCGTATTGTTGTGACAGGAATGGGAGTTGTCTCCTGTTTTGGAACTGATGTTGATCAGTTCTATCAAAGTCTTTTAGAAGGGAAAAGTGGAATCGCCCCTATTACCCAATTCCCATGTGAAGAGTATCCCACGCGTTTTGCAGGATCGGTCCAAGATTTTGAAGTTGGCGAATATATGGATAAAAAGCAAGCGCGTCGCGTAGACCCTTTTATTCGCTACACAATGGTTGCAGGTAAAAAAGCCTTAGAAAATGCAGGTCTGACGGGTGACGAGCTTGAAAAACTTGATAAGTCTCGTTGCGGTGTCCTCATTGGCTCTGGAATGGGGGGGATGTCGGTCTTTTTTGAAGGGAATAAGACCCTTTTTGATAAAGGGTTTAATCGCATTACTCCTTTCTTTGTCCCTTATATTATCACTAATATGGGCGGTGGCCTCTTAGCTATAGACCTAGGGTTTACTGGCCCAACCTACTCGATTTCGACTGCTTGCGCAACAGCAAACTACTCGATTGTTTCTGCAGCACAACATATTGAGCGGGGAGATGCTAATATTATGGTTTGCGGGGGAAGTGAAGCCCCCATTAACCCAATTGGAGTTGCCGGATTTGTTGTGATGAAAGCGCTTTCTGAGCGAAACGATGACATGGAAGGAGCTTCTCGCCCTTGGGACAAGTCTCGTGATGGTTTTGTTATCGGCGAGGGTGCAGGTGTTCTTGTTCTTGAAGAATATGAGCATGCTAAAAAGCGTGGAGCAACGATTCTTGCGGAGTACTTGGGTGGTGCGGTTTCTACCGATGCTTATCATATCACAAGTCCACGCGAAGATGGATCAGGGGTAGCTAGTTGTATAGAGACAGCTATCGAGGATGCCAATATCGATAAAAAAGATATCAATTATGTCAATGCTCATGCGACAGCAACGTCAGTGGGTGACCTCTGTGAAGTGCGCGGAATACGCACTGTCTTTGGCGATCAAGTCAAAGAGATGAAGATGAACGCGACCAAATCAATGACTGGTCATTGTCTAGGGGCTGCTGGGGGTGTTGAAGCGATTGCAACGATCAAAGCCATCCAAACAAAAAAACTCCATCCGAACCTTAATTTGAAGGATCCTGAAGGAGAGCTTGAGGGGTTCAATATTGTTGGGGATAAAGCCGAGGATTTTGAAGTCAAAGCGGGGATTTCTAACTCCTTTGGGTTTGGTGGACACAATTCCGTTGTCATCTTTAGTCCTTGTGAAACCGCTTAAGAGTTATTGTTTCGGGATTGTTCCCCTTACTTGTCGTGCAGGCTGTTGGGAAGTCTTTCTTGTTCGCCATCTCAATGGGGGGCATTGGTCCTTCCCTAAGGGACACAAAGAGACAGGGGAGTCTCCAAAAGAGGTTGCTGAGCGTGAGCTCAAAGAGGAAACGGGAATGGAGGTGATCCGCTATCTTGACACACCTTATGTTGTTGAAAAGTACCAATTCCATCATGAGGGGATTCTTGTCGACAAAACCGTTCGTTTTTACCTTGCCGAAGTGACTCCCAGCTACACTCTCCAAGCAGAGGAAATTTCTGAAGGTAAGTGGCTTCCTATTAATGAGATAATCGAATATGTCACCTTTGAAGAAGAGCGCAAACTATACCTTTCTGTGATAGACATTCTAAATAAGTAATAACAAATATCTTAACCATTCATATTAATAATCTTTTGGGCTATACTCCTGTCCAGAATTAAGCGAGGAAATGATGGAAAAAACAATGAGCCCACTTCTCATCAGACATAGTCACATCTGGGAGAACAATCTAATTTTTCGATCGTTAGAGGTTACTGCGATTACTGCTGCATGTGCCCTGCTTACGAAGTTTGCAATGAAAGAAGCTCAACGTCTTTCAAAATGGAACTTTGAGCCCTTCAAGGGAAATGTTCCTCCGAACCTTGCTTTTGGAACACTCTTTATTGCTTATGTTTCCTTTGCTCTTCGGACGACCAAGGTGCACCCTCTTAAAAACCTCCATCAATTCTTAACTGATATTTTAAACAGCAATAACATTGTTGGGGATGATACGTTAATTGAAAGAAATATGGGGCAATACAGCAAAAAGAATGCGATCGTAGCTCAGCTAAATTCTCCACGCTATAACCTGATTACCCTTAATAGTACGGCTATTACGAAGGATGGCACAGCAGGAGATCAACTGTTAGCACTTCTCACCGGGGATCCAAATAATTTAAGCGAGGAAAGAGCCGCGCGTGTTTTGAATCAACTAGAAGCACAGGTTTTCGGTGACCCTACAATTGATATTCAGGGTTTTCTCTATCAGGTTTTTCCTTTCGCAACGATTGGTCAGGATGAGCGCGTTGAAGCCAAACCTAAGTATGACCTCACGGTTACTGCGGATAGCTTTGATGTCCAAGTCAGTCGACCAATGCGCATCATACATGGGACCGATACACTTGCCTATCTAAGTCTCACGGTTAATCTCTCCATTCCTAAGAAAGAAGCTACCCCAGAAACGGCTTCCTACACTTGGGCTATCACAGAAGTTAAAAACTTTATTAATTAGTGCGTGCGATTTTAACCTTTGATTAATTCATATAATTAATTTTAATTTAGATAATGCCGTCATGAGATAGAAGCCCAAAGAGCGATATAGCTAAAGTGACTTAAATTAGTTATAGGCAGAGCTCCTTGAAAAGTTCGTCTATTCCACATTGATATTTTCTTCGCTTAGACTTTGCCTGTGCCCACTTGTGTTCAATAGGGTTTAGATCAGGGGAATAGGGAGGAAGATATTCCAAGGTATGGCCTGCAGCGTGGATCTTCTTTTGCATAGATTTGCTTTTATGGAATGAAGCATTATCCATAACCAGAATACTTTCAGAGGGAAGTTTCGGTAGCAAGTCCTCCTCTGCCCAAATGGAAAAGGCATCTGTATTAATATTGCACTCGAATAACGCAAGTGTAAGGAGGCTTGTTCCAAGTAATGCCCCTATTGCATTTGTTCTTCCTTTTGCTCCCCAATCATGAGTGCCAAAACATCGCTGTCCTATTTTGGAGTAACCGTGGGTGCGGGGCATATCATGGGCAAACCCGCTTTCATCAATATATACAATTGGCTTTCCCAAACGTTTATATTCTGCGATTTTTCCTTGAAAGATTTGTCTTTTTGTTTCGCAGGCCTTGGGATGGTTGAGAGTTTTTTTTATAGCTAATTCTTAACCTCTTCATGGCACACCGAATGCCTGAAGTGCTTACGTTAAGACGATGTGCTCGTTCATAGTTGAAGGCATCAGGGTATTTCTTGATATCCTCCATCAAGATCTCTCTATCAATCTTTATTGCAGGTCTGATTTTAGTGCGCCTCGGCTCTAACCTCTTAGACCAGAGAAACACACTATTTACACTTACTCCAAAGCGTCTTGCTACTTGGACAAAGCTTAATTTTTCTTTGCTCCGGATCGATAGAACTTTTTTTCTAAAATCTAGCGAATATGTCATTCAAAAAATTATAACTAAAACGAAATATTTTAGCTATATCCATCAGAGTACCTTCATCCTTCAACACTATCTTTTTTAAGATAATAGCACAGTTTTTCAAAGATTAAAAAGAACTCAATGGGTCATAAAAGCTTAGGTGAGGGATCTTTTGGCATTGAATTCAGCATTTGATCAAAGCAATAGACACCTAATCTACAAATTAATTGATGTTTCAAAGAGAAAAAAGTCAAACCAAGTGCAATACCAATAAAACCTGGGAGAATACTAGTAGGAGAAAGCTCTTTTATGACTTCTTTCATTTTTCCTTCAGGAATTACTATTTGAGCTCCATGAAAGTTAAAACCCATATGCACAAGAATACTAGCTGTCAACCCTACCTTTGTTTTTGCTATGGAACATAATGGACCCAAAATAAGGGCACAAAAACAGACTTGATAAGCAGTCATAGCAAATGCTTTAGAAGTTCTCTCTGTGCCGAAATAATTTAAAGAATGGACAAGACCAAACGCTCCGCTGCTAACTGCAGCTGTTTGTAGATTTGTTAGTGTGTAATACTTAGGAAGTAGTATATCAGGCAAGTATTTTCTATAAATGATCTCTTCAGCGATTGGAGCTACAATTGTCATTATGACAAAAAGGAACAGAATCTTAGCATTCCCTATTTCAGAGAGCTTTTGAATCTCTTCTTCTGTAGGATGCAGACCCATGGACCCACCAACGAACTTTACTGGATACTGAGCTATGTACCCAGCGGCTCCACAAGCTAGCATTTGCGCAACCCTTAGATCATTAACCTTTTGGGTAACTCCGATCAGAGAGCTAACTCCTTTAGTAGCATAGGAATAAACAGAATTTATCCCATAATTAAAAACATTTGTTATCATCTTTTTCCTCAGTTGATATAATAATACAATACCTGGTTTTTGTTAAAATTAAAACAATAAAAAATGTTTTATATTAGTAAGTTTTTTTATTAATTTTAAGAATTATATGAATAAAGCGCCGATTTAATAAGACCCATTTTTATATCTTGGGAAAGTGCCTATCCTAGTTTATCGGAAGCGACGTGATAGCCGGGGTCTTCTAGATAGTATCGTCAAGAAATTTTGAATTTGATATACTTTGCTGTCTTATACCAATGCAACAAAGGAATTTTCTATGGGAAAGCATCGCATCGTCACCACGATATTTCAGATAAAGTCTGGGAATTGTTAGCTCCTCACCTGCCAGGTCGAAAAGGGGGTTGGGGTGCCGTAGCAAAAGATAACCGTCTGTTCATTAACGCTGTTTTCTGGATTCTTCGAACAGGCTCTCCTTGGAGAGACTTACCACCTGATTATGGAGATTGGAAAAACACTCACCGTCGCTTTTGTCGTTGGCAGGATGCTAGAATTTGGGAAGCGTTGCTTGAATGTTTAGTGGAAGATCCTGACTATGAATGGCTCATGGTGCACCCTCATGCATCGGGAGCTAAAGGCGGTAATCAAGACATGAGTCGGACAAAAGGGGGCTTAACACAAAAATACACTTGGCCGTGGATGCGCATGGTATGCCAGTCCGAATTGTTGTTACGCAAGGTACCACTCATGACAGCACTCAAGCAAGTTTCTTGATCCAAGATATTTCAGGAGAGCATTTGCTCGCCGATAAAGCTTATAATAGTGACGCAATTATATTGCAAGCCGAGAGTCAGGGCATAAATCCAGTCATTCCTCTGAGGTCAAATCGCAAAAAATGGAGAGAATTTGATAAAGCACTATATAAGCTTCGACACCTTGTAGAAAATGCTTTTCTCCACCTAAAACGATGGCGTGGAATAGCCACTCGATATGCCAAAAATACAGCTTCATTCATAGCTGCAGTGCAAATTCGTTGTATCGCTCTTTGGGCTTCTATCTCATGACGATACTATCTAATTTATAAAATTAATTTTAATTTAGTTTGTGTTTTTATTTTATGGGGTGCTTATGTATAATGTGGGCCTAATTGAGGTTGGTTTATGCAAGAAGTACAAAATCGCTTTCCTGCGCATTTTCATCAGATTCATTTTCGGAAAGTCGTTCAGACAGTTGTAGTTACAGCTGCGTTGATGGCAATTACCAGATTCACCATTGGGCATGCGCAAAAAAGGACTAAAAAGCCGATTACTCCTTTTAAGGGGAATCAAAGAGCGACTCTTGCGTACTCAGCGGCATCTGTTGCTTGTCTTGCTGCTAGCATGGCTGCGATGGGCTTTTTCACAAAACAACCTGGACAAAACCCTCGAATCGGCCCCTTCCGACCTGTTGATGAAGTTCAAGAGGATCACGAAGTTGATTTAGTTCAACCCATTAGAAGGGAAGAGGGTCGAGAGGTGGCAGTCATTCCTGAGAGAGAAGCGTTGAATGCTATGAGGCTTTCTCGAGAGACGGTATTGAATGCACTCCAGGACAGGAATCTTCATAGGCTCCGACAGGATATTTTTGTTGGAGGACAACGAGTGACTATTCATCTCAATCTCAGAAATGCAAGTGCTGTGAGACAATACCTAGGGACTCTCAATGCTCTTGAACGGAGGCTTCAGATTCCTATGCAAAGAAGAGGAGCGCTCGAGATGCCTCCTTCTCAGCACGGAGCGCTTATTCCGCAGCAGAAAGCAATCCTGTCTTTGCCCGACCATCGTGCACTGTTCTTCCAAAGAGAAGCTCAGCTAAGGTTTGATCACCAGCTGAATAGAGGACCGTTGGAAGATATGCTTTTGCCATCTCTTTCTGATTCTTTAAGATTGCCAGGTCGAAGGGAACTTGTTTCTCCAGAAGAAAGTAATCCTGACGATTTTATCCTTGTAAGCCGTCCATGCCGTCCATGCCTGCCAGAAATTGGTGTTTCTAATGAGCATCTCTTTGGACAAAATGGGGTCTTAATGCGTTTGATGCTCTTCCGCAATCTTTTGAATGAATATAATCACCTGTTACAAGAAGAAGGAATCGACCTAGCGAATGACCATGAATCTCAAGAGTTGCTTCTAGTTCTCTATTACCTAACCAATCCGACATCGGCAAGTGATGCTAAAGAGCAATATGAACAATTTGTGGATGCTCATGAGGCGCTGATCCTTGCAGAAAAAAACGAAGAGGTAGCTCGCATTTGTAGTGTGATTGCGCGCGTACGAATGACTCCTA
Source organism: Candidatus Neptunochlamydia sp. REUL1 (assembly GCF_963457595.1). GTDB lineage: Bacteria > Chlamydiota > Chlamydiia > Chlamydiales > Simkaniaceae > Neptunichlamydia. The sequence goes on from NZ_OY735137.1 coordinate 1,532,929, forward strand.
GAATCCAATCTTTTCAAAATGACTTTGTGCAGCAGCACATCAATCCTCATGATCGATTGACGCTTCAAAACTTCTCTCGGATTTTTGTTGAGAGAAACAAAGCGATTGCTGCATCGGATCCTCTGATGAGGGTTCATTGGTGGACATGCAATACGATTAAATTTCACGGAGCGATGAGTGGGGCCCACTACCTAAAGATCAATCCTCCACAACTCAGAAATATCGAAGATGGTGTTTACTACCTCCGCCACGCCACGCCTAATAAATATGACAGCGTTAAAGGTGTTATTATTGATCCTCTTTATCGAGAATTTCTTCAAGGGGCGGATGGACTTGTTCTCTATGCTGCGCATCAGCGTCTTAAAGATGATGGATCTCCAGAAAATGAAGATGTTCGGTGCCAAACCCTGCTCCAGCTAGAGCACGAAGAAAAGAATTTGATGCTCCTGTTTCAATCGGTTGAGAACACCCTTTTTAAGAGAGGAGCAAGAACCTTTGAAGCATTAAAAAACCAACTTATTGCCTCCTTCTATCAAGCCGAAGGGCATCGCTTAAATCGTCTCCCGCTGCGCCTTGGGAATCGCGAAGGATACAGAGAAAAAATGAAAGAGATCTGCGATTTCATTCATCAACGGTTTTTCGGAAATCGTCTTAACGTCAATCAAGATCGTGTCGACCTTTACGGAGGATTGGAAGAAGAGAAAAAGACGACTGAATGGCAAATGTTTATCATGCTCTTCTATTACTACCAACGCGAGGGTCTTAAGGCAGACTATTCCATCAAATATGTGAACACAGGGTGCAAGGATGATTTCGATCGAGGGGGAGGACAGAATATGACGACGGATCTTATGCACCTCTTTGAGAGACATGGGAAGGAGATTCCTCCCGAAAAACTCGAGGCGATTATGGATAGTGTTCAAGCTCCAACATTGCAGCTTAAAGGAACGGAGCCAATCAAATACCGTATTCATCCAGCACTTTGTGTTGCAGAGCTTTTAATATCGCTTGAGCAAGAAAATATCCTTGCAATTCAGAGGCGAGGAAGAGTGAGTGAGGTTATTGTTGAAAAGCGCGAACACCAGCCTGCGATCGCTACTCCAAAATTTGCCCAAACTCTCGGAGAGTATAAAGCAATTTTAACTTCCTTAAGTAGGCGCTCGTATACTGTTCATTCAGCTGACATGATTAAAAAAAATTGCACCATGTCGAGGGAGCAGATTGTTCCTCAGCTTGAGAGGAACTATGCAAATGGGTTGATGGTGGATGGATATCTTTATGATGGTACAGTAGGATGGGGATGGGACACATACCCTTATACGATTGAACAAATCTATAAAGAACTCACCGAAACACACCTGCTTTCTGAAGGAGCTGCCGTGCGTATTATGAATCAGCTCGAAGTGCAAATTTATTCGCAGCCATTTTCAGAACTCAAAAAGAACCTCGAAGTAGGCGAGCTGATGCTAAGGGGTGTATCAGGAAAACACTCTCCAATTTCTCTTGCCACAGTAGGAGAGGAGTTCGTGGTGAATGGTCAAACGCAGTGTGAAATTGTGGATGTGTCAAAAGATGGCGCGCGTGTTGCGAGTTTAGACGTAAACGTCACGCTCCGCATCCCTAAGTCTGAAGAACAGAGGGAAAGCGGATCGTGGTCTTGGCGCGTTAACCAGATTAGCTAAGCAGGGCTTTTCTCATGGCGTCGATCTGATTAGCCCCGGGATTACTTGCCTTATCAGTAATATCCCAATCATGAGGCCTTTGACTTGTCGCAAAAAGCTTCATATTTTCTGTATTGCTAGTCATTCCCTGACCACTAACGCCTTTTGTCTGATGTGAACCATGACCCATGGTTGGTGAAGTATTAGGTCTAATTGGTTCTCTTGTTCCATCAATTCTCATAATGGCACTCCTTGTGTGTTTAAAATGTAATCATAGTTGATTACTCAAAAAAGTATTTTCGCGTCAAATTAATGTTCTTTAAAGACTCGAGCTCCCTATTTTCTAAATCTGCAGTTCTGTTATCTCAAGTTCGTTGTTTGTAATTTCGGTCTTTAATTTCATTAAAAACATTAACGCGTTCTAATATAATTTTCTCAATACAATATTTATTTGTCAATATAATTAAATCGAGTTTAGTTACTATCTCTCTTAAAAAGAGCTTCTTGTGGATTTTGGTATAAAATAAAAATTTGAACAATAGTCTCTTATATTCGCTTCCTGCTATGATGGCTAGAATGCGAAAGGTATTTATTTGGATCGGATCTTATGTGCTCTTGAGGCTCCTCTCTCTCAGGTATAAAATAGAGGTGAAGGGGCTAGACCTTTTGAAGGAAAAACAGGGGAACCTGTTTCTTCCGAATCATCCTGCTGAAATAGAACCCATTGCGATCTATAACCTCTTAGCACGAAAGTTTCATCCCCGTGCGCTTGTAATTGAGCATTTTTACTACTTGCGTGGCGCGCGCTTTTTTATGGATTTGATTCGAGCGCTTCCGTTGCCTAACTTTGAGCTGTCTGCCAATTCTTGGAAGATCAGGCAGGTGGAAAAATGTTTAGACAGGGTTTCAAATGAAATCAAAAAAGGAGAGAATTTCCTTATTTATCCTTCGGGTCATCTGAAGAGAGAAGGACATGAAACCATTGGGGGGAATTCTTTTATTCACTCCCTGTTAGAGTCCTGCCCTGAAACAAAGGTTGTTTTGGTCCGCACCAATGGCTTGTGGGGGAGTTCCTTTTCTTGTGCACTTAGTGAGAAGTCACCTGATTTTTGGAAGGGACTCAGAGAAGGGATAAAGGTCCTCCTAAAAAATTGGATCTTTTTCACCCCAAGGAGGAAAGTAACAATAGAGTTTGAGCGCGCTCCTGCAGACTTTCCTAAGGAAGGAACCCGCCTTGAACTCAATCAATACCTCGAAAATTGGTATAACAAATACACCCTTGAATCCGGGGAAATCGTCACGTCAGAACCTCTTCGGTTGGTCTCATATAGTTGTTTTTCAAAAGTCGTGCCTACCATTACCAAAGAAGAAAAAAAACCGCAGAAAAAAAAGGAACTCGACGTTCCTGATCATATCCGCAGCGAGCTTTATCGAGAGCTAAAAAAGTTGTCAGGAGTCAAAGAAATTACGGAAGAAATGGACCTTTCCCGCGATTTGGGGCTCGATTCTTTGGATTTGGCTAGTGTCTATGCGTTTATTGATCAAAGGTTCGATGTTGAGGCGACGCAGCTGGGTGCATTGAAAACCGTTTATGATATTCTTCTTCTTATTGTTGAAGGGAGTGTGGGCAAACCCAAGATCGATACGGCGAATCTAAAGCATTATGAATGGCCTAAAGAAGATTTCCGTCCCAAAGTGAAATTTCCTGAGGGAAAGACAATTCCAGAGTGTTTCCTTGAAACAGCTGATCGTATGGGAAAAGCGATGGCCTGTGGTGATGAAGTGAGTAAAATCATGAATTATCAAGAAGTCAAACTAGGGATCATCGTCATCGCGCGCAAACTTCAAGAGATGCCTGACAAATATATAGGCGTTCTCCTTCCCTCGACGATGGGTTGCAACCTCATTATCTTGAGCGTTCTTTTTTCTGGAAAGATTCCTGTGATGCTTAATTGGACAGCAGGAGAGAGGAGTATTAATTTTGCGAAAGAGTTATTAGGACTGAAGACGGTCCTTAGTTCTCGCCGGTTTTTAGAGCGTGTCGATGCCCTGGAGCTTGGAACCCTTGAAGAAAATTTGGTTCTCTTAGAAGACTTTCGGCAGGGGGTTTCCATTTGGAATAAGCTTTCAGGTCTTTATTTTGCTCGCAAGAAGAAAGCTGTACTCTACAAAAAATTTACACTTCAAAACATCAAGGAAAACGATCCAGCTGTGATCCTCTTCACAAGTGGAACCGAAAACTATCCTAAGGCAGTACCCCTTTCCCATAAGAATATCCTGAGCAATGAACGCGCTGCTTTCCAATGCGCTGATATTTACAAAGAAGACATCCTATATGGTGTCCTTCCTCCTTTTCATTCTTTCGGGTTTTCAGTCACAGGGCTTCTTCCTATTTTATTAGGTGTACGCGTCTTTTATGCACCTGATCCGACTGACTCTCATGGGATGGCCCGTGACTGTTTCTATCGAAAGATTACCATTCTCTGCTGCGCTCCTAGCTTCTACCGTAATCTCTTTCGAGTCGCAACACCACGGCAGCTTAAAAGTGTTCGTCTATTTGTTGCTGGTGCTGAAAAAGCCACACCTGAGCTCTTTGAATATGTGAAACGCCTTGGTGGGAACAAAGAGATGATTGAAGGATACGGGATTACCGAATGCTCTCCCTTTGTCACAATTAACAGGCAAGGAGTTCCTCGCGTTGGTGTTGGGCAATCGGCTCCTGGAGTTGAGCTTTGTGTGATCCATCCCGAAACGGATGAAAAAATTCCGAGCGATCAACAGGGGGAGATTTGCATTCGAGGACCCAATGTTTTTAAGGGATACCTTGGCAAAGATGCTCCGAATCCCTTTGTAGAAGTAGATGGGAAGCAATGGTACCGAAGTGGTGACCTTGGACATATCGCGCCGGATGGATCTCTTATTTTAGGCGGGCGTCTCAAGCGCTTTGTCAAAATTGGAGGAGAAATGGTAAGCTTGGTGGCACTCGAAGAGGCTATCACAGCATATGCGCTGCAAAATAAGCTTATCAAAGCAAATGCAGAGGAGCCGCAGCTTGCAGTGGGTGTTAAAGAGGGAGATAAACCAGCGCTCATTCTTTTTACGACTTTTGATTTAGAAAAAGATGTGGCTAACGGCGTTCTCAAAGAGGATGGGTTTGCGCGGATTATTAAGCTTTCAGCGGTCTATAAAATCGATGAAATTCCCATGACGGGTACTGGAAAAATTCAGCTCAGGAGGATCCGAGAGCTAATTGAGGAAATGCATGCTTAGAATCTTTAATACTGAAACTCGTGTAAAAGAGGATATCTCTCTCTCTAGAGGGGAAGATACTCTCAAAATGTATACCTGTGGTCCTACTGTCTATAACTACGCTCATATTGGCAATTTTCGCACCTACGTGTTTGAAGATCTCCTCCGTCGCTCTCTTAAATATTTTGGTTTTCCTTTAAAACAGGTTATGAATCTCACCGATGTTGAAGATAAAACCATCCTTGCTGCAAAGGAAAAGGGAGTTCCCCTTGCTGAGCATACACAGATCTATAAAGACGCTTTTTTTGAAGATCTCAAAACTTTGAATGTGGAACCCGTAGAAATTTACTCACCGGCAACTGACTACATTCCTGAAATGATCACAATGATTGCAACTTTGGTTGAAAAGGGATATGCCTATCAAGGAAAGGATGGGGGAGTTTACTACAGCATTAAAAACTTTCCCTCATATGGACGCCTTTCCCACCTCAAGCTCGATACTCTTCAAGAGGGAGCTTCCGAGCGTGTTTCCGACGATGAGTATGACAAAGAATCAGCCTCTGATTTTGTCCTTTGGAAACCCTATGATGAAGAAAGAGATGGAGATGTTTTTTGGGAGAGTCCCTTTGGAAAAGGACGCCCTGGCTGGCATGTTGAGTGCTCTGCAATGGCAACAAAGCTTCTTGGTGAGACCATAGACATTCATGTTGGCGGCGTCGATAATATCTTCCCTCATCATGAAAATGAAATTGCGCAGTCCGAAGGATGTACAGGAAAGCATTTTGTTCGGCATTGGATCCATGCTGAACATCTCATTGTTAATGGGAAAAAAATGTCCAAAAGTCTCGGGAATTTTTATACACTTCGCGACCTTCTTGATAAAGGATACACGGGCTTGGAAGTGCGTTATCTCCTTCTGTCAACTCACTATCGAACCCAACTCAACTTCACACTTGAAGGGATTGAGGCCTCTCGCCAAACATTAAGCCGTCTCCGTGAGTTTATCTGCCGTCTCCGCGGCGTTAATGCTCCTACTGGTGATTCCACTAAGGTTTTGATTGAAAAGGCCCGTCAAACCTTTAATGAAGCCCTTAGCGATGATCTCAACATCTCTGCAGCACTAGCTGCGCTCTTTGATATGATTAAACCTATCAATGCTCTCATCGATGCTTCAAAAATCACCTCTGATGAGGCTCAAGATGTTCTCTCCTTTCTTGAAGAAATCGACGCGGCTTTAGGTGTTCTTCCCTTGGAAGAGGAGACACTTTTCATCCCTACAGATGTTCAAGAAGCATTCGAGAAGAGGCAAGCAGCGCGCGCAGGCAAAGACTGGCCCGAGGCTGACAAGCAAAGAGACTACATCCATTCTCAGGGTTACCAAATCAAAGACAGTCCAGAAGGCTCTCGAGTTATCAAAGGCTAATCCAATAGACTTATGAGCCTATCCTGTGTTTAATAAATATTTTTAATCAGAAACTTCAACCAAAAATCTATAAGGGCAAACTGTAAAAACCCTCTGATTCCATTTTTCCAAGCCAGCTATGAGCCGTTGAGCGATGAGCAAAATTCTTTCCTTTGGGCAGAGCCCACCAAGGAGATCCTGTGCTTAAGACCCAGAAAATTGAGTTGATAACAGGTCTCTATGGATGAAGTTTTCTTCCTCGACAATTTCTGCTCGTCCATTCTTCCATTAGAGGCTCTAACAACTTAAAATACTTTTCACTTAACCCTTGGAACACCTTTTCCTCCGCTGTTCTTATTTTCAAAGGGTTGAGTATGCTAAAATTTTTTATTTAATACAAGATAGGTTTATCAACCTGAACCGATTTTGACATCTAAACAAGGTAATTATTTATTCTCTTTGGTATTCTATAATCTTTGGCAATTATAACAAGAATATAAGGATTTAAATCTAATATGTCAGCTTCTTTGCCAAGTGTCTCGACCAAGAAACCTCAAATCCAGTCATTAGAACAAAGTTATCTGCAGTACGGCTATTTATCTCCAGAAAGCATCCCTGATCGCATTCAAGCGAATACAGTCCATATTTCCTACCTTAAGGGAAAAGTCACTGCTGAAATTCGTGGGTCCAGTCTTTTTCAGCTGGGGTATCAGGAAATCAATGAATACTTCCAAAGACTATTTAAAACTCTTTCTGCAAGGCTGAAAGGAGAGCAGCCAGTCATTAACGCAGCATCAAGTGAACTCGTCACTCAATTTGGGACATGTCACTCTCGCTATCATGCCAATCACATTGGTTCTTTATATGAGGATATTTATGAAACAACTGCTGGAAGAGTGATTATCGACCGTATCCCTTCGAGGCAATTGGTCGATCAACTCCGTGCTCTTTTAAAAGGCAATTTTCAATGGATCCAAGAGCAATTTGCTCAAGTCCTTCGTGGAGAAGGGCGCATGATTGTTGAAAATATCGATCTAGATAGCCGTGACAGCTCCTATCTCCAATACTCTTTTCTAAAGCCCTTTTCTATGCTTTTCCCCAAAAGAAGCGATACCCTTAAGACAATTTATGCCTCCCTTTTAGAAATTGAATGGCTAGAACATGACCAAAAACAATTGACCGGTTATTTAGAAAAACGTGGGTCTTTAGTCACAAAATCGCTGACTCCAAAACAACCTTCCAAATATGACGAGCTTTTTGAAAGCCAAGACCGATTTAGTTCTGCTCCCCATGGACGACTCAAAGCAAACCTACGCTGCCGACTCCATCTTCAAGGCCAAGTCTCTGACTCTTTTCATCATACATCTCTTTTTCAAGTTGGCAAGCAAGAAGATAATGCTCATTTTCAAGAGCTCTTTAAAAGCTTCTTTGCTCAAGCTCGAGGAGCAGAACCACTCGTTAAAGCAGCAGCAGCAATACTCATCAACCGTTTTGGATATCCTGATGTTTGTGAGGTGTATAAAGAGGAGCTTTCCGAGCCTATTTATAGAAGTGAATTTGGCGAATATGGAAGTCGTGTATATACCCAAACCCATACAACCCACAGAATACCTCGAGAAAGGGTTCTTGAAGAGCTGCACCACCTTATTGAAAAAAGCTATGGCCTCAAACGCCGTTTTTTAGAAGCCTTGAGGCAAGAAGGGCGGATGCTTACAGAAGGACTGAAAGTCACTGACCGTGATTATTCTGGTCTTAGAGCTCCAAACCACCTTGTTCTGCATTATCCCGTAAAATTTTATGGCCATTTATTTTCACGTTGCCAGGAGAAGCTCGAAGACATCTTTACCAAACTTTTAGTTACTGCTTGGCTTGAAGAAGACTCCAAACAGCTTAGCATCTATTTAGGGCTTACTCAGCCTGTTTCTGAAGAGATACCTGACCTTCCCCTTGCCTTTATATATAATGGACAAGCCTATGGCATTAGAAAAACGAAACCCGATGGAACCTGCGCACTGCACGCTCTATTAGGAAAAGCTCCTGACGGTGAATACTGTTATCAAGGAGATATAGATGTCAGAGAAGTTTTTATCGAAAAGATCAAAGCCAAAAAGACTGAGCTCAGTATCCAAGAGCTTCTTCACGACATTTTAATCGGTCATCTTAACGCTGAGGGAGATCCTTCTTCTCAAATGCTCTTTAAAGGACTTGCAGGGCAAAGGCTCAAACAAGCTCATCATGATCTAAGCAAAGGTTTTAAAGGGAGACTAGCAAGCTCTAAGCAAACAGAAGCCGAGCTGTGGATCCAAGAACTAGGAGTGCTCAGAGGCAAGCTTTTACACGAAGCCAGAAAGTCTTCTCGCTACGATGGCATGACAGACCTCGAGATTATTGAAGCTCTCCAAGAGAACACCACCTACCTCTTAGACATTATTATACCTGAGAAGCGCGCTTTTCTAGCCCTCATTCATCGAGAAAAACAAGAAAGGGTTCAAGAGGAACACAATAAACAAGACCTCCTCTTGAATCAGTGGTATCAAGCTGAAAAAGCCTTCATCTTAACTGAAGTCTACCCCCACTACCTCACCCTGCTCGCAAACCCAGATTTTTACCTCAACACCCAAGAAATCACACTTGCTGCCTTCCTTTTTAATAAAAAAGCTCAAGTCCTCAATTCCCAAGGGACTGCAACCGAGGTTATTCATAGAGAACTTGAAGCAGAACCCATCCTCATCTATCACGAAGGCTGTCATTTTTCTCGCTGCACCCCTTGTAGCCGAGAAGAGACCACCCGATTAAAAGATCCTCAAGACGTTCTCAAGAGTCACGAAAGGCGCCAAGATGCTCAGGGTTATGTGGAAGCTAAGTCACTTGCTGAGCACCAACGAAGAAAAGATCAATTTGCCCTGCAAACGCTAAACCTCTCCCTAAAAGAAGAAGCCTCACAACTCATTGTTTCTGGAGGGCTTTCTGCTATGGCAAGCAACCCCATCCCCCTCCTTATGCAACTCTCCAGAACGCTCATTAACTCCAGTGGATCCTACATTGATCCACTGAACGAGTCCGGGGAAGTTCAGTTTCTCAAGCTCCTTGGGAACTCAGGGTTTGTCCGCCTTTTGGGGGGCAATATGCTTCAAATCGGGACATCATTAACCGTAGATCTTGTATCACTCGCAACACGTCCTAAAGAACTAAGTCGAGGAGAATCCACCATAAGAAGCTTTGGGATGGCCGCACTAAAAGGAATTGGAACGTTAGACGAAAAGAAATTTGTCGAGCAGATCCTAGGAGCCCTCGTCTCAGAAGCAAGTCAAACGATCATCCCTGAGGCTCAAAAAAGTGACATATGGGAAGAAAGGCTTGTAAGAGCTCTTTTTACCAACGCAGATATACAAGGAGCCTTTGTCGACCACATGGTCGAAGGAATGCTCAAAAAGGAATCCAAACCAAAAGTTAGCGAGTCCCTAGATCCAGAACAAGCTAAGTATCCTAAGCGGGTACTACCTGAGGTTGACGAGCTTACAGGTCAGGAAGTGCTTGTTATTCTTGAGGGTGTTGATCCGGGGGACACGGCTATTGTCGCTCCTCGTGTTATTCAGATGCAAGACCCAGAAGCATACGTGCGTTTGCAGAAGGAGAAAGAATTGGAAGTTGCAAAACTCCCTTCTCTAGAAAAAACAGCAGAAGCCGATAAAAAACAGTATGATAAAGACCATAAAGACAAAGTAAAATACAAGGGCAAAAAAGACGACTCAAAAAGTCCATATGGTCTTATAAAATATGGCAATCTTCACAAAAAAGCCAGAGAAGCCTGCGCCATATCAAAACCCAAAGCGGAAAAATCTGCGCAAAAACTCACAGATCAAAAAAACACAATTGCAGACATTGACCGCAAGATAACCGAAGCTAGCGCCCCGAAACAGATCAACGCCCCAGATACCCATATTCATAGAGTTTTTAAAGAAAGCACAAAAAAGAACCATCATGTTTATATTGTTGATTCTAGAGGCGACAAACATAGCCTTGGAAAGTATTCCACAGCTGAAGATGCGCGTTTCATTTCTGGAGTGTTTACAAGAGGAGAGGCGAATAAGGCCAATTACAATATCCAGTGCTACGATATACAACAGCAAATGTTAACTACAGGAGTTCCTATAGGACAAATTCCTAATACCCCAGAGTTTAAAACGCCGAGTTTTAGCGGGAATGATGTCGACAAAAATCATAGCTCTGCTCAGCAAACGTCCTTTTTTAATAGGGAAGTTTTTCAAGACTTTGTAAAGGATTCAGAGCAAATAATGGGAAGATCGATCGAGGTTCAAGGACTTTCTCGAGCAGAAATCCATCAAATCTCTAGTCAGGCCGCTCCGAATATTAAAGAAATTCCTCAGGATAGTCTTTGGGACAAAACCGTAAAAGCTCCAGGGAAGGCCTATGATGCAACCTCTAAATTTTTGGGTAAAATTGGGTTCTCGACTCAGGGAGGTGTTAACCTTGTTACAGTTTCTTCTCCTGAAACAGCTAGTGCTAGTGGCCAACCTACATTTTTTCATCATGACTTAAAACCAGCATCTACCAGCAAGCCCCCCTCATCCTACTTTGAAACGCGCCATCAAATAGCAATTGAAGAGAGTAGAATTCATGGCAGAGATTCTGCGAGCTTAAGCAGTTCCACGCAACCACTTGGGTCAAAGGTAAGCCAATCTCCTCAATGGGACTGGCCAGACACTCAAGCCCACCAAACCCGGCAGATCTTCGAAATGAATATGGCTTATCAATCTCCCTCCCAATCGACAAGCGCCCCCCTTGACTACTCCTGGATGGTTCCTGAAGGGCTGGCTTCAAACTACCAGCTGCCCTCCACAGACCTCAGCTCCCTTGGACGAAACTCTTCTCCCTCGATGTCTCCACAAGTTCCTCAAGGACCGCTGCAACTCGCAGGCCTGGTTCCCTGCATCCCCGGAGGAGCGCAATCAGATCCAGTCCAAAAACTTCTTGTGAATGACTTTACAAAGAGTGTTCCTAAAGGACCAATGAAAATCGCCACAGCGATTATGAGTCTGATGCTCCCCGACATGTCAGACATCAAGGGTGCAGAGTGTCCTAAAGCGCATTTTAAGAGAGTGGCTAATCATGTCTTTCAAAAATATGATCAGATCGTAGAGATACAAAACCCTAATAGCTTCGGTGCACAAGCCGGAGAATTTGTTGGAGAGATGATTGCCCTCGGAGGCATAGGAAAAGTCATCCGTGTTGCAGAGGGGATTTCCATCTTCGGTATGGCCTGCGAAGGAGGTTTTATTGGAGCCGTTGTTGCTGAAGCCCATGACACCAACAAAGTGGCTGGAGTGGCTTTTGGATTTATCGGAGGAGCCGGAACAGGAAAGGCCATAAAGCTTCTTTTCAGAACCCATGCACCAACACCCCTTATCGATCGCGCCTTGACCATCAAGCCCGAAGCCTTCAGCCAAGAGATCCGAGCAATCGAGGCCATGCAACAGCCATTCTATAGGAGTGGGTTTGTGAGTGAAAAAGCTGCCATGAAGTTAGCTGAGAGAAATGTGTCCAAGATTCGAACAGATTGGGTATTTCCTAAAAAAGGTGGGGCAATGATTAATGGTCGGTGGTATACCGAGCATGCTTTAGAAAGAATGGCCCCTAGAACACCTGAAGTTATGGCTGAGTTGGAGGTAAGAGCTTTAAATAGAGCAGCAGCTGAAGGGATAAAACCACAGACCAAAGAGTTTAAAGATTTTTGGTTAAAGCATAGACCCGATCCCAGAAATATCCCTCCTTCTGTTGTTGAAGCAGAAATAGCTAACCCAGGATCCACCAGTATCCGTGTAGAACTTAATGATAGAGGTGATATAATTACAGTAATGCCAGGAGGAAAAAGATGAAAGTAGATATAACAGAATTACTTATTTTTTTTGATGAATTACGTGACTGCTCTAATGAAGAAGAAGGGTTTTATTGGTTTAAATCAAATTATAAAAATAAGTTTTTTTTGACTTTAATGCTTTCTATATATGAAGAAAAAGCTGCTATTACTGTTTATATGGATGGAGAAGCAGTCACAACGAGTTTGCATTTTAAAAGTTGTTTTTCAGTGAACATTTTAGACCAAGAGAAAAAATGTCTGGAGATTTTGCATAAAAATGGAAGGTGTTTTTTATCTCTAAATGAAGGGCTAAATGTGGAATATGAAGAACTAAATGAGAGTGATTTAGACTTATGAGCTAGAGTGTGCTAGATAGTGCCGTCATGAGATAGAAGCCCAAAGAGCGATACAACGAATTTGCACTGCAGCTATGAATGAAGCTGTGTTTTTGGCATATCGAGTGGCTATTCCACGCCATCGTTTTAGGTGGAGAAAAGCATTTTCTACAAGGTGTCGAAGCTTATATAGTTCTTTATCAAATTCTCTCCATTTTTTGCGATTTGACCTCAGAGGAATGACTGGATTTATGCCCTGACTCTCGGCTTGCAATATAATTGCGTCACTATCATAAGCTTTATCGGCGAGCAAATGCTCTGCTGAAATACCTTGGATCAAGAAACTTGCTTGAGTGCTGTCATGAGTGGCACCTTGCGTAACAACAATTCGGACTGGCATACCATGCGCATCCACGGCCAAAGGACCAATGAAAATCGCCACAGCGATTATGAGTCTGATGCTCCCCGATATGTCAGATATCAAGGGTGCAGAGTGTCCTAAAGCGCATTTTAAGAGAGTGGCTAATCATGTCTTTCAAAAATATGATCAGATCGTAGAGATACAAAACCCTAATAGCTTCGGTGCACAAGCCGGAGAATTTGTTGGAGAGATGATTGCCCTCGGAGGCATAGGAAAAGTCATCCGTGTTGCAGAGGGGATTTCCATCTTCTGTATGGCCTGCGAAGGAGGTTTTATTGGAGCCGTTGTTGCTGAAGCCCATGACACCAACAAAGTGGCTGGAGTGGCTTTTGGATTTATCGGAGGAGCCGGAACAGGAAAGGCCATAAAGCTTCTTTTCAGAACCCATGCACCAACACCCCTTATCGATCGCGCCTTGACCATCAAGCCCGAAGCCTTCAGCCAAGAGATCCGAGCAATCGAGGCCATGCAACAGCCATTCTATAGGAGTGGGTTCGTTACCGATAAGACTGCCATGAAGTTGGCTGCTAGAGAAATTAGGTCAGTGTTTCCTACTAATACCAGTGGGAATAATAGCTATATTTCTTTTCTTGAAAGAGGCAAAGCAAGAGTTATTTCTATTAGCGACATGAGTAAAGCTGGTCAGCTGTCTGATAAAGGAAAAGAAGGTATTTCTAAGGCTGGGAGAGCTTTACAAAAACATTCTGAACGCCCAAACTCAAGCTTCCCAAAGCCAACAGGCAATGTTAAAGAAGTGAATGCTCAAGGACAAAAATATTTAGATGAAATATTGAATCATCCAGAAAAAGTGACTTCTATAGAAAAACCCAAAAGCCTGAACTTTGAAGTATTAGATGTTTTTATTCCTGGGAAGTATGGCGCCAGATTTACCAAGGATGGAAAAAAAATGATTGGATTTTTAGAACCTCCAAGAGGAACATAATGAGTAAAGAAGATTATAAAATAATTATTTGCGATATGCCGCATAGAGAAGAACTTATAGTGGAAGTATACTATAAAAATGAACAATGGCTAGAAGTGTCTGCAGAAGTGCCGCATAATTTTGTAACAAGATTTTATAACAGTGAAAAAACCAATTACTGGGAATTTACCTTTGATGAAGCGATGGAAACTCTTCAAAAAGCAAAGGATATGTTAGCGGCAAAGCAGAGAACTCCCGAACAACAAAAAGCTTATGAAAGAATGATTAAAGAAGCAGAGAAGGAAAGCTCCTAAAGTGTTGGAAAGGTTCTGGCAAACTTCTATCACCCCCCCCCCCCGACTATTTTTGGGTGGTTCCTGAAGGAGCAACTTTCAGCTGTCACCGACTGACCAAAAACACACTTGCAGTATCTGCTTAGATGATGTTTCTTTCCATGTTTATGATATGAGGGAAATGCCTACAGCGTTGGGGTGTGGTCATGTGTATCACATGTCTTGCATCAAAGAGTGGTCTGATCAGAAGTTTAATTGTCCCTTATGTCGAAAAGATATAGAAAGTGGTCTTCCCCCAATTTTGTAGGAGGTATAACCAGTAGCTAAGCGTTGATTTACCAATTCCTAAATCATGTGCCACGTCTTTGATTTTCATCCTTTCTTCTCTGACTAAACGAACTGCATTGGCTTTGAATTCTTTGTCAAATTTCTTCATTCTTTTAAACTCCTCATTTTCTTGAAAAGTCTATATCATATCCGTCCACTTTTTCGGGGCAAGGTCAACGTCTTTGATTTTCATCCTTTCTTCTCTGACTAAACGAACTGCATTGGCTTTGAATTCTTCGTCAAATTTCTTCATTCTTTTAAACTCCTCATTTTCTTGGCCTTCTCACTCTGGTTGGAGTGTCAACAAATGCATTCCATGCATCGCAGCAGGCCATTGTAATCGCATCATAATCTTCATAACAGCGATTCGCTAGATGTTCATCTCGAAGCGTTTGCCATACTTGTTCTGTTGGATTCAACTCTGGAGAAACCGGAGGAAGCGGTAGAAGGCTTATGTTGCTAAACCTTTTAAGTCGCTTTGTTGTATGCCAAGCAGCTCTATCCAGCACAATAACTGCATGCCTTCCTTCAGGAATCTTCATGGAAATGTGCTCAAGATGCACAAGCATTGCTTCTGTATTTACAGCTGGCATTACAAGGCCTACAGCTTCATCTCTGACGGGGCAAATAGCTCCAAATATGTAAGCGTATTCAAATTGCTGCTGACGTGCGAGCCGAGGACGTGTTCCTTTATTGGCCCATGTACGGGTTACAGTGCCTCTTTGCCCCACTCTAGCCTCATCTTGGAACCAAATATCAACAGACTCTATTTCTACTCCTGCTGGCAATGCCTCAACTACTTTTTCTGAGAAGTTTTTTTAAAAGTCTTGTAGTGCTCCCCATTAAGCAAGCAAAAAAACTGGTCATATCGCTATAAACTGACTGTGGAACAGCTTGTCAATAACCCGGAAGTCTCAGAACTTATTCAAACGATTTTATCTCCTATCCGTCCTGAATCACCGATCTCTTCAGTTCAGCATAATGATTTGAGTTTCGAGTGTCCGACAAATCATCTTTCAGGTGTAAATTGATGGTAGTGTAGTCTACTCTTCAGGACGCATCATGGGAAAGTAAACGACATCACGAATAGAAAAGGCGTCCGTGAAGAGCATTGTCAGACGGTCAATGCCGATTCCAAGCCCTCCTGTCGGGGGCATTCCTTGACAGATCGCTTCAATAAATTCTTCGTCCATAGGATTTGCCTCGTCGTTGCCTCCCTCACGGAGATTGTTTTGATCTTCTAAGAGCTGCCGCTGAAGCTCGGGGTCGTTAAGCTCTGAATAGGCATTGCAGAACTCGTAACCAAGGATAAAGGATTCAAAGCGTTCGACAAACTTTTCTTCGCGGAGCTTGGGATTGCGGTGGAGTTTGCAGAGGGGAGTGGTCTCAATGGGATGGTCGACGATGTGATGGGGCTGGATCAGATGATGTTCTGCAAATTCCTCAAAGAGAAATGCAATGAGTTTTCCACGAGGAGCGTTTTTAAGTTTTTCATCTTCGATCTTTCCTTTGAGTTTTGCTCTCATATCGCTATCTGAAAGTTTATCAGGATCGACTTTTCCATATTTTTTAATGGCATCTTTCATTGAGAGCCGATTCCAAGGAGTTTTAAGATCGATAAGATGTTCATTTCCTTGTTTATCCTTGCGCATTCCAATTTCAGTTGTTCCATAGAGTTCTTTGGCAAGGTAGGCGAATAGGTTTTCGGTCATGGTCATCACGTCGTCATAGTCCCAATAAGCTGCATAAGACTCGAGCATGGTAAACTCAGGGTTATGCGTTCGGTCGATTCCTTCATTCCGATAGACTTTTCCAATTTCAAAAACGCGAGAGAGTCCTCCAACGATAAGCTTTTTTAGTGAAATTTCAATGGCAATACGTAAATACATCGTCTGGTGGAGAGCATTGAGTTCCGAAACAAAGGGACGTGCTTCTGCGCCGCCGTAAATGTTTTGAAGAACGGGGGTCTCGACTTCCATGAAGTCAAGATCTTCCATATAGCGGCGGATTTTTGATACGAGAAAACTTCGTGTTTTCAGACGCGTAACGGCTTCGGGGTTTGTAATTAAATCGAGCCATCTTTTTCGGTAGCGGGTCCCTTTGTCGGTGAGTCCGGCATGCTTGTCAGGGAGGGGAAGGAGGGTTTTACATAGAAGGATAGCTTTTTTTGCAAAGATGGTCAGCTCTCCTTTCTGGGTACGGAAGAGGTGCCCTTCGATGCCGATAATATCTCCGAGATCAAGTTTCTTTTCAATGAACTTAAGGGGGGATTCTCCATCTGGAAGGCCGATGACTTCGGTCTGATCTTTGTTAAACATGACTTGGATCCGCCCGGTCTCATCTTGGGTTTGGCAGAATGCATTTTTCCCCATGGCACGGAAGAGAACAAGACGGCCTGCAACCCGAACAAGATCGGTTGTTCCAGTTCCCGCTGTTTCACTGTCTCCAACCGTCGAGTCTTCATATTTGTCTTGCAGGGCGCGCATCTGATGGGTCGGCTTGTACTTATGAGGGTAAGGGTCCATTCCCATATCGCGAATCTCTTTGAGCTTTTGTTTACGCGTTTTAAATGACTCGTGGGAGTGGTAGTCGGGTTCAGGAATATCGACGGTAATCATGCGATTTTCAAGGTTTGAACCATCGCACATTTTAGAAATTTCTTTATCGAGATAATAAAGCTCTGCCTTTCCACCACAATATTTTTGAATAAGTGCGCTGAGTTCTTTTAACGCTTTTACAATTCCACCTGGGCGCGTATGTTCGAGTCCTTCAATAACGAGGGAGACATTGTTGCTCTCTTCGGTGATTTTAGACTTATCACACTCTCTCCAGTTCCATGCTTTAGACAAGATTTCAAAATCATCGCGGTAAATGATTTCACCTTCTTGAGCTTGTGATTCTTCGCGGGATCCTAGGGTTGTGAAAGATTCTCCTCCTTTCGCCATCGCAAGTCGAATATCGCCATTGATATGGTCCAAATCGTCGGCTCGGGCAGGGAGGCTATACTTTACAGAAATAAGGTTATATAAGTTGACAACAGGGTTGATGCTTGGGAGCTCTTTACCGCCAATGACCCGTCGCAAGAGAGCTTCAGCGGAACATCGATAAGAGGCAGGTTTGTATCCAAATGCTTTATAAGCTTCCCTCCAATCAGCAATTTTGGGCTCCTTCGTGAGCTCTTTACCTTCAAAGTGAGCCTTTACCTTCCCAAAGGTGGCATCCATAAGCTCTGAAATTTCTTCAGCACTCCCTTTGTTTTCAATTCCCTTTAAAATGAGGATTCCCACTTTCAATTCTGGGTATTTTTCAATAACTGAAGGTTCGATGTAAAAATTCATAAGGCCCATGGATGTTTTTGAGTCCATAATAACGGAAATTTTCACTAATATCTAGAGAAAAAAAACTTTTGCTTATAGCCTAGATTGCTACCTTAACTCGGTTTTAAGAAAAGATTGAGGTGGGATCGACGTCGACAAGGAGACGGATCGAGCGGGGCAGGTGCGTTTCAAGGCGCAGTTGCATTAGAATGGAGGAAAGCAGGAGGGGCTTGGTCCCCTTAATGAGAAGCTTGAAGCGGAAGTTGTCTTTGATTTTAGCGTAGCCGCAGGGAATAACGGGATAAAGGGTAAAGTCTGAGGGGAGGTTTTTCAGAAGGGCTCTATGAAATGTATCCGCAATCTGTTTCACATGGCCCTCATTTTTCCCTGAAAAGATCAGCTTAGTAAGGCGCGAAAAAGGGGGAAAAGCAAAGAGTTCTCGCGCTTCCATTTCTTCATTGAAGAATGTTTTATAATCCTCTTTTGAGGCATGCTGGAAAATAGGATGTCCTTTTAGGGAGGATTGAACAATCACTTCTCCCTTTAGGTCGCCGCGTCCTGACCTTCCTGAAACTTGTGTCAGAAGTTGAAAGACATTTTCACCAGAGCGAAAATCAGGGAGGTTCAGAGCTCCATCTGAGTTCAGCACACCGACAAGGGTGACAGCAGGAAAGTGAAGTCCTTTAGCGATCATTTGTGTTCCAATCAGAACATCGGCTTTTCCTGAGCGGAACTGTTTAAAGAGGAGGTCGTGGCTTCCTTTGTGTCGAGTGGTATCAGCATCCATCCTAAGGGTTCGGATATCGGGAAAAAGGGCGTGAAGCGTTCTTTCTACTTGCTCAGTTCCAACCCCCTTAAAGTGCAATGTTGCAACCTCTTTGCA
The DNA here is from genome assembly GCF_963457595.1 of Candidatus Neptunochlamydia sp. REUL1. Lineage (GTDB taxonomy): Bacteria > Chlamydiota > Chlamydiia > Chlamydiales > Simkaniaceae > Neptunichlamydia. The sequence goes on from NZ_OY735137.1 coordinate 1,551,617, forward strand.
AAGGGGGCATTCTGTAGGGGGAGGTGCAATCACGTAAGAGCATAAATGGCATGCCAAGTGGTTTGTTTTTTTGTGAAATGTAAGGCTGACTGAGCAGTGAGGGCATTTTACGATTTCTCCGCATCCCGCACACATCTGAAAGGCGTGGTAACCCCGCCTGTTTAAAAAGAGGAGAGTCTGTTCCCCTTTTTCTAGGCGGAGTTTAATCGCATCGATGAGCTGGGAGCAAAAGAGGGTGAATCCCTCTGATTTTGCATACTCTGTCTTCATATCGACGACTTTGACCTCAGGAAGGGAAGCATTTTTTGCTCGCTTCATGAGGGTAGATAGTGTGTATTTTCCCGCCTTTGCATTTGCATAACTTTCAAGAGAGGGTGTAGCGCTGCCTAGAACCACTGTTGCACTCGAGAATTTCCCCCGCATAATTGCTACATCACGAGCATGGTAACACGGCTCTTCATCCGTCTGTTTGTAAGAGGATTCATGCTCTTCATCAACGATGATCAGTCCCAGATTTTTCACGGGGCTAAAGATTGCAGAACGGGCTCCTACAACGATTTGGATGTCTCCTTTGCGGATTCCATGCCAAATGTCAAAACGTTCCCCATCGCTTAAGCGGTGATGGAGGATTCCCATTTTTTCGGTAAAACGAGACTTTAGTCTTTCGATTGTTTGAGAAGTGAGGGCAATTTCAGGAACAAGAAGAATAATTCCCAGCCCCTGTTTGCGCGCCTTCGCGATAGCTTGCAGATAGATTTCAGTTTTGCCGCTTCCTGTTACACCATGAATCAGGTGTGTCTGAAAGCTTTTTAAGTTTTTAATGATTCTGTCGAAGGCTATTTGCTGTTCATCACTGAGCACTTTTGGCTTTGTAGGGAAAAACTCCATATCTTCCAATGGAGAGCGATTGATCTGCAATTTATCGATCTTTAGGATTCCATCTTTTTCAAGAGTTGTCACTGGACTTCGAGAAGTTCCAGACTCTTCTAATAATTCTGTTAAAAGAATTCCCTTAGGTCTTTTTATAAGTGCATCTAATACCTTTGCTTGGGAGGGGTGATTTTCTCTGAGCGAAATAGTCAACGTTGCGAGCTTTTTGGGAGGGAGAAGTCGACGGACAAAAAGTTGCTCTTTCTCCTGCGTTTCTTTTCGAATGGTTGCAGGAAGAAGAACCTTCAGAATTTTTCGAAACGAGGTGCAATAGTATCGGCTCATCCAATCGGCAAGGCGAAAGAGATCAGGTCCGATTAGAGCTTCTTCAGACAAGATCTCTTTTATGGGCTGCACTTTGGCGACAGAAGGAGTATCCTTTAGCGCGACAACTGTTCCCTTTCTAAGGGAGCTTTGCACGGGGACAAGAACTCGCGTTCCCACCGAAACCTTTTCAATAAGGGCATAGTCAAGGGGGAGGTCTAATCCTTTATCTAAAATGACAGCTGCATACATATCCTCCTATTAAATCCTACGCTGGATTTTTTTCCTAGGCGGTATTATTGGTTTTTTAGGAAAGAAGTGATTGTGTGCTTTATTAAGAGAGTAGGTTGCGAGGTAGATCAGAGCAATAAAGACGATGAAATCTTTTTTGTAAGATGTTTGATCGGGAATATGAAATCGAATGGGTCTGTAGCTAACTTTTTCCCCATCGAGGATGATTCTATCCCAAGTTAAAGGTGCGACCTGGCGGGTAGCAAAGTAAATCTCTTTAGCTTCTGATACATACTTGCATTGTGAGAGTTCTCCATTTTCTAAGTGCCATTTTACCAAGAGGACGACCTGATTTTTTCTAGGATCTCTTTCTCGTTCTATGGCGATTGTGTAAATACTGTCATTATACCGATATTGAATAGGGCGTTGCTCACGTAACCATTTTTCATGAGCTAGGCTTTGGTTTTCAAACCCATGGTAACCTTCGAAAAATTTAACATGTGACATAGAACCTCCTAAAAATTTGGAGAAAAAGGTACTCTACTTTCAAATGAATGTAAAGAAATTATTTGGTCGTTGGGGTTGCTTAGCTAAGGGCGGACTTAATCACGTTCCAAAGAGCTCTCTTAAGGTAGGGATCTTTGAAGTAGAGAGAAAGATCTGGAAGAAGAAGAAGGGGAATCTTTCCAAGCTTTCGCGTTTTTTGCTGAGGATTTTCTTGATAGAAAGGAAGAAGCTCTTTTGTTCCAAAAATCATGGTATCTGGAGCAATGATCAACTTGAGGCTTTCTGATTCTAAAAAGAGGTCCCACTTCTTTGTGAGTTCGATTTCGACGATGCGGCAGGAACCGTAAAGGATGTCGATAGCCTTGGCAATCTTGGTCACAAATGAACGATACTTTTGTCCCTGAAAAAGGATGGGGATTTCTGGGGTATCCCGCTTTTCTTTCCATGCTTCTTTGATTCTTTTGGCTTTATGATCACTGGGAATGCTTTCATGCAAGTAGAGCTCGGAATCAAGCTCCTTCAAGATTTTTCGCATGGTTAGATTTGCTTCTGTCCGAGGGATAGGAGGGGGCTCCAATTCAAAAAACACATTCTTGTGCTCTTTCTTTTTTGGTGTCGGAGATGGTTGGGGGACGTGGGGAATAGGGTTAGCTTTCGGTTTAGGAAGAGGTTTTGTGAGTTTCGGAGGTGGGGGAAGCTCTACCTCTGTTTCCTTCCTTTCAATCTTTGGCTGCAGTTGTCGAACGTACGATAGGGTATCCTCAATTAATGATAGGTATTCTTTTTGGCTCATAACAACCATTAAAACACAAAACCCCTTATGAGAAAAGGGGCATAAAAGGGCTCTGGTGTAAAAAACGCTTGGCTTCTGTAAAATTGAATTTTTCATGTGTTAGGCTCTGTCCTCAGAGTTTACACCACATGATGATCGAAGCAAACAAGAGCGCTCCTTTAAATATACAAACTGTTTTATCATAACGTGTTGCAATTCTTCAAAACTCTTTAGGGCGTGTCCCTAAACTTCCTTTCCAGGATTTGGCCCACCTTTCCCCATCTGTATTTGTGTTTGATCTCAACAACTTTACCAAGTTGCTATCAATCTCCACACGTCAACAGATGAGAAAATCTAGGCACAACTCCTTGGAGAGGACTTCAGGGACACACCCTAATGCGTCCAAAGAACCTTTCGACAGCATTTCGTTCTTTATACGTGTGCTCATCATACTGAATGGTTACTTTCCTACTTTTTCTTCCAGGGATTACCGGAGTAATTCCTCTCTCTACTAAGATTTCCCTAAATGGATCGCTATCATATTCTCTGTCAGCAAGCAAAAAATCACAGTAATCATTTCCTAAAAGAGCTTCTCCCTGGCCAATATCAGATTGCTGACCTGCAGTAATAATAAACCCTAAAGGCATTCCCAACGCATCTACTTTTCCATGAATCTTTTAAGAAAAGCCTCCGCAACTTCTTCCTATAGCTAAAATATTTCGTTTTAGTTATAATTTTTTGAATGACATATTCGCTAGATTTTAGAAAAAAAGTTCTATCGATCCGAAGCAAAGAAAAATTAAGCTTTGCCCAAGTAGCAAAACGCTTTGGAGTAAGTGTAAATAGTGTGTTTCTCTGGTCTAAGAGGTTAGAGCCGAGGCGCACTAAAATCAGACCTGCAATAAAGATTGATAGAGAGATCTTGATGGAGGATATCAAGAAATACCCTGATGCCTTCAACTATGAACGAGCACATCGTCTTAACGTAAGCACTTCAGGCATTCGGTGTGCCATGAAGAGGTTAAGAATTAGCTATAAAAAAAACTCTCAACCATCCCAAGGCCTGCGAAACAAAAAGACAAATCTTTCAAGGAAAAATCGCAGAATATAAACGTTTGGGAAAGCCAATTGTACATATTGATGAAAGCGGGTTTGCCCATGATATGCCCCGCACCCACGATTACTCCAAAATAGGACAACGATGTTTTGGCACTCATGATTGGGGAGCAAAAGGAAGAACAAATGCAATAGGGGCATTACTTGGAACAAGCAGGGACTTTTCATGAAAAAGTTTTGACATTGACTAAGATTTAACAGAAGATAACACTTCTGATTAACTTAGAGGTGTTTATGTCAAAGAAACAAGTGGCCAAGTTCTATTCTGAAGTAGATCAACTCCTAGATCAGCAAGCCTTCATTGAGTCCATAGAAATAGAATTCAAAGATATCCAAGATCCACGTGCTAAAGATAACTTGTCGTATCCGTTGGTTGCCCTACTAGTCATTATCTTAGCAGCGGTCATAGCTGGGGCTAATGCTATCATCCATATTCATGAGTATGCATGTACAAAAATCAGCTTATTCCAACGGCTTCTTGGAATCAAAAAACCTCCCAGCTATACAGTGTTTTGGTGGCTTCTCGTTATGCTAAACCCCCAAAAATTACAAGAGACTTTCATTCGATGGATGAAAGCTCTTCCTGTTGAAGTGAAAAAGCAAATTATCGCAATCGATGGTAAAAGGCTCAATGGGGCATCCAAGCAAACAGTTCATCTTGTCTCGGCTTGGGAAACAGGTCGAAGTTTGTTGCTAGGCCAAGTCAAAACAGAGGAAAAATCAAATGAAATTACTGCCATTCCAGAATTGATAAAAGCCATAGATATCAAAGGATCAATTATCACTATTGACGCTGCAGGCTGTCAGAAAAAAATTGTGGAAGACATTCGCAGGGCAGGAGGCGATTACGTGATAGCTCTAAAAGGCAACCAAGGAACTTTACATGATGAAGCCCAAAACTTCTTCGATCAGGCAAGGGAGGTTGAATATGAAGGGGCAGAGTGTGCTAGGGCCAAGAAAATTGAAAAAGCTCATGGAAGAATCGAGGAGCGAGAAGTTGCTGTAGCCAGTAACCTAGAATGGTTAGACTGTCGAGAAGAGTGGCAAGACTTAAAGACTCTTATCGAAGTAACTTCAAGACGAGAAGTTAGGGGGAAAGTTAGCGTAGAAAAACGTCACTACATCTCAAGCCTTTCTTTAATTCCTCAGGAGGCGATAAAGCTAGTGCGAGGGCACTGGGGAATAGAGAACCATCTTCATTGGATGATGGACGTAGTTTTCAAAGAAGATGCCTGTTGTATAAGCACGGGTAATGCCCCTGAGAATTTTGCGGTTTTTCGGCGAATGGCGCAGTCGATACTTCAGGTAGATGCAAAGGGAGCAAAAGGGATAGCAAAGAGACGGCGGCTAGCTGGGTGGAACGATAGCTATCTTATTAAACTACTTGGAATATTAATCAACGACATCTCTGTAAAGTCTTTTTTATGAAAAGTCCCTGTTGGAACAAGCCTCCTTACACTTGCGTTATTCGAGTGCAATATTAATACAGACGCCTTTTCCATTTGGGCAGAGGAGGACTTGCTACCGAAACTTCCCTCTGAAAGTATTCTGGTTATGGATAATGCTTCATTCCATAAAAGCAAATCTATGCAAGAGAAGATCCAGGCTGCAGGCCATACCTTGGAATATCTTCCTCCCTATTCCCCTGATCTAAACCCTATTGAACACAAGTGGGCACAGGCAAAGTCTAAGCGAAGAAAATATCAATGTGGAATAGACGAACTTTTCAAGGAGCACTGCCTATAAATAATTTAAGTCACTTTAGCTATATCGCGCTTCATCTGAATTTAGAAATGTCGAAGCCTACAAACAACGAAACCTAAATCCTTAAAAACGCTCCGCGTCGAATACCATCCCTTCTTGTGGTTTGATATCTTGTCTTTTGCAAAGACATTAAAATAATAAGTTTACGTTTAGCTACATCTAGAAGATAATGCTTAATTTTTCAACCTCCCAGGAGACCGATCCACTTTTGTCCTAATTTTTTATGAAATATTACAGTCATTATTACCTTTGAATGACTGGTTTGTTTTCCCCCCTTTTTTATCATAAGTCACAGTATGGGTTCCTGAGTCTGTTATGAAAGTTCTTTCTCTTTCTAGTCCATTTTTATGGTAGTTTGAATATCCAAAATCTCCGTCTTGAAGATCTCGATGCTCAGAAAAAATGGGATTTCCTTTTGAGTCTGAGTATGTCGTTCTAGTTCCTGTTGCATTGCTCGTTTTTTGAGAACCATCAGAATAGGTTGAGGTGCGTTCTGATACCATTGAAGATGCTATTTTTTCAGCTATTGAGCCTGCTGCAGTACCATGGAGTTCAGCCTGAATTGGATTACCCAAATATCTCTCAGAGGCAGTTTGTGCAATCAAACCTGCATATGATCCAATTGCTGAAGCGGTACTATCGCTAAACACTCTCTCAGAACTTTCTCTCACTGTCTCTCGATCTTCTCGGACACACTCAATATTCCTATCTCCATCATAACCAAATGGGGCACCGCTATCGTCTTGATCGGATCTATCACAAGAATCGATACAATCCGCTATAGCAGCTTCAGTTTCTTCACAAGCGAAGCCTGAAAAATCTGGTGCATCATTTTGTGAATCAACAAAATCGCATATATCCATTTGTTCAATAGCATCTATTACTTCTGAAATATCACGATCGCTACCTCCCCCACCTTTCAATCTACCATTAAACCTCACGGAATTTTCACTAACAGTAGCGTGACACTGCTCGAAAAATGCTTGTGGTACTTCTTTTGCTTTAGGAAGTCCTTGAAGCATGTATCTTGGGATTTGTTTTTCCGCTCCTTCTGCTGTCTTGACGCCTACTTTCAGCCCTTCAGAACCTTGATTAATTAAGACTGTTTTACTTGGTGACTGCGTAGTCATCTCAATCAAAAATGTGTGATTTTGTGGCATGTTTTGTACTGAAATAGACATTCTTATCTCCTTGGGTTTGGTGATCAAAAATAGATCACAACAGATTGTTAAATACTTTTCTTTAAAAATAAACGATTTTATTCCGATGCCCTGGAAAACCACAGGTTTTGTTTCTTCTTGATTGCTCATATTGGCCACTCGATTTTCAGATGTTTTATTCTTTGGGCATTATCGAGTTTGGAGGGTATTTTCAATGAACTGTGTTTAGAGGATAAGATTTATGGGAGAGATGCAATGGAGTTCCGCTTGGAGCTTCTGTCTTCCGGGAGACCGATCCACTTCCATCGTCTTTATTATCAACGGTGTACTGAACACCCCGATAACTTCTGAAAGCTTGCGATCTATTCTTTCTGATCTCTCGTCTTTACTTCGCCCGCAATTGTGTCCAATGTTCTTTACATCTTCTTTAAGGTCATTTCTTGTTCCCTGCTTTCCTTTAGCCTCCACAACAAGTAGTTTTTTCAAGCTCTCCACCCCACAAGGTGTTTAATCGCGCTGTGTTGGCTTATCTGTGATCTTTTGATTTTACTAAAGTAATTAATTGACGTAAAAAGCTTGATGAAAGCAGCATAGATTTTCTTTTGTATTTTTGAACCTGAAGCTCAAAATAGGAGAATAACACTATGCTTAGACTAGATAGTGTCGTCAAGAAATTTTGAATTTGATATACTTTGCTGTCTTATACCAATGCAACAAAGGAATTTTCTATGGGAAAAGCATCGCATCGTCGCCACGATATTTCAGATAAAGTCTGGGAATTGTTAGCTCCTCACCTGCCAGGTCGAAAAGGGGGTTGGGGCGCCGTAGCAAAAGATAACCGTCTGTTCATTAACGCTGTTTTCTGGATTCTTCGAACAGGCTCTCCTTGGAGAGACTTACCACCTGATTATGGAGATTGGAAAAACACTCACCGTCGCTTTTGTCGTTGGCGGGATGCTAGAATTTGGGAAGCGTTGCTTGAATGTTTAGTGGAAGGTCCTGACTATGAATGGCTCATGGTGCACCCTCATGCATCGGGAGCTAAAGGCGGTAATCAAGACATGAGTCGGACAAAAGGGGGCTTAACACAAAAATACACTTGGCCGTGGATGCGCATGGTATGCCAGTCCGAATTGTTGTTACGCAAGGTACCACTCATGACAGCACTCAAGCAAGTTTCTTGATCCAAGGTATTTCAGCAGAGCATTTGCTCGCCGATAAAGCTTATGATATAGCTAAAGTGACTTAAATTAGTTATAAGTAGTGCTCCTTGAAAAGTTCGTCTATTCCACATTGATATTTTCTTCGCTTAGACTTTGCCTGTGCCCAATTGTGTTCAATATACACAATTGGCTTTCCCAAAGGTTTATATTCTGCGATTTTTCCTTGAAAGATTTATCTTTTTGTTTCGCAGGCCTTGGGATGGTTGAGCGTTTTTTTTATAGCTAATTCTTAACCTCTTCATGGCACACCGAATGCCTGAAGTGCTTACGTTGAGACGATGTGCTCGTTCATATTTGAAGGCATCAGGGTATTTCTTGATATCCTCCATCAAGATCGCTCTATCAATCTTTATTGCAGGTCTGATTTTAGTGCGCCTCGGCTCTAACCTCTTAGACCAGAGAAACACACTATTTACACTTACTCCAAAGCGTCTTGCTACTTGGACAAAGCTTAATTTTTCTTTGCTCCGGATCGATAGAACTTTTTTTCTAAAATCTAGCGAATATGTCATTCAAAAAATTATAACTAAAACGAAATATTTTAGCTATGAGTCAAGGCATAAATCCAGTCATTCCTCTGAGGTCAAATCGCAAAAAATGGAGAGAATTTGATAAAGAACTATATAAGCTTCGACACCTTGTAGAAAATGCTTTTCTCCACCTAAAACGATGGCGTGGAATAGCCACTCGATATGCCAAAAACACAGCTTCATTCATAGCTGCAGTGCAAATTCGTTGTATCGCTCTTTGGGCTTCTATCTCATGACGACACTATCTAGATAGAATATGGGAATTTTTTGATATGTGGTTGTAAATCTTTGACTAGATAACCGCTATCGATTAAGCTCTTATGGCATCTTGATCAAACTAGTAGCATGAGCCGATGCAGAATTTAACACATCTTAGACCACCGCAGGACTTCCGGCCTCCATCAAGTCCATCAGCAAGCTCCATAAGCTCCATCTCTAGTGACAAGTCATGCGGTTATAGTTCTGCATCTAGTTCTCCAGAAAACTCTCCTCCGGCAAGACATTTACCACTAAGACTTCCAGAAGCAAAGTATCAAGAGCTATTTGACTCTATAGATCCCTGGTATCCGAGCCCTCAACAGAGGATATCTGCCAATACACAGCACATGAAAACCCTGCAGACAACAATCAATAGGAAGATTCAAGAAAGTTATTTCTTTGTTTTGGGAAAGCAGCAGGAAGATGAGCGCTTTCAAAAGGTTTTTGTTGATTTCTTCCGTGAGATACGTGGTGTTAACAACTTAGCTAAAGAAGCATCTATTTTGTTAGCTGATCATTTTCGAGGCTATGCAGACGTGAGTGAAAAAGTCGAATACACCATAGATGCTGGAGACTTTTCAGATATCCACTGTACTTATCATCAACCAACAGAAGAAGTGATTCTTGAGCTCAAGAAGATCCTTGAAGAAGAGTATGGCCTGAAGGGGCAGCTTATAAAATCTCTGAATAAAGCAGGACAAAAGATTGGAGATGTATTTCAACTAGATACTCACGATACCTGTTTGCGAGAGTTTTCCATATTTCCTAGATTATTTCCCAAATGCATGAAAGCACTGAAGGAGATATTCAGCAGCCTATTGGTATCAGAGTGGCTCAAGAAAGACATTGAAGAGGTTAAGATCTATCTCAAGCAATCCCCCTCTAAAGAAAGCATCGAAAGACCAAGACTCACAAAGGAAGATCTCACTCGAGCGATAGCACTCTGGACAGCAGCAAAGCACTACGCTGAGCAGCAAAAGATACGAGATCATCAGCTCTCAAATAAACATAGAAACGAGCTAAAAGATGATCTATGTAGTGCCTTGATCTCTGGAGGGTTATCCTTTATAACGGGAGATCCAAGCTTAGTAATTGGACAAGCAGCAAAAACGGCAATGAACTCTTTTGGCAATACAATCGACCCTGAAGGAAAAGATCAGGCAGTGCAAGTCTTAAAGCTATTTGGAGGCTTTGGTCTTGGTAGCGCAATGGGAAGAAATTCCTGGGATCTAGGAACGGCTCTTGGTGTTGATCTTCTTGACCTAGCAACTCGAGCAGAAAAGACAGGAAAAGGAGAGTCTGCCTTAAGAAACCTTGGTGGATCTGTACTCAAAGGCGCATTAACGCAAGATAAGAAAAAGCTAGTCTGCCAAGTACTAGGTTTTAGCGTAGCTGAGGCTGTTAATCAGCTTCCTGAGACAGATGAGACAACGCCGCTTGACATACGCATCGCAAGAGCATTGATATCCAATGGAGATGTTCAAAGTCACTACATTAAGCAGTACGTTGACCAAAAGTTCAAGGAAGCTCCTAAACCAAAAGTTGACGGAGAACTTACTCCAGAAGAACAAGAAAAATACCCCAAGCAAGAACCAACTCTGGCAGACTTACAGCAGCAAGAAGACAGCAAGCAACATGCTCTAAAGATCCAAGCAGCACAAAATGAGCTCATACAAAAAGAAGCTGGTGTTGCAGAAGCAAATAAATACCTCAATGAGAAATTTGCAAAGTATCAAAAAGCCTGTGGTGCATTCAACTCTGCAACTAAGGAATTGAGCAAAGTCATCAAGGGAAACGAGAATCTATCAAAGGCGATAGAAGAAAGAGATGACGCCCAAAAGACACTAGATAGTCTACAAGGGATAGAGAGAATTCCAGTTCCAGAATCTAAACCTGAAAAGCCCAAGAAACCCAAAACAGTAGTAGGGAAAGCATGGAATTGGATAAAAGAAAACGTTGCAGTAAGCGGTGAAATATCTGCAACTAAGATGCCGCTGTATACCACGAATCCATCTACCTCTTCAGATAGATATGTGCCAAGAGAATTGTCTCAAGCCCCTCCACCTCCGAATAGACCACAGATAAGGGAGCCTAATGCAGGACAGTGGGAGAATGTTCAGGCGATGCAACAAGGCCAACTCTTCAACAAAAACATGCAATACCAAACGCCTGTTGTAGATAATAGCCCTAAAGCCCCCTTGAATTATCAAGCTTACTGGGGGCAAGGTCTGGCAAACAATGTGCAAGTGCCACCAATGGAGCTTAGAAGTCTTGGGAGGAGTAATCCTGTAGATATAAGACCAGCGCATAATAGACCACTTCAAATGGCAGGTTTTTCTGGATCTATGGAGTTTGCATTAATCGATGTAACTCTCCAGTCAAGGTCTGCTATGGATGCTTTAAAGACGGTGAAAAGCGCTGCTGTTAACGACTTCACAAAAAGCATTCCAAAGGGTGGTGCTAAAATTCTCCGAGGCATCTGCAGCTTAATGCTTCCTGATATGTCTGACGTGTCCGGAGCTGAATGTCCAAAAGAACACTTTAAAAGATTCTCGGCTAGCGCGCTATTGAAGTATGACAAGCTTGTACATATCAAGGACCCTCATTCTTTCGGAGCAAGAGCTGGGGAGTTCGTTGGTGAGATGATTTCTTTTGGAGGTGTTGGAAAGGTCATAAGAGTCGCAGAAGGCATTAGCGTACTGGGCATGGCTTGTGAAGGCGGCGTAGTAGGCCTCGTTATGGCAGAAGCTCATGACACCAATAAAGCAGCTGGGGTGGCCTTTGGTTTTGGTTTTGGTGGTGCAGCAGGTTCGATACCGAAAGCATTTAGAGCTTTAAAATCTATGAGCACTGTTAGTCCACTACAGGACAGGGCACTGTCCACGGTAGCCTTTAGGCATGAAGTGGGTAGGCAGTTGATAGAGAACCGCATACTACGATGTAGTTTTGTTAGTGATAAGACTGTTGCAAGTCTTTCCAAGAGGGAAATCACATATATAAAACCCTTCGATATACCATACGTAAACAAGGGTCCAGAGCTTGAGTGGTGGAAAGTTGCTTCTCCAAAAATTGATCGTCTTAAGAGAGTAGCTAAAACACCAAAAAAATTCTATGAGTCACTAACAAGAGAGTTTTCAGGTGATAACCTCTCAGAGTTACAAATACGTAGGGTTTTAGATTATTCTGGATTTAAGTCTTTTGAGAATCCAAAGCTCTTTCCCACTGAATATGTAGCGGAATTTGCAGATAAAAATGGCGGTATAATATTTAGAAAGCCTGGAACAAGTAATCCACAAAACCTCCTGATCAGAATCTGCCCTGGTCTACGCAAAGAGAATCCAGTGACTGCGATTATTGAGGGTAAACAGATGAATGGTACTATGAGACAGCAGACCCATTATGTGGTTCAGTGTAAGAATAATAAATTCTTAACCACAGATGAAGTATGGGTAGACGAAGCAGCTGCAAATACTCATATTCCTTTAGAAAATTATCAATTCAAAGGGTGGGAATAAAGTGATACCTGAAAAAATCTCGGAAGAGAACAACAGACTTTCTAGAGATAAAAGAATGTACCCTCCTTTCATAGTCAAAGGTCTTGCATCGATTAGGGAAGAAATAAGAATTGAGGAAGCAACAGGAAAAAGCATTCCTTACAACCCAACTAAAATCACCGATTTTTTACAGCTCATTCGCACTACATGGGTCATCTCCAATGCAGAATACCAAGAGCGCTTCTGGGTAAGGCAAGAGCCTCCTATGATGGGAGATAACTATATGGAAACGCTTTCGACCTTTTTCCCACATGCCCGTGCTGTTTTAGATACCAGTGACTATACGATTGAAATGACAGCTAAGCAACGAGAAGTGCTACAGAAGCTATACGATATGATAAAAGACTTTGAAGCAGATGACGAAGTTCCAGACGACCCAGGATACGGCCTTAACGACTCTGCAATTATTGCTGATCCAAAATGGCATAAGATACAAGCATACGCCAAGCTCGTATATGAGGAGATCACAGGAGACGACCTCGATGCATGGGAAAAGTCTCGCCCCCCAAGAGAAAAACGTCCAGAGATAAAGCAAAGAGACGCAACAACTGAAGAAGTTCATGAAGAAGAAAAAAAGATTTACCCAAGTTTTCTTATTGAGCAATTCAAAAGACGCCAGCATATCCCTGAGACGAGTCTTGAGCACTGCCTGATCAACGTGTATTTAGAAATCTGGACGATATCCAAACAAGAGTATCAAGAGCGCTTTTGGGTGAGGAAAGAGTTTCCCCTATACGACGAGGAAAACTGCATGAAAACGTGCTCTAGGTATCTATGTGATGTAATAACAGTCATACATGGTGCTGAAGATAACAAGCTTGATGTGACAAATAAGCAATGCAAGGTGCTCAAGAAGCTATCTAAAATGATCGAAGACTTCAAAAAGGACCCTAATAGACCCAATGACCCAGGATATGGAATCAACGATGGCGAGCTTATCGAATGTAAGCAGTGGCAAGAGATTCGAGACTATGCTAAGCTCGTATATGAAGTAATTACAAAACCCTAAAAATCGACGTCCATATTTGCGTTCTAGATAGTGTCGTCAAGAAATTTTGAATTTGATATACTTTGCTGTCTTATACCAATGCAACAAAGGAATTTTCTATGGGAAAAGCATCGCATCGTCGCCACGATATTTCAGATAAAGTCTGGGAATTGTTAGCTCCTCCCAGAGTGAGAAGGCTCTGCTCAAGACCGTGGGCTATTTTATGACGTTATTTTTTACGAATGGTATAAGAATCTCTCATTTTGACCTCTCACCTAACACATGAAAAATTCAATTTTACAGAAGCCAAGCGTTTTTTGAACCAGAACCTCTTGAACTCTATCAGGCGCCTATGTCAAGATACCTTGTCATGCGTCTGTTTATCATTGCATCATTATCGTTTCTGACAACCTGCTCACAGGAGACTTGCTATAAAAAGACTTTGGTAAAGCCCTGCCATGTGATGGAGGCCCAGAATCTTAAATTAAAGGGTGAAGGTTGGGTGACGGTCCTTAGAGGAGAGCGACCAGTGATCCTATCAGCCCCCCATGCATTCCCTGTTTTTAGAAAGAATAGAAAGTACGCAGATCAGGGAACAGGGGAACTTGCTGTTCTTCTTCATCGATTAACAGATGCTACGGTGATCTATACGTCGGGAGATCCTCCCTGCGACCCGAATAATGATGACGAGAATGCCTATAAAAAAGCTTTAAGTACTCTCATCAATGAGATAAAACCGAAACTTGTGATCGATTTGCATCGTGCTCATCAATCTCGCCCCTTTGACATTGATTATGGGACCCTTCATGGTCTTTCCTGTCAAAAGCGCATACTCAATAAGATTACGGCTTGTTTCCGCGAGGAGGGGCTCACAAACTTTTCCTCAAATGTATTTTCAGCGTCGAAGAACCTGACTATTACAAAGTGGGCTTATCGGCATAAGGTCGAAGCTTTCCAACTGGAGATTAATTCAACGTGGCTAGACTTTAATGGAGACCCTCTTTCGCAGCAGCGTTTTGCGCAACTCCTTCAGGGTCTCACCATTTTTCTTATGCAAATTTCTATTGAGCCTTAAGAGTATAGAACTTCATGACTTGTCCTTGGCGTACAAGAAGAAGAATCCTCTCTCCAGGTTTTACATTCTGGAGAGCTTCATTAAACTCGGTGACAGTGGTGATTTTTCGGTGATTCACAGCCATCACAAGGAATCCTGGCTTAATTCCTGCTCGATCGGCAGGAGTGTTTGCCTCAACCGTAACAACAACGACTCCTTTGTCGTCTTGATTGAATTTGTATTGTTGAATGTTCTGGTTGGTGAGATTGTCAACAGAGAACCCAAGGTGTTTTGATGCTGTTGTATTAGACACTAGAGTGTTTGCTCCAAAGGTTCCCAAAGTAACCGGCAGATTCATTGTTTTACCGTTGCGATTGATTGTAAGATTCACTTTAGTTCCTGGAGGAAGAAGCACAACGTCGTTGCGCAATTGCCCAGGTCCTTTCATGGACATTCCGTTCATCTTTGTGATAATATCACCCTGTTTGAGGCCTGCTTCTTCGGCAGGAGATCCTTCTACGACATCGACAACAAGAGCTCCTTGAGTGGCGCTTGTTCCAAATGCTTCAGCAAGATCACTATCTATGGGTTGTAGAGATACCCCTAGGAATCCACGAGTGACGACACCATTTTCAACAAGCTGCTCCTTGATATTCATTAAAATATTGCTTGGAATTGCAAACCCAATTCCCATGTAGCCTCCCGATTGAGAAACAATCGCGGTGTTCATTCCCACAACTTTTTTATCGAGGTCAATTAGAGGTCCTCCAGAGTTTCCTGGATTAATGGCCGCATCGGTTTGAATGAAATCTTCGTAGTCAGTAATTTGGAGTCCTTGGCGCCCTTTTGCACTGATAATCCCAGCGGAAACACTTGCCTCTAAAGAGAAGGGGTTTCCAATGGCTACAACCCATTCACCAACCTCTAAATCGTCTGAATCTCCCAATTCCAGAAAGGGAAAATTATTCCCATAGTCATCATCGATTTTAATCACTGCAATATCGGTATGGCTATCTCCACCAATGTAAGTTGCCGATACTTGACGGTTTGTGCCATCCTGAAGTGTTACAGTCAGTTTCTTGGCCCCCCTCACGACGTGAAGGTTGGTCATGATATGGCCCTCTTTCGAAATGATGAACCCAGAACCTTGGCTTACTTGAGGTTGTTGGGGCCGTTTTGGAGGTCCACCGAAAAAGTGATTAAAGAAGTCATCATTGAACATCTGGTTAGAGCCACTTTCCATTCCCCCTTCTGCCCTGATAAAGACTACAGCAGGAGTGCATCCTTTGGCGACTTCAATGAATGGCTGTGAAAAAGGTTTTCCTGGAGTACTTTTATAACTTGGATACCGCTTACCATAAGCTATGGAGTTACTTGCTCCGGTTTCTTTCCCTTCAATATGTATAGAAAATAAGCAGATAATTAAAACAATTCCAGATAAAAAACGATGCATTCTTAAACTCCTAAATTAATACCTGAGCTTAACTCAAAGAGTATTTTTTAGAAAACCCTAAGGACTCATTTTGTAAACCCAAACAGCAATTATGGATTATAAGAAGCAAAATCCAAGATAACAGAATTAATGTGCAGCATCCTTTGTCATCGCTTGCTACAGGGATCTTTATTGAAACTATTTGATGCAACTTAAAAAAAAGACTTACAGGTCAGGTTTTTGGACCCCTAACGTACATTTTCGTTTCATTAAGCTTTAAACCTCTCTCAATAACGCTTCCCTTTACGATGGTTTCTTAAAAATCAGGCCTGCTCGATAGGCAACGGTTCCCACAAGAATAGTCAGTATTGAGATAAAGGATGTTCCTAAAAAACCAATCTGTTTATTCCTATGTTCTTGATCAGTGGAGCTCTTATCAATCAAATTGAAATAACATCCGGTGTCATCTCTAACGCATTCTGATTTTTGACACCTGATAAAACTTTTCGTGATAGGAATGCACCTGACATTAACATCTGCTATAATAGTTGCTATGGCGAGACTTGCAAGGGCAAAAGGGGTGAGTTGACTCAAGGTGACTTTTGGTTTCAGTTCTAAAAGAGGAGCACGTGAGGCTAGGGCAAACAAACAGCCTGAAATCGCTGCTATACAAATCGCTTTCAGCTCTATTGATTCTAGAAAAACACAAATATATACATTTTTTGATCTAACAGTTCTTAAAGCTATAGCTAAAGTGACTTAAATTAGTTATATGCAGTACTCCTTGAAAAGTTCGTCTATTCCACATTGATATTTTCTTCGCTTAGACTTTGCCTGTGCCCACTTGTGTTCAATAGGGTTTAGATCAGGGGAATAGGGAGGAAGATATTCCAAGGTATGGCCTGCAGCGTGGATCTTCTCTTGCATAGATTTGCTTTTATGGAATGAAGCATTATCCATAACCAGAATACTTTCAGAGGGAAGTTTCGGTAGCAAGTCCTCCTCTGCCCAAATGGAAAAGGCATCTGTATTAATATTGCACTCGAATAACGCAAGTGTAAGGAGGCTTGTTCCAAGTAATGCCCCTATTGCATTTGTTCTTCCTTTTGCTTCCCAATCATGAGTGCCAAAACATCGCTGTCCTATTTTGGAGTAACCGTGGGTGCGGGGCATATCATGGGCAAACCCGCTTTCATCAATATATACAATTGGCTTTCCCAAACGTTTATATTCTGCGATTTTTCCTTGAAAGATTTGTCTTTTTGTTTCGCAGGCCTTGGGATGGTTGAGCGTTTTTTTTATAGCTAATTCTTAACCTCTTCATGGCACACCGAATGCCTGAAGTGCTTACTTTGAGACGATGTGCTCGTTCATAGTTGAAGGCATCAGGGTATTTCTTGATATCCTCCATCAAGATCTCTCTATCAATCTTTATTGCAGGTCTGATTTTAGTGCGCCTCGGCTCTAACCTCTTAGACCAGAGAAACACACTATTTACACTTACTCCAAAGCGTCTTGCTACTTGGGCAAAGCTTAATTTTTCTTTGCTCCGGATCGATAGAACTTTTTTTCTAAAATCTAGCGAATATGTCATTCAAAAAATTATAACTAAAACGAAATATTTTAGCTATACCTCACCACTACAGGATACAGTCATCTCCACAAGGATCTGATGACGCCCCCGGCAAATCTCCTATTATTCTTAAACGAGCCCTAAATAGGTTCGATTTTTAGCCCAAGATTTTCATTTTTTAGGAGGGTATCTCCAGCAAATGTGGCTTTGATCCCACTAGAAGGATCGAGCTTTTCCTTGACGGCTTCTTTCACCTCTTCTTTAGTGACACTGAGCAGATGATCACGGAACTCTTCTCGAGTTTGTTTGGTTTGGCCTTCGCGGAAGTAAGAATAGGCAACGCTTGCCCGGCTGCCAGGAGAAACCGGAGCGTCAGCATCTTGAAGAATTCCAAGTTTTGCTTCGGTGAGATCTCGCTGTGTGAATTTCCCCTTAGCAATTTGGGTAATTCCTTCGAGAAAAGTTTCAAATGTTGAGGAGATATGAGGATCGCGGTAGGAATAGAGATAGTAGATCCCCGTTAGGGAATTATAATTTGCACCGCCACCATAGGCTCCTCCCTGCTCCCGTAGTTTTTTATGGAGAAAGGTGTTCTCCATAAGATCGGTGGATACTGATAGAACTGGGGAGTGAGTGATTGTTTTCATTCCTAAGGAAGAAAAAGCAACAGGTGATGAAATGGTACGGGCTTCTGATACTCCTGAGCTGGGGAGTGAATACCCTTCCCAAGGTGTAAAGGGTTTAGAGGGAAGGCTCGAGAGATCGAAAAATTTTTCTTTGGATAGCATTCTGTACTGATCCTTATCGCAGCTAAGCACCAAGTGAGGTGATGTAAAATGAAATAAACTCCCTCTTAGTTGTAAAAATTTCTCAATGAGATGGGGGAGATGCTTGTCGATGTCCTTAGCAATCTTTCTAACGAACTGAAAATAGGAAAGGCCATTTAGTGCGTCGCTGATAAAGGGTGTTAAAGAGAATATTCTGGCTGAACGTTGAATGGCATAAGTCATGGCGCTTTTAGTGAGACGGTTCTCTAGGGAGGTGTGGATTTGGAGGATCAGCTCTTTGATTCGGCCTTTGTCTTTCAAATCGGAGGTCATGCAAATATCTGAAAAGAGTGAAAACAGCTTCGAAAGATTTCGATTAAGGACCTTTCCCTTAAATCCAAAAGCGGGCCTTAGATGATTTGGATCACCGATCTGTGGATAGAGACTTAAAGATGTTCCAAAGTCTCCTAGGTACAAGTTAATATAGTCTAGATTCGCGCGGTAATCTCTTCCTCCTGCCCCGAGTTCTGGAAGAATGGAAATCAATAGTTGAAGATAGGGAAGGTCTTCATAGGGGATCTGGGGGAGGTCAAAAAGCATCCGTGCATAAACAATATGATTGGTAAAGCACTCATGATGAAAGATGGTGAGTTGTTCAATTTGTTCGTGCTCAAGATGAAAATCCGTAACCTCTTTAGGGACGTCTTCCATACCAATTTTAGGGAGACAATCAAGAGACTGGGACTCTACTTTTTCTTGATATTTTTCTAAAGCTTTGGTCTGTTTTTTAATTGCATCTAGGTCTTTTTTTGTGAGCGTTTGTTCGATCGTTTTGAGGCGTTTTTTTTCTTCCTCTTGTTCTCTTTTTTCCAGGGTATTATCGGGAGAAAAAATGTGGGTTAAAAAGTGGGGGTTGTCGAGGAAATATTTCCGGATGATCCCTGATAGAAAGTCTGGGTCTTTGACTAAAAGGCGCAGTTTTTTGAACTGACTGTAAACCGTTAAGGCATTTTCAGTGGGGCATCCATGTTGCATAGCAAGAATGGAGCGCATAAAAAGGGTCAGTCCAAAAGGACCGTAGTCTCCTGTGATCTCTAATCGAGAAAACTCTAATTGATGAATTGCTGCTTCAATTTGCTCTGATTGGATCTTTAGGTTCTCTAGAGTATCTAAAACGATTTGCTTGAGCTTTTCAGCACTTCCAGCGCCGCAACCACGACAAATGATAACATAGGGGATCTCACTCATGTCGGTATCAAGGTATCCATCAGCTTGAGTGCAGAGCTTTGACTTTAGAAGCGCATGTTTTAGGGGAGAGGCATCGGTTTCCATCAAGATCGAGTCAATGAGCGCAAGTGCAAGAGCGTCTTCTTGATTGTCTATCAAGCAGGTGAGCCAAGAAAATGACACGAACTGTTGGCCATTTTCCCCAGGGTATTTTCCTTCACGTGTTTGGGGTTTTTCGAATCGCTTTTGCTTGGGTATTTTTTCAAGAGGGGGAAGCTCTTGCACGCCCTTAAGAGCGTTCTTTGCAACAAAATCCAAATGATTTTCAAGAGGAAGATCGCCATAAAAGAAAAAGGCGCAGCGGCTAGGATGATAGTAAGTTGCATGGAATGTCTTGAGCTGCTCCCAAGTCAAATTAGGAATCTCTTTCGGCTCTCCGCCTGAGTTAAACGCATAGGTCAAATCAGGGGTTAAATACTTTGTTAGTTCGTGCCAAAGTCTTGTTTCAGGATTGGAGAGGCTCCCTTTCATCTCATTATAGACCACACCCTTGTATGTGAGATTGGGATCAAGTTCTAGTCTATGTCCCTCTTGCAAAAAACTCATTTCTTTGAGTTCAGGGTAAAAAACGGCATCAAGGTAAACTTCAAGAAGATTATAGAAGTCTTTTTCTACCTGCGAAGCGGCGGGATAGCAGGTAAAATCGGCTCCTGTCATCGCATTCATGAAGGTGTTTAAACTACGACGGGCCATGGAGAAAAAAGGATCTTTCACGGGGAATTTCTTGGAACCACATAGCACCGTGTGTTCTAAAATATGGGCGATACCAGTCGAGTCACTCGGAAGTGTTTGAAGAGATAAGCAAAAAAGGTTTTCAGGATCATCAGCCTCTAAATGAACCACCCTTGCTCCGGTAGGTTCATGTGTTAGCTCATAGAGCACCATTTGAAGCTCTTCTAGGGGAAGAACTTTAGTGTAGACGTAGTCGCGGTATTGATCGCCAACTTTTTTTGATGCTGCGTTTTCCATTCCCCCATCATACTTAAAACGCATTATATTTGCTTCAAAATTTCTTGAGCACAGCTTTTTGCAGGCATTTTTTCAGTGTTGCAAGTCACATCGGGATTTTCTGGGACGTCGTAATCAACATTGATTCCAGCAAGTTTGATATTTTCACCCGCTTGAAGTCTTTGATAGAGACTTTTAGGATCTCGACGTTGACACGTCTCAATCGATGCTTGCACATGGACTAAGACGAATCGATGTCCTTCTGCTTCGATTTCGTGCTTAACACGCTCTCTCAGTTCTTTTTTGGGACTGACAAAGGCCGCAATTATGTAGGGATTTGTTTGCAGAAATTCTTTTGCTAGCGCAATGACAGCCTGAAGGTTTTGGTTTTGCCCTTCGGCCCCATGAATGTGTCCTTTTTCAAGCCGTTCACGCACCTTATCTCCATCCAAAATGGGAGCTTCATTGATTTGGTGAAAAGCTTCTGCAATGGTTGACTTTCCTGATCCTGAAAATCCTGTGAGCCAAATAAGCGACATAATACATTCTCTTTTAATAGTCTAAAGTGATTATTTTTTACATCTTGCTAGTAAACAGCGATTTAGTATTTAGTTCATTTTTATTAAAGATTTTGATATAATACCATTCGTAAAAAATAAAGTCATAAATTTAATTGGTCTTTTCATGTAAGCTGTTTGAGTTTAACAGGAGGTGAGTGTTGAGAGGAAGAAAGGCCGCCCAGATAAAAGGACTTGATCAGTACGATTTCGATAAGCTTGCTAAAACAGAGGGGAGTCCAAGAGAAAGGAGACGGTTTCTGGCATTTGCCCATCTCCAAGAAGGGAAGACGTTTACAGAAACAGCAGTCTTTGTACGGGTGAAGCTCAGGTCTTTGATGAGGTGGGTCAAGAGATTTAGAACGGAAGGTTTCGAAGGGTTAAAAGATAAGCCGGGTAGAGGTAAGAAGCCATTGATACCTCTAGAAAATCAAGCTGCATTCAGGCAAGCTGTTTTAGAGCTGCAAGAGAAGAAAGTAGGTGGTCGTATCAAAGGGAAAGACATTTTGGAATTGATGAAAACAAAATATGGAGTCGACCCATCTTTGAAGACGGTATACAATACATTGAAAAGGGCTGACCTCGTCTGGATCTCGGGTCGATTAATTCACCCCAAGGCAGACTTAGAAGCCCAAGAGACTTTTAAAAAAACTTCTCAGAAAAAGTAGTTGAGGCATTGCCAGCAGGAGTAGAAATAGAGTCTGTTGATATTTGGTTCCAAGATGAGGCTAGAGTGGGGCAAAGAGGCACTGTAACCCGTACATGGGCCAATAAAGGAACACGTCCTCGGCTCGCACGTCAGCAGCAATTTGAATACGCTTACATATTTGGAGCTATTTGCCCCGTCAGAGATGAAGCTGTAGGCCTTGTAATGCCAGCTGTAAATACAGAGGCAATGCTTGTGCATCTTGAGCACATTTCCATGAAGATTCCTGAAGGAAGGCATGCAGTTATTGTGCTGGATAGAGCTGCTTGGCATACAACAAAGCGACTTAAAAGGTTTAGCAACATAAGCCTTCTACGGCTTCCTCCGGTTTCGCCAGAGTTGAATCCAACAGAACAAGTATGGCAAACGCTTCGAGATGAACATCTAGCGAATCACTGTTATGAAGATTATGATGCGATTACGATGGCCTGCTGCGATGCATGGAATGCATTTGTTGACACTCCAACCAGAGTGAGAAGGCTCTGCTCAAGACCGTGGGCTATTTTATGACGTTATTTTTTACGAATAGTATTACTTCTGCCAAAAGAAGCACTGATTCCCCAAGGGTAATCAGTCTTATAGATCGACTGACTCTCAGAGTATAGTTGTTACGAAAGGGGCGCCAAAAGGCGCCCTTTAGTTTACCATGTTAGGGTGGATGAGGATTGATACTCGGTCACGCGAGTTTCAAAGAAGTTCTTCTCTTTTCCTAAATCGATGGTTTCACTCATCCAAGGGAAAGGATTTTTGGAGTTGTACTGGATTTTAAGCCCAATACGCTCTAGGCGGCGGTCTGCGATATATTGTGCATATTCGCGGAACATCGGCGCGGTGAGACCCAGAATTCCTTTAGGAAGGCACTCTTCTGCGTAACGGATCTCAAGTTCTACAGCTTCGCGGATTTTTCCGATCGTGTAGTCCTGGAAGTCTGGGGACCAAAGTTCAGGGTTCTCTTCTTTAATTCCATTAATTAGATCGATCCCAAAATTTAAGTGGATCGTCTCATCGCGCAGAATATATTGGAACTGTTCACCGATTCCAGTCATCTTATTTTGGCGATGTAGGGAAAGGATCATTGCAAAACCACTATAAAAGAAAATCCCTTCCATAATGATGTAGAATCCAATGAGGTTTTCAAGGAACTTCTGCGCTCCTTCTAAAGTTGAAGTATCAAAGTTTCCTGCGAGGACGTCTTCAGTCAATTTCATCTCAAACTTGTCTTTATCGTGGATTGCTTCGATCTCATTGTACATGTTAAAGACCTCACCCTCATCAAGATTGAGTGATTCAACGATATAGTGAAAAGTGTGCGTATGGATCGCTTCCTCAAAGGCCTGACGCAGTAGATATTGGCGACATTCAGGGTTCGTGACGTACTTATAGATTGCAAGGGTGATATTGTTTGCTACGAGACTTTCAGCAGTGCTGAAAAAACCGAGGTTTCTCATAATGAGAAGACGCTCTGAATCAGATAGCTGATTTGATTTCCAAATCTCGATATCCTTCCCCATAGGGACCTCTGTGGGCATCCAGTGGTTGGCGCACCCATTGAGGTAATGTTCCCACGCCCAGTCATATTTTAGGGGCATGAGTTGGTTTACATCAACAGTTGTGCAGTTGATGAGCCGCTTTGCGGCAGCTTTTGCTCTTGTATTTTCTTGCATCATTATTCTCCTTATTATTGACAGCTTTCACAACCTTCTTCGAGGTTGCAGACAGGAACCGCAGGTTCTGCATCTCGATCGAGCTTTATTCTAGCAGAAGGGGACTCACTTTTCATCCATCGTGGCTGGAGGCCACGTTTGTTAATATCGAGAGTTGATTTCTCTATCTGTGTGGCTCCAAGTGTGCGGCAGTAGTATGTTGTTTTTACTCCTTTCTTCCACGCAAATAGATACATGTTATGGAGTTTTTTACCGCTTGGCTCTGCCAAATAAAGATTGAGAGACTGCGCTTGGTCAATCCATTTTTGGCGACGGGATCCGCATTCGATGATCCACTCAGGATCAATTTCAAAAGAGGTGAGGAATTGTTTCTTCAACTCTTTAGGGACCCGTCCGATTTCGAGAACCGATCCATCGAAGTATTTAAGATCGTCAATCATCTCATCATCCCAGAGATTAAGCTCCTTGAGCTTATTCACGAGATAGAAGTTAGAGAATGTAAATTCTCCAGAGAGATTTGATTTTGCATAAAGATTCTTATAGTTGGGCTCAATCGATGGGGTGATTCCTGCAATATTTGCAATGGTTGCTGTGGGGGCAATTGCCATCACATTACTATGGCGCATTCCATGCTTACGGATTGACTCTCGCACTTTCTCCCAGTCCATTGAAGAGGAACGGTCCATTTCAACCGTTTCCCCTCTTTCCTTTTCTAAAAGATCGATCGTATCGATTGGGAGAAGCCCTCGTTCCCATTTTGAACCTTTATAGCTTGGATAAGGGTTTCTCTCTTTTGCTAGTTCACTAGAGTAGAGAAGTGCGTAGTAAGAGATCATTTCCATGCTACGATCGGCAAATTCAACAGCTTCATGGCTAGCATAGCTAAGGCTTAAAATATTGAGAGCATCTTGGAATCCCATGAGGCCTAAGCCAATTGCTCGATGAGCCATATTGGCATTTTTAGTCTCAGGAATCGGGTAAAAGTTCACATCAATGACATTGTCAAGCATCCGGATTGCTGTTCGGATTGTTTTCGCAAGCTTTTTCTCATCGAGTCCCTTTCCAGTCACATGCTCAGCTAGGTTGATCGAGCCAAGGTTACAGACTGCGGTTTCTTCTTTTGATGTGTTGAGAAGAATCTCTGTACAAAGGTTTGAACTATGGACGACGCCGACATGATCTTGCGGAGAGCGGATATTTGCAGGATCTTTGAAAGTAATCCACGGGTGTCCTGTTTCAAAAAGCATGCTCAGCATGTTTCTCCAGAGTTGGAGGGATTCGACCCGTTTCCAGAGAAGGATTTTTCCTTCATCAGCCATTTTTTCATACTCAAGGTATCGTTTTTCAAACGCTTGCCCGTATAGATCATGAAGATCACTCACTTCATTAGGACTGAACAGAGTCCATGTTCCATTCTCCTTCACCCGTTTCATAAAGAGGTCGGGGATCCAGTTTGCAGTGTTCATATCGTGAGTACGGCGTCGCTCATCTCCTGTATTTTTTCGAAGCTCAATGAAGTCCTCAATATCGATATGCCAGGTTTCAAGGTAGGCGCACATCGCTCCTTTGCGTTTTCCTCCTTGATTGACAGCTACGGCGGTGTCGTTTGCGACTTTAAGGAAAGGAATAATTCCTTGGCTCTGTCCGTTGGTTCCTTTGATACGAGCTCCTGTTCCTCGAACATTGGACCAGTCGTTTCCGAGCCCTCCTGCCCATTTTGAGAGTTGTGCATCATCAGAGATGGTCTTAAAAATATGTTCTAAATCGTCCATAACCGTGGAGAGATAGCAAGAGCTGAGTTGAGAGTGGGGTGTTCCTGAGTTGAACAGAGTAGGAGTTGCTGACAAATAGTCATGTTTTGAAAGGGTTTCGTAGAACTCAATCGTGTGCTTGGTTTTATCTTTTTCATTCATCGCAAGTCCCATAGCGACACGCATCCAGAAAATTTGAGGCGTTTCTAGGCGTCGCTGGTTCTCGTGGATAAAATAGCGATCGTAAAGGGTTTGCAATCCCAAGTATTGGAATTTATCATCTCGGTCCAGCTTCATCGCTTTTCCAAGAGCATCAAGATCGAACTTGGCAAGCTCTGAAGAAACCTGGTCGAGTTTGATGCCATGGGCAATATATTTTTTAAAGTACGCAATGTGTCTTTTTTCTAAGTCATGATTGAGGGTGTCTATTTCGAGCGTTTCACGATAAAGCTTATCAAGAAGAAGACGTGCTGCAATCTTAGAAAAGATTGGGTCCTTTTCGATCTTTGCTTTAGTTGACATAATGAGCGCTTGGTCGACCTCTTCTTCCTTAATTCCTTCATAGAAATTGAGGATGGCACTTTCTAAAAGCTCTTCCGGCTTTGCAATTTTTTCAAACCCGCGGCATGCATGATCAAGGCGATCAAGGAGCTGGGTTTCAGTAATAGACTTTTGCTCGCCATCCTGCGCTTGAAATTCGAACTTTCTCTCACCATCTTTTGCTTTGCGGCGCTTTTTTTTCTTTGAAGGGGCTGTTGCGCCAGTTTGCTGTCCTTTCTCTGCGCGGTAAAGGATATAATCCTTTGCTGCTTGGAAATAGCCAGCTCCCATAAGAGCCTCTTCAACGAGGTTTTGAATATGGTGAATATGAAGTTCGTCAGTCTTTGCCAGGTGAACAGCTTCTCCAACAACCTGTTGAGAAAGGGTATTGACGATCGAAATAATGTCATTGGGAGTTTGCCCTTCAATTTTGTTTAATCGTCTGAAGATTTTTTCAATCGAGGCAGCGATCTTAATCGGATTAAAACGTACAGGGGTCTCGCTATCTCGGCGAACCACCTTTATATTGCGGGGGTCGTCTCCTCTCAACTCTTTGTGGTGGTCCCTGTAGATGATATAATCACGAGCAACGTCATGTTGGCCATTTTTCATCAGAGTGACTTCGACAAGATCTTGGATTCCTTCAACTGTTAGAGAGACATTTTTTGATGCCAGCTCAAAAAGCTGTTCAACGACTTGATGGGTGACTTGTTTAGCAACTTCATTAAGATCATCCATAAGGGGAATTTCCTTATCAATCTTTTTTGTATCGCGAAGCGCCGATTCAATAGCTTTAAAGATCCGCTCTTTTCGAAAGGGAACAATCGTTCCATTCCTTTTAACAACAGTGAAGGTGCTTTCACCGGCTGCGATGCTTTCTTCAATGATTTCTTTTTTGACGGAGCTGAGCATTTCTTTAGAACTATTACGAGCTTTAGACTCTGATTTTACCATATTAACACCTCGATTTTGGAACAAAATTTCTAATAATTTAGATTTTCAGTAAACTAACCTCTTCTACAACATCTAGTATTCTACATCCCCTTTAACACACTATATATTGTAGTCGGAATCTAGAAGTCTACAAAAAACTGACACAAAAAGCAAAAAAAATTTCCGAAAATTTTCAACGCAAAGAAGACAAGTGCATTATGAATTTACAAAATTAAGATCTTTTAGTTTTTTCTAGATGAGGGAAGTGTTTGCAACAGCAATTGCAATCGAAACACCCGCGGCTAATTCTATAAACCGTGAAAAACTAAAAAGCCATTCGTCATTTTTTGATCCTAGCTGCCAAATGATAACGACAACAGCACTGGTGATGCATGCGTGAAAGTTTAATTCTTTTAACTTAGGGATGCTTGTGCAAATCAAGGATGTAATAAAAATACTCAGGAGCAGAGCAAAAATCATTTCGGGAATATATAGGCAGAAAGCAGAAACAATGCATCCTACAAGTGTCCCAAAAAGGCGATCGAACCCAGCTGAGAAGCTTTCGCTCTGATGCTGTTTCATAACAAGAACACCGGAAATGATGCTCCATAGACCACTAACTTCTGCAACCGTTGGAAGCGTAAGGCCACTTAGAAAATATCCAAGAAAATAGGAAATGCCAGATACGATACTAAGCTGCAGCGCATACAGTGCATTTCCTTTGATAGAGGTCATGAACCAATCTCTTTTATCGAGAGAGAGAAAAAACCTTTTTTATCGGTATCATAATAATCTATCCCTCCAGATCTTACATCATAAAACCACCCATGTAAGTGCACACGTTTATCTTTAAGTAGCTCTCTTAAGATAGGGTAGTTTGATAAGTGATGCAGTTGTCCAACAATTGAAAATTTTTCGAATAGAAAAAGACTTTTTTTTGGTCAGTGGATGTTCTTGGTGTTTTTTTAGAAAAGCCCTGAATAATCTATCGTCAATAGAAAGCCAGCGTATAAGCTCTGGAAATCCCGATAGATCAGCTTTGGAGTATATAGCATTCATCGCACCACAATCAGAATGCCCTATCACAATAATATCCTTAATTCTTAAATGATGAACTGCATATTCGACAGAGGCTAATACAGAGGCCTGTAGGTGAGCCAAATCGCTAGTATAGGGGGGAGCAAGTGATGATGATGGCTCCAGGCTTTTGACCATTATCAACCAGATTTAAGAATTCGGTTTCATGAAAAGGGTAATAGTGTGTTTTAAAGTCTTTATGTCCATTGATTAAGTCAGATAAGAAGTCGTTTTCTTTTCCGTAATCGACTGTAACTTTTGCAGTCCTCTTTGTAGTCAGATCAGATTTAAATTGGGTAAAGTACAATCCAAAGAACGTGCCTATTACAAGACCAATAATAAGTAGAAATACCTTAGTTTTCATACGACCTTTCTTTCTTAACAGAAATGATAGATCTTGTTTTTTTGCAATATTCGAATCGCCAAAAACTATTTATTTTGGTAGGATAGCGACATGAAACAATTTTACCTTTTGCCTAATATTATTACTGCGTTTGGCCTTTCATGTGGCCTGTTTGTTATTTTTAAGACAAACATGACAGAGCCTGGAGTTGGTACTTACGAGTTGCTTTATTCGTCGGCCCTTCTCTTACTGCTCGCTGCGTTTGCAGATCTATTAGATGGTGCGGTGGCGCGGATCATTCGAGCAGAAAGTGAATTCGGTTCAATGTTTGACTCTTTGGCTGACGCGATTTCCTTTGGGGTTGCACCATCGGTCTTATTCCTAAAAAGCCTTTCACTTGAGCCAGCAACAAGCCTCTCGTTTTTTGCAGTTGTTGGGGCAATGCTCTATACGATTTGCGGAGTGCTCCGCCTTGTCCGCTTTAATGTCAAAGCACATGAGCTAAAGACGGACAAAGAGGCTAGCGCCGCTTATAAAAAAAATTTTACAGGGCTTCCTATTCCCGCCTCTGCAGCAGGGGCAATTTCGGTGAATCTCTTTCTCCATTCGACCTTTGCAAAGGAGTGGTTTAACTTGTCCTATGCTGTGCGGGCGATTACCTTGACATGCATCATGGTTCTTCTTGGTTACCTTATGGTGAGCAAATGGAAGTTTCTAAGTCTTAAAAGCCTTCACTTCCGGGTTCCCTCTTTCCACCTCATTCTTTTTACCGTTTTGATTGCTATCTTCATCTTCTTTGGAATCTTCTATTTCCTGCCTGTTGTACTCGTTGTGTGCTCCGTAGGTTATATCCTTATCGGGTGTGTTCTCACCCTGATTCGCCTTATTGCCGGTAAAAAGGCCAAGACCCTCGTCGATTTTGAGATTGACGATGACAAAGATTAATAAACCCCGCCTCTATTCACTTTTGATTCTGCCAGCTCTTATTTTTTTTACTGTTGGCGACGCTTCTAGATCAACTGGGTCCGAGACCTTGGAAAAAGCTCCTCATCCATGGTGGTTACTGCACTCTCAGACTGTTAACCATCAGCCTAGCCCTAGCCCCTCTTACAAAACATTTTCCCAAGTGGCAACTTTTCAAAGCACTAAGCCGTCACAGACGGGTGATAGGAGTCACAGTTTTTCTTTACGCTGCCTTTCACCTCACATGTGTGCTCACCAAAACAATCCAGAAAAAGGGAGAGCTTCCCTTGGAGCATCCGCTCTCTTGGCTACAGGAAATGAAAAAACATCCATCGCTGTGTCTATGGGATCGAGCTTCTCATGTTTATTCATGTTTTTTTGAAATCCTCTACCCTTGCTTTCTCTTTCTTTATTCCATAATCACGTGCTCAAGGAAGGGGAGAAAAAATCAATCTTCAGTCGATAATAAGTCTACTGCGCCTTAAGGTGGTTGCCACCAGCGCCAGGACCTGGCAAAAAGGCCTTCGATTTCTACAAGTTTGTCAAGAAGCGGTTTCGTGAATTGTACAGCAAAGGCGCGGTCCTTTTTTGGACCATGAAATGTATCAGGAACCAGTTGAAAGGGTCTGTTTTGCACAGGTTTGATAGTACCGAGGTTTAAGGTATTCCATTGTCTTCCCCCAAATGAGTTTTTATGGAAAAAATGCTAACATGGGAGTGATAAAAAGAGAAAGCTTTCTGGAGATTTATCACCCTATAAGCTTAAATAGAGTTATGGAATATTTAATTGCAGTCATTCTGGCAGCCCTGGCCGTGTTCTTTTATTTAAAGTGGCAGAAGGCAAGAGAAGAAAATATTTATTTAAAAGCTCGTGAAGAGACTTCTGAGGACATTGAAGCAGCGCAGGAGAAGTTGTCTCTAGCGTTTAAAGCGCTATCGAGTGAAGCCCTTGAGAAGAGCAATTCTTCATTTTTGCAGCTTGCCAAGGAGACGCTGGGGAAGTTTCAGGAAAAAGCAAAGGGAGACTTGGAGAAGAGGCAAGAGTCGATCGAGCATGTTTTGAGGCCGGTTCAGGAGTCGCTTGGCAGACTCGATAAGGGGATGCAGGCCATTGAAAAAGAGAGACAGGGAGAGCAAGAGTCTTTGAAGGCTCAGCTCAGAATGATGACTGAGTCAGAAAAAGAACTCAGAAAGGAGACAGCCACTTTGGTGAAGGCCCTTCGGGCTCCGATTGTTAGGGGGCGCTGGGGGGAGATGCAACTCAAAAGAGTTGTTGAGCTTGCGGGGATGGTAAACCATTGCGACTTCTATGAGCAGGAGACGAGAGAATCTGGGTTAGTGCGCCCTGATGTCATTGTAAAACTTCCGGGAGATAAGCAGGTCATTGTGGATGCAAAGACTCCCTGTGAGGCGTATTTGGAGGCGATTCAGGCTGAGGATCAAGGTGTCAAAGAAGATAAATTTAGACATCATGCACGGCAGGTACGGCAGCATGTGATGGCTTTAGGAAAAAAAGCCTATTGGCAAAGCTTTCAACCCACTCCTGAATTTGTAATCCTCTTTATTCCTTCGGATAGCTTCTTTAGCTCAGCACTGGAGTATGACCCCTCCTTGATTGAAGTGGGAGTTGAACAGGGGGTTGTGATTGCAACACCAACAACATTGATTGGCCTTCTGCGCGCGATTGCTTACGGCTGGAAACAAGAAAAGCTATCTCTTCATGCTCAAGAGGTCAGCACGCTTGGGCATGAGCTCTATAAACGGATAACTGATATGAGCGAGCACTGGAGCAAGGTGGGGCGCACTTTAGCAAGTTCTGTGGACGCGTACAACAAGGCTGTTGGATCTCTTGAGTCGCGCGTATTGGTCTCTGCTAGAAAGTTTCAGGAGATGGGGGCAGCAGCTCGTTCGGTAGAGTTAGAGACTCTGGAAGGAATCGATCGCGTTCCCCGCGAAATTCAAGCATCCGACATGAAAGTATCCCTTGATATGGTAGCTAAAACCAAATGACTTTCGCCCTAGATCGTGCTTTCTTGCACCGACCTTTCTGAAGTGAGTTTGTAGGAAATTCCCCAGGTTAGTCCAAAGCTGATGATAAATGCCGGTAAAAGAGGTTCGATTGGCACGGGCAAAAAGGGATTAATGAGCGGCCATAAGGCTGAGATGAGACCTCCTGAAAGCATCCCGACCCACGCACCTAGTTTGGTGACCCGTTTTGAATAGAGCATATAGCTAAAGTGACTTAAATTAGTTATAGGCAGTGCTCCTTGAAAAGTTCGTCTATTCCACATTGATATTTTCTTCGCTTAGACTTTGCCTGTGCCCACTTGTGTTCAATAGGGTTTAGATCAGGAGAATAGGGAGGAAGATATTCCAAGGTATGGCCTGCAGCCTGGATCTTCTCTTGCATAGATTTGCTTTTATGGAATGAAGCATTATCCATAACCAGAATACTTTCAGAGGGAAGTTTCGGTAGCAAGTCCTCCTCTGCCCAAATGGAAAAGGCATCTGTATTAATATTGCACTCGAATAACGCAAGTGTAAGGAGGCTTGTTCCAAGTAATGCCCCTATTGCATTTGTTCTTCCTTTTGCTCCCCAATCATGAGTGCCAAAACATCGCTGTCCTATTTTGGAGTAACCGTGGGTGCGGGGCATATCATGGGCAAACCCGCTTTCATCAATATATACAATTGGCTTTCCCAAACGTTTATATTCTGCGATTTTCCCTTGAAAGATTTGTCTTTTTGTTTCGCAGGCCTTGGGATGGTTGAGCGTTTTTTTTATAGCTAATTCTTAACCTCTTCATGGCACACCGAATGCCTGAAGTGCTTACGTTGAGACGATGTGCTCGTTCATAGTTGAAGGCATCAGGGTATTTCTTGATATCCTCCATCAAGATCTCTCTATCAATCTTTATTGCAGGTCTGATTTTAGTGCGCCTCGGCTCTAACCTCTTAGACCAGAGAAACACACTATTTACACTTACTCCAAAGCGTTTTGCTACTTGGGCAAAGCTTAATTTTTCTTTGCTTCGGATTGATAGAACTTTTTTTCTAAAATCTAGCGAATATGTCATTCAAAAAATTATAACTAAAACGAAATATTTTAGCTATATAAATCAGGAGAGGGCCAAATGCGGCGCCTAGTCCCGACCATGCATAGAGCACAAGCTCAAAAATGGATCCAGGGCACATAAAGGCAATGAAGAAAGCAAGAAGCGCGACGGCAAGGATTCCTAATCGGGAGACTTTTAAGAGCTTTTTCTCGCTCGCCTTTTTGTGGAATATTCTTTTATAAAAGTCTTCAGAAAGGATCGAGGAAATGATGATGAGCTGAGAGCTCATGACATTGACGATCGCAGCAATAATTGCGCAGAGGATAAAGCCAATCACAAAGGGAGAGAAGTTTTCCTTCACCATCTCAATAAAGATCATCTCGGGGTCATAGATCCCGCTAGAAAAGAAAGGGACAGCTACGAGCCCTGCAAATGTAGCGGCACAAAGCGAGAGAACCATCCAAGACATCCCTATCCGCTTCGATTGTTTCATTTTTGAGACATCTCGGATTCCCATGAATTTCGTGAGGATATGAGGTTGCCCAAAATACCCAAGTCCACATCCGAGTGCCATAGAGACAATTTGAAGGAGAGTTAAACCCTTCAATGAAGGGATGAGGGAAGGTTTATCAGCAAGAACCTGTCCAATTGCAGGAAACCCTTCTACCTTGCTCAAGATTAAGAAGGGAACAACTAAAATGACTCCGAGGAGAAACAGACCTTGAAAGAGATCTAACCATGCTAAGGTGGTGAATCCTCCTATGAGGACGTAAGTGATGACGATTCCAATTCCAAAAAACTAGAGAGGGTGAGGTTGCCTATCTTTTCAGTAAAAGCCAGCTGCTCATGTCACTTGCATGAGCAGCAAGCGCTGTGAGCCATGTTCCTAGCGAGCGGTTTCCCATTAGAAATCCCGCGGTATTTGTTTGCCTTTTATATGAAAAAATCCCTACGCTCAAGGCTAGTGAAAAGTAAAGAATAATAGCTAATAGTTGAATCATGGGGAAAATTGTAGTGAAAAGTTAGAGAGATTTCAAGCTTTCAATCCACTGCGGCGAGATACCCGCTTGTTTCCGGTGCTCTTCATGAATTACAAAGCCTCGTGCTCGCTTCGGCGTGAGCAGAGGACTTTGAGCTTCTTTCCAGGCATCCCAGTCGCTCAGTTGTGGAGATTTAAATTTTTGAAGCCAGCTCCAACCAAATGAGACATGGGCAATCTCGTCTTTCAAGATCCGTGCCATAAGTGCTCCAGCTTCCTTGTCTCCGTGTTTTTCAAAAGATTGCCCATACATTGGAGCAAAATCAAGATTAGCCATTTCAAAGGTTAAGCTCATCACCGAAACATATTCAATCGGGGAGTTTAAGTAAGGGGTATGACACCAGAAGTGGCGATAAAGGGGAAGGTCTCCAAAACTGACCCCTAGTCTTTTCAATTGCAAAAGATAGAGGCGGACATGTTCTTGCTCTTCTTTTAGAGTGTGGGCAAGCCCTCTGCGAAAGTGACTAGGAGCATCAGGGAATTTTAGTAAGGCGTAAGCCATAATCTCAACCGCAAGAAGTTCGTGGCCGGCAAAGCGGTGGAGACATGCCGCACGGCTATCTGGCTTATGGTGGTCATGAAAAGGCGGGAGTTTATTTTCTCTTTTGACCTTTTGGAAACGGAGCTGAGTTGGGCGGGTTGGCTCATTCCATTCCATAGGAGGTCCGGGTTGAAAATCTGTCAGCTTTTTGGGCGCCCACAGTTTTCCTTTCAGGGTATCGGCTCCTAAAATAGAAACGGCCCATTCTCTCATCTCAAAAGAGATAGGAGGATGAGCCGATAAAGAGGAATTAGCGTCCTTTTTATTCAATTTCGAGGACGTAGTACGCAGGGAATGCGAAGTTGTTATTGGGTCTAGAAGAGACAATTAAATTGACTCGCTTTCCCACAAAATCTTCAAGATTAACATGCGTGCTATAAACATATGCTACAGTGATATCTCTGTCTTTTACAACAAAGTTACCTGGCTTGTTTTTTACAGGTTCTCTATATGATTCTAAGATTCCAGAAACCGTTTTGCTCTTCATTTTCTGGTCTGCATAGAAGTCGTCCATTGTTTTGGCGTGATGCATTGATGACCAGCTCAAATACATGGCTTCCTCAATAGGCTCCCAGACTTTCATTCGGTCTGTTGGAGAAAGAACGTCTTCAGAGTGATAGGCAACCTCATAGATACTTCCAGAAATTTCTTGATTTTTACCCATATTTGATGCTTTGGCTTCAAGAAAAGAAATTTTGCGGTGCAAGTAGTCTTCCTGAATTGCATGAAGTTCCTTCTTTGCTGAAGCAACAAATGTTGGAAAGTCACTAAAGTCTTTAATGATGGTGCCATAGTTATGGGTTACGCGTTCAATATCGATTTCATGAAAAGCCTTACGCATTTCAGCTTGGCTGAGAAGGTTTGTCGACTCTAAAAGTTGAGTAACTGTTGCCTTTCGCTTGTCTTGAACAACTTTAAGCTCGGGTTTTCCAGCATATTCAACATATTCCTTAGCAATGAAAAACTGAGTATTTTCTGGGGCATCGATCTCCATCCATTTGTTATTATCATCACAAATGTTTCCGTTAATGGAATGCCCAGTGCTATAGTGTCCAATAATGGGGGCATCACGATCAGGAGAAAGGCGGACATTAACGCGATCGCCTTCAACAATATCATCAATAATAAACCCGCGGAAAATATATGCTTTTAAGTCTGCTGGGGCTTTTACTGTATAGAAATCTCCTTTTTCTCCGGTCACAACAACATACTCGTCTTTGCCGAGCTCGGTAATAATGTGACTATCTAGGTCAGCAGAGGTTCGCATCCGAACATTGCTTCCAACGATTTTTCCAGTGAAGGCTTTAAACTTTGAACCCGAGTGCGCAGGGGTTGTATCAACCGATGTAATCGATTTGTCGAGTGGGGGGGCTGCATCTGCAAATGCGGGAGCCGAAAAAGCTCCTAACATTAGCAGCGCTAATAAAGCATAAGCTTTAGACATAATTCGTACTCCTAATAAGAAAAGTGTTCTGCTTTCTCATTCTAGAGAACGACTGTTTAAATGGCCAGGACAAAATTAATAGAGCTATTCCATATTAGAGATGCTTTTTTATTCGACTCTCTTAGAATAGTGAGATGGGTTCAACTGTTAAGAACAGTGCGAACGTGTTCGCAGTTTTTTTCGCCACATGTACATCCCACGGGATTACCCAAAAAGACTTGATAGTGCTCATTTACATCTAAGGGATTGGAAACAATGTAGAGCTTGTCTCCTTCCTGCTTGATGTCCCAGTCGCGGAAGCGTAGGTCATCTTCGGTGACTTCTTCTTCGATCTCTTCTTTAGGAGAATCCTGTAATTCACCTTGAATAACTTTTGCAATTTGGCAGTAAGGGCAATTGCAGTGGGGCTCTGCTTTAGGAATGTTCATTTGTTCCATGTCCATTCCAAGGGCTTTAGTGATCGATGTGATTTTTTCAATGACATCGGGGGGCATTTTTGGAGTGTTTGCCTGATCAGGGTTATGTTGAAGAAAAGAACTGATGTTTTCAGCCCCTTCTGCTCCACTCATCTGAAAAGGGATTCCAAAGGAAAAAGAAACGTCATTTTCTTTTTCAGGTGTTGGTTCAAAAGTTTTGAGAGACTCGGCTTGAGGTTCTTTCGTCTCATGGTCCACATATTGAGAGTGGGCATCAAAGATTTGCTCAATGAGCTTTTCTTCGAGTCCTGGGATCTCGATTAGAGTTCCATTGTGAAGGACGATGACCAGAACTTGTTTTCCTTCCATCTCTTTCATATGAAGCGTATTGATATTCTTCCATGACGTGGAGATATAAGGAGGGATGCTTAAAATTTTATGATTGATTTTCTTCATATCATCCTTAATCAGACGGTTTATTCGAACCTATCCCCATTATACAGATCATCCTATTCTCAGTCAATAGAAAAGCTGGCACTCATCTACCTTGACTGCTGAACGCGTTTATAATTTACTGTTTATAAGTGTGTTATGATATTGTGTTTTAGGTTGTTCTCTGCCTGTTGGATCTTATAATGGCTTTTGAAATCGTAAGGTAGCTTAGATCAACCACCTTCATTTTTTTTGAATCTTTCTTGATAGGATTTGCTTGGCAGGAATAAAAATTCGATTATAAAGAAGAAAGAGAATGCGATTTAAGGAGGTTCATAAGTACTGTAATTTACTGAATAATAAATGATTGAAAAGGAGCAAGCTTATGGCAAGCAAAACTTTTGTCCTGGATACGAACGTTCTACTGCATGATCCGGAAGCGATTCAGAAATTTGAGGGCAACGATGTCGTAATGCCTCTGGTAGTGTTAGAAGAGTTAGATAAGATGAAACGGTTCAGTGACGAACTTGGGAAGAATGCACGGCAAGTGATTCGTTTCGTTGACGAGATTAAAGGGGATATATTTAAGGGAATTAAGTTAGAAAATGGAGCGACGTTCTCCATCTTTGCCGAAGACAAATCAGTTCAAAGGGAAGGCTTTCCTCTTCCGCTGGATAGCAATAAACACCGTATTCTTTTCTGTGCATATAAATTAAAGCAGATAGGCCGAGAAGTGGTCATCATGATTTCAAAAGACTTTGTTTTAAGGATTAAAGCGGAATCAATTGGTATTAAGGCTCAGAATTATGAAAGTCTCAAGGAGTTTTTTGATAACCTCTATCGGGGATTTAGAAAGGTTGAAATCCCCAAGGGAGAGATTGACACTTTTATGACGAAAGGGTTTGCTGAGTTGCCAAGCGAAGATATGATAGCAAACGAATATGTGCGCTTTCACTGCCCTGAAAAATCAACGGCCATGGGGATTTATAACCCGAAAAAGAAGAGAGTTGAGCAAGTCAAGGGGCAGACTAAAGAGGTCTGGGGAATAAAACCCCTCAATGATGAGCAAGAATGTGCCATGGACATGCTTATGAATGACGATATTAAATTGATTACAATGATCGGACAGGCAGGAACAGGGAAAACCTTGATGGCTCTCACGGTTGGCCTTCGCAAAACTTTTGATGAGGGGGTCTATAATCGGATTCTTATCTCAAGGCCTATTATGCCCCTTGGAAAAGACATTGGATATCTTCCGGGAACAAAGGAAGAAAAGATGTACCACTGGATGCAGCCAATCTATGATAATCTCGAGTATATTTGCGAATCAACGTCAGGTTCGGGGAGTGCGTCGGATACAAAACAATGGATTATGGAAAGTGAAAAGATTGAGATGGAAGCGGTCACCTTTATAAGGGGGCGTTCTTTAGCTCATACCTATATCATTATTGACGAGGCGCAGAACCTGACACCCCATGAGGTGAAAACCATTGTTTCAAGAGCTGGTAAGGGAACCAAAGTGATCCTCACGGGAGATCCGACACAGATCGATAATCCTTATCTTGATAAAGACTCGAATGCGCTTACTTACGTGGTGAGTCGTTTTAAGAAGGAACCGATTTATGGTCACATTATGTTCGAGAAAACGGAGAGATCGCAGTTAGCCGCAATTGCTGCTAAAGTTCTCTAAACAAAAAATGGGTGATTCACAATCTCATTTCCAGAGTAGGGGAGATTTCCGGTAAGGAGTCCTTTCTCTGAGTTATATAAAAGGTCTCCGAACTTTGGACTTTGTGATAATTTCTGCTTGGAACCAATAGAGGCTAGCAGATGGGCAAATGATGTCCATTCATTCTTGACTCTTTCTGGATTGACCTTTTTTGCAAGGCCAAAGTCTAGAAGCTTTAGTCGATAGGGATCTTTTCCTTCTTTGGTATTCTTTACAAGGATATTTCCTTGGTGAAGATCGTTATGAATATACCCATTTGAGTGAAGGGCATGAAGAGCCTCTGCAAGTTGTTTTCCATATCCTTTAACGGTCTCTGAATCTAGTGGGGCAATGCGTACACGGTTCCATAAAGGAACTCCATCAATAACTTTTGAAAAAACTCCTGCAAGAAGGTGTTTGGAATGCATTTCAGGGTCGTAGTTTTCAATATAATGGACTTTACCTTCATGATAAGTCAATAATCCGGTAGCTGTTCCCAAATGTTGACCTGAGGGAAGTTTTAGTCCAAGGGCATCACCAAACAGTTCTTTCTCTTCATTAGCAATGGGTATCGGTCTTTTTTCTAGCTTGAGGGCGATGTCTTTTTTGCTTTTCCCATGAAGCTTTAGAACGACACCAAAAGCACCTTCGCCAAGCTTCTCTTCATATTGAGTGAATCCCAATTCTTGAAGCTTAGCAACTACCTGAGAAGCGATAACTTTTTCTGATAGTGCATAATTGATCATATCAAAGAGGGTGGCCGGTCCCTGAGTATATTTTCTCCCACTAGTGGTAGAAGAGTCGTATGTATTACTTGTGACGCACCTTTTAAATAGAGCAGGGACCTGATCTTTTTTTCTTAATGTAATTAAATCGGAATATTAATTGTATTTTAAATTACACGAGTAAATTACATCTTCTAAATATTCAAAGGCTTGGTGTTCTTACTTAAAATTGGCAATCACGGCTTCTTCGCTTTCTAGGGGTGGGTGGGCCTCTAGCCAGTCACGTTCTTCCAAAATGAGTGAGCTTAGTTGCTAAGAGCTGAAAGTTGACAAAGCGCTCATTTGCTTCTCTTTTCAATTGTTTCAAGTTCTTTGATTTGAGATAGATTCCAGGCATCAGTACTAAATGGCGTTGAGAACCACTGATCGAGAATTTCTTGGAGTATTTCAGATGAAAGAAGACGCAAGCTGAGTCCGAGGACATTGGCATGGTTATAAATGCGTGCTCCTTTGGCTGTTTCTCCATCGACACAAAGGGCAGCGCGGATCCCAGGGAATTTGTTGGAAAGAATGGTACAGCCTGTTCCTGTCCAGCACAAGACGATGCCTTCATCAGCCTTCCCTTCGTGAATTTCTTGAATTGCTTTTCGAGTGACTGTTGTCCAATCCTGATCTGCAGCTTCTTTTTCAGGCCCAAAGTAGATCGTTTGATGCCCCTGTGATTCAACCTTACGAATAAGCTGGTCAATAATGGGGCGGTATTCGTCTGAACTGATTGCTATTTTCATACCCATAATTTTTTATTGTAGACAAGATGTGCATTATATTGTAGAACCAAGAATTAACGTAATTTTTTTTTGAGAATGCCTTGAGATGAAAAGAGCTTTTAAAATCGTCGTTATCACTCTCCTCATCATTGCTGTCGGAGCGTTGACTGTGTATTTTGTCAGCACTCATAATATTCCTGTTTTAGAACCGAAAGGGCTAATCAGTGTGAAAGAAAGAGAGTTAATTATTACCAGTTCTTTACTGATGCTTATTGTGGTAATTCCTGTTTTGGTTCTAGCTGTTGTTTTTGGTTGGAAATACCGGGAAGGAAGAGGCTCTAAGCATACTCCTGATTGGGAGCATAATAACATTGCAGAATGTTTTTGGTGGGGTGTTCCTGTCGTGATTATTATTATTCTTGCTGTGATTACATGGAAAACCAGCCATGACCTCAATCCATTTAAACCTATTCAAAATGGAACAACTCCTATCAAGATTCAAGCTGTAGCTCTAGATTGGAAGTGGTTGTTTATTTACCCTGATCAAGGAATTGCAACAGTAAATTATGTACAATTTCCCGAAAAAACACCTATTGATTTTGTTGTCACCGCTGATGCACCGATGAATTCATTTTGGATCCCTCAACTTGGTGGGCAGATTTATGCAATGCCAGCAATGACAACTTCTATTCACTTACTTGCAAATGAAACTGGAGAGTTTGAGGGACGTTCAGCAAATATTAGCGGGAAAGGATTTGCTGGTATGATTTTCAAAGCAGTTGCAAGCAATAAACAAGACTTTCAGAACTGGGTACAGCATGTTAAGAGTTCTGGGAAAGAACTTAGTTGGGATATTTATAAACAGCTGGTTGAACCAAGCGAATACAATAATGTAGAGATATACGGGAAGATCGAAGATCAGCTTTTTGATCAGATACTGATTCAATATATGCCAGAAGGAAGTAAAAAATGAGTTTATTTGGAAGACTTGGTGAGCATGCATTGAAGCATGACTGGATTGAATATGCTGCAGATGTATCAATTGTAGGCGGTGCTTTAGTTGTTATTATTTTGATAACCTATTTAAAAAAGTGGGGTTGGCTTTGGAGGGAGTGGTTTACCTCGGTTGACCATAAGAAGATAGGAATCATGTATATAGTTTTTTCAGCAATTCAACTTGCAAAAGGATTGATTGACGGTTTAATGATGCGTGCTCAGCAGGCCACTGCTTCTGGAGACTGTATGGGATATTTAGGAGCGGAACACTTCCAGCAGATTTTTACAGCCCATGGGGTAACGATGATCTTTTTTGTAGGAATGGGAGTGGTTTTTGGAATTATCAATCTTGTATTACCTCTTCAAATTGGTGCGCGTGACGTCGCTTTTCCCCTTCTTAACTCCATTAGTTTTTGGCTCTTTGCAGCAGGAGGACTCTATATCTTCATCTCGCTTGTGATTGGAGTCTTTGCCGGGACGGGGTGGACCGCATATCCACCCCTTGCCGGTCTTAAGTATAATCCCGGAGTTGGTGTTGATTACTGGCTTTGGAGCATACAGATATCTGGAGCAGGTTCCTTGTTGTCAGGCATTAATTTCTTAGTAA
Organism: Candidatus Neptunochlamydia sp. REUL1; assembly: GCF_963457595.1. GTDB lineage: Bacteria > Chlamydiota > Chlamydiia > Chlamydiales > Simkaniaceae > Neptunichlamydia. The sequence continues at coordinate 1,592,240 of NZ_OY735137.1, forward strand.
CAATTCTGAAGATGCGCTGTCCTGGAATGAAGCTGATGAGGATGCCAGTTTTTGTTTGGGCAACGCTTGCTACAGTGGTTCTTGTGATTTTTGCATTTCCCATTCTAACTGGAACAATTGGAATGCTTTCAACAGATCGTTTGCTGGATACAAAAATTTTTACAGCAGACTACGGGGGCAATCCTATGATGTATATCAACTTAATATGGGCGTGGGGACACCCAGAGGTTTATATTCTTGTTCTTCCCGCATTTGGGATTTTTTCGGAAGTTGTACCCGTGTTTTCTCACAAAAAACTCTTTGGTTATACATCAATGGTTTGGGCCATTGCTGTGATTACATTCCTCTCATTTATTGTTTGGTTGCATCATTTTTTTACAATGGGTGCCGGGGCAAACGTAAATGCTTTTTTTGGAATTATGACAATGGTTATTGCCATTCCTACTGGAGTGAAAGTTTTCAACTGGCTTTTTACCATTTATCGAGGGAAAGTCACATTCACAACTCCAATGTTATGGTTCATGGGGTTCATTTTTATTTTTGTCACAGGAGGGATGACTGGAGTAATGATGGCAATTCCAGGAATTGATTTCCAAGTGCATAATAGCCTCTTTTTAATTGCTCATTTTCATTCGGTAATTATTGGCGGGGTTCTATTTGGGTTTTTCTCAGGATATTCCTACTGGTTTCCCAAGTTTACAGGTTTTAGACTCAACGAAAAATTGGGAAAATATGCGTTTTGGTTTTGGTTTGTTGGATTCATCGTTGCTTTTTTCCCCCTTTATCTTCTCGGGTTTATGGGTGCAACACGCCGAATGAACCATTACCCTGCTGGAAATGGATGGCAACCTCTCTTTATTGTAGCCTGTATTGGAGCTTTTCTTATTTTGATTGGGGTTTTGTTCCAGGCTGCTCAACTGTATAAGAGCATTAAAGAAAGAAATGAGAATAAAGACACAACTGGAGATCCATGGAATGGAAGGGCTTTAGAATGGTCTACAGCGTCTCCTCCTCCATTCTACAATTTTGCGCATTTACCTGAAGTCCATTCAAGAGATGCTTTTTGGGAACTAAAAAAGTCTAAAAAAGATATTGCCAAACGGAAGTATGAGGATATTCATATGCCAAAAAATTCGATGGTGGGAGTCAATATTGGCATTCTAAGTTGCGTTATGGGATTTGCTCTTGTTTGGCATATCTTTTGGCTTGCAGCGATTACCTTTATAGGCATTCTTGTTGCTCTAATTGCCCGCCTTTTTGTGAAAGAAACCGATTATTATGTTAAAGCTGAGGAAGTTGAGCAAATTGAAACAAGGAGTCGCGCTACATGAATACACACGAGGTGAGTCCGGATACTCATCATGATGTTTACTCTAAAACGGTTTTTGGGTTTTGGCTCTACTTATTAACAGATTTCATGCTGTTTGCCACAATTTTTGCAGCTTATGCTGTATTGAGTGGCAATCATTTTGGAGGGCCGACTCAGAAGCAACTTTTCAATTTAGATCATGCGACGCTTCAAACCGTTATTTTCTTGATCAGTACATTTACTGTCGGAATCGCTGGAGTCTATACTCATAGAAAGAAGAAAGGAGGGACAATCGTTTTTTTTCTCATTTCTTTTGTGTTGGGGATTGCCTTTTTGGGGATGGAATTTCATGAATTATCCTATTTTATTGCTGCTGGGAGTGGATGGGAAAAGAATGCTTTTGCATCGTCATTTTTCTCTCTAGTAGGGATTTTTGTTCTTCACCTTGTTTTCGCGCTTTTATGGGTGATTGTTCTTCTTATTCCAGTTTTCCGCTTTGGAATTACAGCTCGCTCGGTGCTACGCCTTACTTGTCTCAAGATGTTTTGGCAGTTTCTTAGCATTGTTTGGGCTTTTATTTATACAATTGTTTACTTATTAGGAATCGTATGATTGATGAGCATCATGGATGGAATCTAAGTTTTAAACCCTTATGGATTGGGTTTGTTATATCTCTTGTATTAGTGGCTTCTGCCTACAGGATTGTGGCATATGGGCACTTAAAACATGACACTTTAATGTTATCCATCATAATGATTGGTTGCGTTTTAGCATTGATTCAGTTGATTTTTTTCCTCCATCTTGGACTTGAAGAAAAACCGCGTTGGAATTTAATCATGTTTATTTTTGGGGTCGCTCTAATGTTTATACTTATTGGAGGAACAATATGGATTATGAACAATTTGAACTACAATGCGATGCCTCGTATGGGGCATTAACCGCTGTATTTACAGAAGAAAATATGAATTTAGGATGAAATGGAAAAAACACTAAGAAGTCCTCTGACGTTGAAGCACTATCTTCTCCTAACGAAGCCAGGGATCATCCTGGGAAACGCACTGACGACTGCTGGAGGGTATGCTTTAGCAGCAAGAGGACACTTTGATTTAGGACTTTTTCTGTATATGGTTCTGGGACTTGCTTTAATCATTGCGTCTGCTTGTGTTTTCAATAACTATATCGACCGCAATCATGATGCAAAGATGAATCGTACTAAATACCGTGCCTTAGCCCGTGGGATTATTCCTCATCGAAAAGCACTTCTTTTTGGAACCGGGCTTGGTCTTTTAGGCACATTGACCTTTGCTATAGGAACAAATCTATTAACAACTTGCGTTGCCCTAACGGGCTTTTTTTTCTACGTGATTGTCTACTCACTGTCGAAGTATCAGACAACTTATGGGACCCTTATTGGAAGTATTGCAGGTGCTATTCCACCAGTTGTGGGCTATACCACCGCGGCGCATACGCTTGACCTTGGAGCATTCATCCTTTTCGCTATTATTGCTATGTGGCAAATGCCCCACTTTTTTGCTATCGCCATTTACCGCCTTAGCGACTATACCAAGGCCTCGATTCCTGTTTTTCCCTGTGTTAAAGGAATGCGCAAGACAAAGGTCCACATGACCACCTATCTTCTCGCGTTCATCATGGCGACAGCTCTTTTAACCCTTTGTGGCTATACTACGTCGACCTTCATGCTGATTATGGCGCTTGTTGGCATTTCTTGGCTTATTCTTGCCCTCAAAGGTTTTTCTGCTAAAAATGATGCGCGCTGGGCCCGAAAGATGTTTATTTTTTCTCTTGTTGTCGTGATGACGCTCTCCGTCGCCCTACCGTTTACGACGGCTTCTTAAAGATCAGATTCGCTCGATTAAATCAGCAAATTATAGAAATAAATCAAGCTGGGACCCTACAATGGGTTCCATGAGAAAACTTAAAGAATTATTTGAAAAAAATCGCACGTGGTCCGAAGGGAAGAAGAAAGAGGATCCCGATGTTTTTAAAAGGCATGTGGATGGGCAAGCTCCAAAGTATCTCTGGATTGGATGCTCTGACAGCCGGATTCCTGCGAATGAAATGATTGGGCTAGAGGCTGGAGAGGTCTTTGTTCATCGTAATGTAGCTAATATCGTTCCAAACACCGACGTTAATTGCCTCTCTGTTCTAGAGTATGGCGTTGAAAATCTCGGGATTGAGCATGTCATTGTCTGCGGGCACTATGGATGTGGGGGAGTTGCTGCTGCTATGGAAAATGCTCAGTTTGGACTCGTTGATAATTGGCTTCGCAACATTCGAGACGTCTATTTCCGCGAGAAAGAGACTCTTGATCAAATCCAAGACAAAGAGGGAAGGTATAAACGCCTTGTGGAGCTAAATGTTTTGACACAGGTGATGAATGTTTGCCATACCACGATTGTTCAAAATGCCTGGGCCAAAGGGAAAGCACTTGCCATTCACGGATGGGTTTATGATATTTCTACGGGTCTTCTTAAAGACCTCAGCTGTTGCATCACCTCTCTTGATCAGATCGACGATGCCTACCGCACCCTAAAACTTCATTAGATAGTGTCGTCAAGAAATTTTGAATTTGATATACTTTGCTGTCTTATACCAATGCAACAAAGGAATTTTCTATGGGAAAAGCATCGCATCGTCGCCACGATATTTCAGATAAAGTCTGGGAATTGTTAGCTCCTCACCTGCCAGGTCGAAAAGGGGGTTGGGGCGCCGTAGCAAAAGATAACCGTCTGTTCATTAACGCTGTTTGCTGGATTCTTCGAACAGGCTCTCCTTGGAGAGACTTACCACCTGATTATGGAGATTGGAAAAACACTCACCGTCGCTTTTGTCGTTGGCGGGATGCTAGAATTTGGGAAGCGTTCCTTGAATGTTTAGTGGAAGATTCTGACTATGAATGGCTCATGATAGATGCGAGCCATATTAAGGTGCACCCTCATGCATCGGGAGCTAAAGGCGGTAATCAAGACATGAGTCGGACAAAAGGGGGCTTAACACAAAAATACACTTGGCCGTGGATGCGCATGGTATGCCAGTCCGAATTATTGTTACGCAAGGTACCACTCATGACAGCACTCAAGCAAGTTTCTTGATCCAAAGTATTTCAGCAGAGCATTTGCTCGCCGATAAAGCTTATGATAGTGACGCAATTATATTGCAAGCCGAGAGTCAGGGCATAAATCCAGTCATTCCTCTGAGGTCAAATCGCAAAAAATGGAGAGAATTTGATAAAGAACTATAGCTAAAGTGACTTAAATTAGTTATAGGCAGTGCTCCTTGAAAAGTTCGTCTATTCCACATTGATATTTTCTTCGCTTAGACTTTGCCTGTGCCCACTTGTGTTCAATAGGGTTTAGATCAGGGGAATAGGGAGGAAGATATTCCAAGGTATGGCCTGCAGCGTGGATCTTCTCTTGCATAGATTTGCTTTTATGGAATGAAGCATTATCCATAACCAGAATACTTTCAGAGGGAAGTTTCGGTAGCAAGTCCTCCTCTGCCCAAATGGAAAAGGCATCTGTATTAATATTGCACTCGAATAACGCAAGTGTAAGGAGGCTTGTTCCAAGTAATGCCCCTATTGCATTTGTTCTTCCTTTTGCTCCCCAATCATGAGTACCAAAACATCGCTGTCCTATTTTGGAGTAACCGTGGGTGCGGGGCATATCATGGGCAAACCCGCTTTCATCAATATATACAATTGGCTTTCCCAAACGTTTATATTCTGCGATTTTTCCTTGAAAGATTTGTCTTTTTGTTTCGCAGGCCTTGGGATGGTTGAGCGTTTTTTTTATAGCTAATTCTTAACCTCTTCATGGCACACCGAATGCCTGAAGTGCTTACTTTGAGACGATGTGCTCGTTCATAGTTGAAGGCATCAGGGTATTTCTTGATATCCTCCATCAAGATCTCTCTATCAATCTTTATTGCAGGTCTGATTTTAGTGCGCCTCGGCTCTAACCTCTTAGACCAGAGAAACACACTATTTACACTTACTCCAAAGCGTCTTGCTACTTGGGCAAAGCTTAATTTTTCTTTGCTTCGGATCGATAGAACTTTTTTTCTAAAATCTAGCGAATATGTCATTCAAAAAATTATAACTAAAACGAAATATTTTAGCTATATACCATTCGTAAAAAATAACGTCATAAAATAGCCCACGGTCTTGAGCAGAGCCTTCTCACTCTGGTTGGAGTGTCAACAAATGCATTCCATGCATCGCAGCAGGCCATTGTAATCGCATCATAATCTTCATAACAGCGATTCGCTAGATGTTCATCTCGAAGCGTTTGCCATACTTGTTCTGTTGGATTCAACTCTGGAGAAACCGGAGGAAGCGGTAGAAGGCTTATGTTGCTAAACCTTTTAAGTCGCTTTGTTGTATGCCAAGCAGCTCTATCCAGCACAATAACTGCATGACTTCCTTCAGGAATCTTCATGGAAATGTGCTCAAGATGCACAAGCATTGCTTCTGTATTTACAGCTGGCATTACAAGGCCTACAGCTTCATCTCCTGACGGGGCAAATAGCTCCAAATATGTAAGCGTATTCAAATTGCTGCTGACGTGCGAGCCGAGGACGTGTTCCTTTATTGGCCCATGTACGGGTTACAGTGCCTCTTTGCCCCACTCTAGCCTCATCTTGGAACCAAATATCAACAGACTCTATTTCTACTCCTGCTGGCAATGCCTCAACTACTTTTTCTGAGAAGTTTTTTTAAAAGTCTCTTGGGCTTCTAAGTCTGCCTTGGGGTGAATTGATCGACCCGAGATCCAGACGAGGTCAGCCCTTTTCAATGTATTGTATACCGTCTTCAAAGATGGGTCGACTCCATATTTTGTTTTCATCAATTCCAAAATGTCTTTCCCTTTGATACGACCACCTACTTTCTTCTCTTGCAGCTCTAAAACAGCTTGCCTGAATGCAGCTTGATTTTCTCGAGGTATCAATGGCTTCTTACCTCTACCCGGCTTATCTTTTAACCCTTCGAAACCTTCCGTTCTAAATCTCTTGATCCACCTCATCAAAGACCTGAGCTTCACCCGTACAAAGGCTGCTGTTTCTGTAAACGCCTTCCCTTCTTGGAGATGGGCAAATGCCAGAAACCTCCTCCTTTCTCTTGGACTCCCCTCTGTTTTAGCAAGCTTATCGAAATCGTACTGATCAAGTCCTTTTATCTGGGCGGCCTTTCTTCCTCTCAACACCCACCTCCTGTTAAACTCAAACAGCTTACATGAAAAGACCAATTAAATTTATGACTTTATTTTTTACGAATGGTATTAGCTAAAGAAGCATCTATTTTGTTAGCTGATCATTCTAATTATAAAAGAGTTGCTTGTTATCTACCTTGGCGACGGCTCTTTTTCTGGGCAGTTTTTCTGGGTTTGAAGCCTTGGTTTTCATTCCTAGAAGGACGCGCTTTGCTTTGAGACTTCTTGTTACCCCAGGACGAACCAGGTTTTTTGCTACCACGAGACGATTCAGCTTTTTTGTCCCCCCAAGATGAACTAGCCTTCTTTTCGCCGCGAGGTGAGCTTGATCGCTTATCTCCCCAGGAAGAAGTTGTCTTTTTCTTACCACGAGATGAATTAGGCTTTTTGTCTCCCCAAGATGAACCGGTCTTCTTATCACCTCGAGAAAAACTAGGCTTATTGCCCCCGCGAGATGACCGCGTGCGGTTAGATCTATGATTGCGAGATCTTCGTGGAGGGCCATTTGAAGAAATTTTTGTTGGATCTGGCTCTAGACCTGGGATCACTTCAGTATCAATCTGCTGTCCAGTGTATTTTTCGATCTGCTTCATCATATGAGCATCGCGTCCGGCAACTAGAGTCAGGGCTATTCCTTTAGCTCCAGCGCGCCCAGTACGGCCGATACGGTGGACATAATCTTCTGCATTCTCAGGGATGTCGAAGTTAATAACGTGGGAGATCTCTTGGATATCAATTCCTCGAGAGGCGACGTCTGTCGCAACGAGGATACAAATCGATCCATTTCGAAGTTGTGCGATGGTGCGTGTGCGTTGTCTCTGGTTCATATCTCCATGAAGGGCTCCTGTGGGATACCCTTTATCACGCAGCTCATCAACAAGCTGGCCAGCGTGGCGTTTTGTTGATGTAAAAACGATTGCATTTGTCACTTCATCCTGACCCAGAATATGATCAAGAATACGATTTTTGTGGTGTAGGTCGTCAACAAAATGCACTTTTTGATCAATGTTTTCATGAGTCATTTGCTGAGAAGCAATTGCAACCTCTTTAGGATTATCTAAGAGTTTTTTAGACAATTTGATGACACTTCCCTGCATTGTTGCAGAGAACATTAACGTTTGTCTGTCAGAGGGTGTTTTCGAAGCGATATCCTCTACGGGCTTTACAAAACCCATATCGAGCATGCGGTCGGCTTCATCAAGGATGAGCATTTCGAGTCGAGGGAATTCAACTTTCTTTTGGTGGATGAAGTCAATCAATCTTCCAGGTGTTGCAATAAGAATATCTAACGAGCGTCTAAGTTTTGGTGCTTGTTTGTGATAGGGGATTCCTCCAACAACGGAAACCACTTTGACATGGGGGAGATACTTTGTATATTTTTTAGCTTGTGTTTCAATCTGCATTGCAAGCTCGCGTGTTGGAACGAGTATCAGAACTCGAGGTCCTTTGCCACCTTTTGAGGGGGAAGTCACTAAGTGGTTAATAGCGGGCAGCAAAAAGGCAGCTGTTTTTCCCGTTCCCGTTTGTGCTGAAGCTCGGATGTCGACTCCTTCCTTAACCACAGGGATAACCGCTTTTTGAACCTCTGTCGGTTCAGAGTATCCTGCAGCAGCGATTGCTTCAAGAATCTTAGGATGAAGATCTAAATTATCGAATGTCATTTTCTAACCAACTTAATTTTGAAATTTCTACTAGTCTATCATGTTTGATTGGTTAAAAGATACGTAAATTATACAGACCGTCTTTCAAAAAGGAATGCATTGAATTAATTTTTACTCGTGCTCTATGTTAATCTTCATGAAGATGTATGATATTTCTTTGACTCTATCAGAATCGATCTCATTGGGATGGATTACCTTAGCGTGGCTCCGTTTGATAGTCTTGTTAATACCCATCGAAGCCTCCTCAAGGCAAAGGTGGTTATTTTTGAGGGGGTCAATCTTACAGAGGTCTCTCCAGGGACCTGTACGCTTTACTGTTTTCCGATAAAGATTGCAGGTTCCGATGAAGCTCCGGCAAGAACCGTTTTAGTGGAGTAAAGTTGGATAGTGTCTAGAATCCATAGCCGATAGTAAGACCTGGCTAGACTTTGGCTGCAGATGTTTTTGAAAGAGGCGCCGTAGTAGTTACTTCTTAAGGAGAGGTTATTGTTCCACCGGTAGCCCATGGAGTCTTCCATTCTTTTAACAAAACTCTTCATGAAATAGAGTAAGCTGCTGTAGCTAGAAAAAGGAAATTGTTAACGGTTATAGAATGGATTTTGTAAATAGAACGATTAAAATTGCGAGGAAGAATGTGGAGGGTGGTGGAGGTCCCTTTGCTTGCGTTATTATACCATTCGTAAAAAATAACGTCATAAAATAGCCCACGGTCTTGAACAGAGCCTTCTCACTCTGGTTGGAGTGTCAACAAATGCATTCCATGCATCGCAGCAGGCCATCGTAATCGCATCATAATCTTCATAACAGCGATTCGCTAGATGTTCATCTCGAAGCGTTTGCCATACTTGTTCTGTTGGATTCAACTCTGGCGAAACCGGAGGAAGCGGTAGAAGGCTTATGTTGCTAAACCTTTTAAGTCGCTTTGTTGTATGCCAAGCAGCTCTATCCAGCACAATAACTGCATGCCTTCCTTCAGGAATCTTCATGGAAATGTGCTCAAGATGCACAAGCATTGCTTCTGTATTTACAGCTGGCATTACAAGGCCTACAGCTTCATCTCTGACGGGGCAAATAGCTCCAAATATGTAAGCGTATTCAAATTGCTGCTGACGTGCGAGCCGAGGACGTGTTCCTTTATTGGCCCATGTACGGGTTACAGTGCCTCTTTGGCCCACTCTAGCCTCATCTTGGAACCAAATATCAACAGACTCTATTTCTACTCCTGCTGGCAATGCCTCAACTACTTTTTCTGAGAAGTTTTTTTAAAAGTCTCTTGGGCTTCTAAGTCTGCCTTGGGGTGAATTGATCGACCCGAGATCCAGACGAGGTCAGCCCTTTTCAATGTATTGTATACCGTCTTCAAAGATGGGTCGACTCCATATTTTGTTTTCATCAATTCCAAAATGTCTCTCCCTTTGATACGTCCACCTACTTTCTTCTCTTGCAGCTCTAAAACAGCTTGCCTGAATGCAGCTTGATGTTCTAGAGGTATCAATGGCTTCTTACCTCTACCCGGCTTATCTTTTAACCCTTCGAAACCTTCCGTTCTAAATCTCTTGATCCACCTCATCAAAGACCTGAGTTTCACCCGTACAAAGGCTGCTGTTTCTGTAAACGTCTTCCCTTCTTGGAGATGGGCAAATGCCAGAAACCGCCTCCTTTCTCTTGGACTCCCCTCTGTTTTAGCAAGCTTATCGAAATCGTACTGATCAAGTCCTTTTATCTGAGCGGCCTTTCTTCCTCTCAACACTCACCTCCTGTTAAACTCAAACAGCTTACATGAAAAGACCAATTAAATTTATGACTTTATTTTTTACGAATGGTATTACTAAGGATGGAGAAGTCTTAGACGAGGCAGCCAATCAAGTGGCTCAAACAAACGATCCCACTGCTCATGCCGAAATTTTAGCGATACAAAAGGGTTCACGGGTTTTAAAATCAGAGTATTTTTACGGATGCACGTTTTATATTCTTGCTCACTCTTGCCCGATGTGCCTTGCCGCCATGTACTATTGCAGCCCAGAGAAGGTCATATTTATCACAACTCGAGACGATTACTCTAAGTTTTATGTGGATGATCGGAAGTACTTTACACTTCTAAATTTCTATGAGGAGATTGGAAAACCTTGGCAAGAGCGCGCGATCCCTATGGAGCATCATCCAGATGATGAAGCCTTTGCTGTTTACAAGCTGTGGCAAAAGCTCAATCGCCCAAAATAGACGAGACTATTTACTTCCTTGGAATTATACTTTTGTATAGTATGGCCGGCCCATTCATAGATGAACCCTAACTTGGACACCGATGATACAAAGCGTTAAGAAATTTCTGATGCCTTTTGAGGGTAAATGGAATATTGATTTTTTCTCTGGGCTTACTGTTGCCTTGGCCCTCATTCCTGAATCTATTGCATTTGCACTGGTGGCACATCTTGATCCATTAGTGGGGCTATTTTCAGCGTTTTTCATGTGCATCATTACCGCAATATTCGGTGGGCGTCCTGGAATGATCTCAGGTGCAACGGGCGCGATGGCAGTGGTTATTGTTTCTTTGGTCATCCAATATGGAGTTGAGTATCTATTTGCGACTGTCGTGTTAACTGGTATTTTCCAGGTACTAGTGGGTGTATTCCGCTTGGGCAAACTCATCCGTATCTTGCCAAAGCCTGTAATGGTGGGTTTTGTAAACGGTTTAGCGATTGTTATTTTCTTGGCACAATTAGAGCAATTTAAAGTCACTGGTAATGGTGAAGCTGTTTGGTTAACAGGTTCTCCGCTGTATTTAATGATTGGGCTGATTATCATTGCCATGGCTATGACCTACTTTCTCCCAAAATTCACCAAGAAAATACCGTCTGCCCTAGTTGCAATTATCGTTGTTTCAGCGCTAGTACATCTCTTCAATTTAGATACGCGTGTTGTTGATGATATGATGGGAAGAGAGCAAGTTTCTGCGGCATTTCCAACCTTTGCTTGGTTGCAGATTCCGCTGAGTTTCACGGCTATTAAAGTCATCGTGCCCTATGCTATTACGCTGTGCATCATTGGGCTTTCTGAGTCGTTAATGACCCTGTCTCTTATTGACGAAATGACCCACACTAGAGGTCGTGCTAACAGAGAGTGTATCGCTCAAGGCCTTGGAAACATTGTTTCTGGCTTTTTTAAGGGGATGGGTGGTTGCGCAATGCTAGGACAGAGTATGATCAACATTAATTCCGGTGGGCGCGGGAGATTTTCAGGGGTTGTTGCTGGGATTACGCTTTTTATTTTTATTATTTTTCTCTGGCCCATCATTAAACTGATCCCTCTAGCAGCTCTTGTAGGTGTGATGTTTATGGTGGTGATCGCAACCTTCGAGTGGGCAACGTTTAAATTTATTCGTAAAATCCCCAAGCACGATGCCTTTATCATTGCTTTAGTGACGCTTGTCACGGTTTTTACCAATTTAGCTGTTGCGGTTGTCGTAGGGGTGATTATTGCTGCATTGGTTTTTGCATGGGATACCGCAAAAAACATCTATGCCGAGAAGAAAACCAATGCCAAAGGCGAAAAGGAATACATTCTGCATGGCCCATTGTTTTTCGGATCTGTAACGCAGTTTAAAACCTTATTTGAGATAAAAAATGATCCGAAAGAGGTGATCATCGACTTTATGCATGCACGAGTGACCGATCACTCAGCGATTGAAGCGATACAATTTATTACCGAACGCTATATGGCATTGGGTAAAAACTTGCATCTTCGGCATCTCAGCCCCGAGTGCAAATTACTTTTAGGCAGAGCTGGGGATATGGTTGAAACCAATGTATTAGAAGACCCTGATTATCGCGTGGCATCCGATAAACTAGGATAAAAGATTCTCCCGATCGAAAAATATATGGATAATGAGCAATTAAACATAGATATCGCACTTGTGCGCAGTTTGATGGCCACCCAGTTTCCAAAGTGGAAAGACCTTTTTGTTCGACCTGTTACTTCGGGGGGATGGGATAACAGAACCTTTCATTTAGAAGAGGACATGCTCGTTCGCATGCCGAGCGCCGTGGGATATGCAGCTCAGGTGGAGAAAGAACACAAGTGGCTGCCAAGACTGGCGCCCCATCTTCTGCTTTCGATTCCAACCCCTTTGGAAATGGGTAAGCCCGGGAAGGGTTATCCATGAAAATGATCTATTTATCGTTGGCTTGAAGGGGATACCGTTGCTTCCACTCCAATAGCCGATCTAGGCAAATTTTCGGTGAGTCTAGCTCAATTTCTTGTGGCTTTGCAGAAGGTCGATGCAGCGGGTGGTCCGTTGCCTGGGTTGCATAGCTTTTACCGAGGGGGACTGTTGAGAACTGGCATAATTTTCTAGAATAGTTTAAGCTCTTTCTCTTTTTAGATGGAGGATTCCCATGCAACAAGTTGAGATGATTTGCTTAGAAGACTTGGTTCCAGAAAGCCACAATTACCGTAAATTTGCCAAGATTTGGTCATTTAGTTTTGTGGAGAAAAGACTCAGAAAACTGGAGAAGGACAATCCCCATAAAGGGTATGGCTTGCTGCGGATATTCAAGTGTTTATTGCTGCAGTTTCTGGAGAACTGCAGCGATAGAGAATTAGAACGCTTTATCCAAGAAAACACTGCAGCTCGATGGTTTTGTGGGTTTAACCTGAGAGACAATACCCCAGATCACACAGTCTTTTGTCAGCTTAGAAAAAAAATAGGGACCAATATCTTGTCCAAGATCTTTGCTGATCTAAGAGATCAGCTAAAAGATCAAGGACTTATGAGTGAAGTTTTTACCTTTGTAGATGCAACCCATTTAATTGCTAAAGCGAATTTATGGGAGGAAAGAGATAAGGCGATTGCAGAAAAATACGAGAAACTGAACAACGAAAACATCTCACAATTTTCTGCAGACGTTCAAGCAAAGATTGGTTGTAAAGGGAAGAATAAATACTGGTATGGTTATAAGCAGCATACCAGTGTAGACATGCAGACAGGTCTTATCAATAAGGTTGCGATTACTCCGGCTAATATCACAGATGCCTCAGGTTTCAAACACGTCTGTCCCTCTCAGGGGGCTAGCTATATGGACAAGGGCTATTGTATAAATCCCGCCCCCAGAATAGCTAAGGCAAAGGGGGTACATCTAGGCGCTATCAAAAAGAATAACATGAAGGGCAAAAATAAAGATCAGGATCGGTGGTACAGTTCCGTGAGGGCCCCTCATGAGCGGGTCTTTTCGCAAATAGAGAAACGAGTGCGGTACCGAGGAATCGCGAAAAATCAGTTTTCAAGTTTTATGCAAGCTATTTGTTACAATCTGAAGAGGCTCGCGGTTCTAGATCCCCCAAATTTGTGTCTCTCCTAGGGAGAGGTGTGTCCAAATGGACTGAATTTTCCATTTCTAAACACTTACAAACTACAAAACCTATCAAAAAGCACCTGTTTTTTCGAACTCAAAAGTTTTACATTCTGAAACTTCTGAATCTCTTTGGTTCTAAACAGCCTCCGAGGAGGATCTCTATCGGTTTACGATTCTGATACACGTCGAGCAATAGATCAACTAACAGGAAAAATAGATGTTGAGGCGGCACTTAATGTTTGGGAAACAGCGCTTGCAACTTCTTGGGATCAATCGCTTGTATGGGTCCATGGTGATATCAGTGATGGGAACCTCTTAACAGAAGGAGGGAGGCTTACTGCTGTTATCGATTTTGGTCAGTTGACGGGTCGGGGATCCAGCTTGCGATCTGGCAATTACCTGGACGTTACTTGAAGGCGAAAGTCGAAAAGCCTTCCGCAAGGAGTTACCATTGGATGCTGGAACTTGGGCCCGTGCTCGCACCTGGACTTTGTGGAAAGCTCTGATGACTGCCGCTGGTTTTACAAATCCAAACAACGCTGAACCCAAGCGGTGTTGGCATATCATTGAGGAAGTGCTTGCAGATTACAAGCGAGATGTTTGAGGTCTGTAGAAATTTGCACTATTACCCCAGAGAATTTTTTGTGTTATCCAGTATACGGTGGCTTTTTGCAATATCAAGAGAATTATATGCATAAGAATACAGAAGACTGATGTCCCAAAAATCCTTTCGGTAACCAAAAGAACCACCAAGAGTTATTCCTGGATGGAATTTTGCTTTGTATTTGAGGACGCCAGTATCTTTAAAGGGCTGTATGTGTTCTGTCATCGTGCTTAGAAACTCTGCGCCTCCGTGAGGCGCGATGTACCAGTGTGCAGCGCAGCAAGAGTGTATAAAAAGACAGACAAAAAGGAGCTTCTTCATTTCATGAGAAGTAGCATAGATCGCTTTTTACACACCAATCTCTAGAGCTCATATAGCCAAACGGAAAAGGTGAATTAAATGACTCCACTTTTTAAAGTTGGCAGAGCTCTAGATTATTTGGAGGTAATTGGGTGGGTTCGAAACTTTTTAACTGGAATTTTATCAGCGAAAGAAATAGTCTTAATCATCTAATAATTAATAATATAAGACCCCTCTCTTCGAGGGCGTGAAATTTTTATAAGAGGCTTTGCTTTTAGATTTATCAGAGATAGGCTACAATGTTTCTAAGCTGCTCAAATACATGGGCTCCGCTGGTATAGTTTTATGCTATATCGGTGGGTGTTTTTTAAATTTTTTAAAGCGAGAAAGAAATCCAAATGGCAAAATCCAAAGGTACAGTTAAATTTTTCAATTCACAAAAAGGTTTTGGCTTCATTACCCCTGAAGCTGGTGGAAAGGAATTATTCGTTCATGTCAACAGCCTTGATGTAGATACACAATCTCTAAATGAAGGACAAAATGTTGAATATGATGAAGAAGAAGGCCGCAAGGGTCCAGAAGCTAAAAACGTTAAGGGCCTATAGTAACGAGTTTTCAATGTGGGATTTGTGCTCCTGATAATTTTTCAGAGGCCTGCCTGCATTGTAGATGCGTATATTTGAGCACTTAAGTTTGAATTTCCACTCTAATAAAAAAGACCGAGTATAACTCGGTCTTTTTGTAATTTGGAGGTGGAGAGATTCGAACTCTCGTCCTTAGTAAACTCTATAACAATGCCTACATGCTTAGTTCCTTAATTTATAGTGCAAGCCTTGCTGTAAGGAACCCCACTAAGGGCTCGCACACTTCCTTTAATCTCGAAACACTACCTCTGGAAGTCAAGCGGCAGTGCTCATGCCAAGATCTATGACGACCGTTCCAAGATCCCTGGTCCAATCTCAGAGGGTCGGCTACAAAGACGGGTTAGGTCTTAAGCAGCGGCCGCAGCAACCGCATCTTCGCTAGTGAAACCAGCGTGAGAAGCGATGCTTACAACTTTTTCTTCTTTGACAGTTATGTCGTCTCGGCTTTTTTAAGAGGCCAACCGAATCCTCTGCATGCCATCGGTACTTTGCTTCCAAGTCGAAACCAATGCACCCCCAGTTGTATTATACCACAAATGGATTTTATTACATAAAACTCTCACTACCAGTCTTTTAAGTTTTAGGTGATTCAATGTTAACAGGTTGGGTCTATTGAGGCAAGTATTGATTATTATACGTCGGAATCGTAAACTACTCTGTTTACGTATAAGGCTGGTTATGTTTGAAAATCGCAAGGAAAGTTTCCCAGAAAGAGAAGAGCGGATACAGGCTCTTTGGGAGAAGGAAAAAGTCTTCAAGAAGTCAGTAGATGGGCGCAAAGATGCCCCTCTATTTTCGATGTATGATGGTCCCCCTTTTGCAACAGGGCTTCCTCATTATGGGCACCTGCTTGCTGGAACAATCAAGGATGTTGTCCCTCGCTATAAGACGATGAAGGGCTATCGAGTGCCTCGCCGTTTTGGGTGGGACACCCATGGTCTTCCTGTTGAAATGGAGATAGAAAAAGCCCTCGAGCTTTCTGGGGCAACAGATATTGAGCAGTTTGGAATCGCGAAATTCAATGAAGAGTGTCGCAGTATCGTGATGCGTTATTCAGAAGAGTGGAAGAAGACGGTCAACCGGATGGGTCGATGGGTCGATTTTGACAAGACTTATATGACAATGAATCTCACATTTATGGAGACTGTTTGGTGGGTCTTTGGGGAGCTATGGAAACAGGGACTTGTTTATGAAGGATTCAAAGTGATGCCCTTTTCAGCTCAGCTTGGAACCCCCCTTTCCAATTTTGAGGCAAACTTAAATTATCAGGATGTGGATGATCCATCGATTACAGTTAGTTTTCCACTTGTTGATGATCCAGAAACGTCTTTGTTGATATGGACAACGACTCCTTGGACTCTTCCTTCGAATTTAGCGGTCATGGTAGGGGAGAAACTTGATTACGTTAAAGTCCAAAAGGATAGGAAATTTTACATCTTGGGGAAAGGACGTATTGAGACCTATTTCAAAGATGGTTGCGAAATTATCGATACCTTTAAGGGGAAGGATCTCATTGGAAAGCGTTACTTGCCGATGTTTAATTACTTTGTTGAAGAAGCGAGCCCTAATAGCTTTTCAGTCATTGGTGAGGATTCAATCGGTGAAGATGTGGGAACTGGGATTGTTCATTCTGCACCAGCATTTGGTGAGGTCGACTTTTTTGCTTGTAAGAATGCGGGGATTGATCTTGTTTGTCCTGTCGATCAGAATGGAAAATTCACTGCTGAGCTGCCTGACTTTGAAGGAAAGTATGTAAAAGATGCCGACAAAGAATTAATCAAAAAAATCAAAGAGAAGGGGCGTCTTTTTCATCAAGGAACGATTCGCCATAGTTATCCTTTTTGTTGGCGCTCTGATACGCCTCTAATTTATAAGGCTATAAGTACATGGTTTGTTGCGGTTGAAAAGATTAAAGATAAAATTGTGTCAAATAATGAGCATATTCATTGGGTTCCGAATCACTTAAAGCATGGGCGTTTTGGAAAATGGCTTGAAAATGCTCGGGACTGGGCAATTAGTCGAAATCGCTATTGGGGAACGCCGATTCCTTTATGGAGGAGTCCGGATGGGGATATTATTATTATCAACAGTGTTGAAGAGCTCGAAAAACGGACAGGCAAAACGGTAAAAGATCTTCATCGTCATCACATCGATACACTGACTTTTGAAGAAAACGGGAAAGTCTATACGAGAGTCAGCGAAGTCTTTGATTGTTGGTTTGAGTCAGGGTCGATGCCTTATGCTCAGAATCATTACCCTTTTGAGAACGAAAAAGAGACACTTGATGCATTTCCTGCAGATTTTATTGCTGAAGGGCTTGACCAGACGCGGGCGTGGTTTTACACGCTCAATATCTTGTCGACGGCATTGTTTGATAAGCCTGCATTTAAAAATGTAATTGTGAATGGGATTATCTTGGCTGAGGATGGAGCGAAGATGTCAAAGCGTTTAAGGAATTATCCTGATCCAGAACTTGTGATGAACAAGTATGGTGCTGATGCAGTGCGTCTTTATATGCTCCATAGCCCTGTTGTGCAGGCCGATGATCTTCGTTTTGCGGAAAGAGGGGTGGAGTTGGTGCTTCGCCAGTTTTTGATTCCTCTCTGGAACTCTTATGTGTTTTTGGCGACGTATGCAAATATCTACAAGTGGAAGCCAGGTGGTTTGAAGCCTAAGTGTGCTATTGATCGCTGGATCCTTTCAAAACTGCAGAAACTGATTTTAGATGTTGAAAAGGGGATGGATGGTTACTCACTTAGCCAGGCCGTTGATCCGTTTGTTGATTTTATTGAAGAGCTTACGAACTGGTATATTCGGCGCAGTCGGGGACGATTCTGGGCGGATGAGGAGACGGAGGATCGCGCAGAAGCATTCCAGACTCTCTATAAGGTGATGTTTCAGTTGTCAAAGGTCGCTGCGCCATTTGTTCCTTTTATTAGTGATGCAATTTACCAAGATCTTAGAACAAAAAAGGATCCAATTTCCGTTCATCTCTGTGATTTTCCGGGCTATGATGCGACGTGGCGCGATGAAGTTCTTGAAGAGGAGATGGCCTCGGTGCAAACAGCCGTTAGCATGGGGCATGCTCTTAGAAAAGAACACAAATTAAAGGTCCGACAACCTTTGCCAAAAGTCCATTTGATTTCAAGTGACCCTCGGGTCATTAAACTTCTCAAGGGTCAGGAAAATCTGATTTTGGATGAGCTTAATGTGAAGGCTGTTGAATATCACAGCGATGAAAAGGGATTCGTTGAGGTTTCTATCAAACCTAACTTTAAGACATTGGGGCGGCGTGCTGGACCATTAATGAAGAAAGTTCAAAAAGCGATTCTTTCTTTAGAGCCAAGTGCTCTTGATGGGGGGGATTACGAGTTGGATCTTGATGGGGAAAAGTTTTCCATTACCTCGGAAGATGTTCTTGTTGATCGCAGAGTTAAGGAGGGGTCTGTTGCTGCAACAGAAGGGGTTATGACAATCGCGCTTGATACGACTCTGGATGAGGCTCTTAAACTTGAAGGTTTAGCTCGAGAAATTGTGAACAAAGTTAACACACAAAGGCGCAACATGCGGTTCGAGGTGACTGATCGCGTAAAAATGGTGATTGATACCACACCTCACGTAAGAGAGTGTTTCGATGAATACCGTGAGTATATTACCCATGAGGTTTTAGCTTCTGAAGTAAAATTTGAAGCAACAGAGGGGGAAGAATGGGACTTAAACGGAGAGCGGGCCGTAATTTCGCTTGAAAAACAATGAAATGGGTACTTCTTCTGCTCACTGTTTCGGCGCATTGCTTCTACTATGATTTTGCAGAGTTTGATTCCTTTCAAGGCAGGCTATCAAAGGAGTATGTTACACACAAAATTTCCCACTATCTTCAGTATTCGAAAGAAATAGAGAATTATTTTGAAATTCAAGAGGATGCGCTTGTTATTTTTGCGTCTCCAAAGGATAAAAAAGAGGGTATCTGTGAGTACCGTCTTGCTTTCGGAAATGAAAGTCTTTCATCGCCCCAGTTCAGTTTTGCTAAGCCAATAAGTTCTGCAAGGATCGCCATAGATCCAGGCCATTTTGGCGGCAAATGGGCAAGGCTAGAGGAGCGATATATCGACGTGGTGCATGAAGGGCGCTCTGTGAACTTTGATGAAGGAACATTGTCCTTCTTGACAGCCATGCATCTGAAGAAAATTCTCGAAGAGCAAGGAGCTTTAGTTTTTTTAACTAGAACAAAGGTTGGTGAAGGAGTCTATCCCGAGAATTTTTTTGATTGGCTCAAAAAACACCCTGAATACTGGGAAAAAGGGGTGGCTCTTTCAACGATTTTTAGGCGTCATTATAACCGATTGGACTTGAGAGAAAGGGCAAGGGTCATCAATGAGTATCAACCCGATCTTACGATTGCAATTCATTATAATGCGATTGATTGCGAAGAAACAATTGAACCGATAAAGGACAACTTTAACCTTATTTTCATTCCGGGGGCATTTTGCAGAAATGAGCTAACCTCTGTTGAAGATCGCTTTCATTTTTTGCGTTTAGTTTGTACCCAAGATCTTGAGAGTTCTGCGTATTTTGCCCGCACGCTTGTGGATGTGTTTTCTAAGCACCTGAAGGTGTCACCTTTCACATCCCCTATGCAAAATAGTCTATCGGAAGCAGCTGGAGTATTTAGTCGAAACCTTTGTATCACTCGATTGATTAAAGGACCCATTTGCTACGGAGAGACACTGATTCAAAATAATGAAAAAGAACTCATTAATCTATCTCAGAATGACGAAGTCGTCAGTGGAATTCCTTGTCCTCGTAGGGTGATTGATGTGGCAAATGCTTATTATGAGGCAATTTCATCCTTTTTTAATCCTAGCTTTAAGGAAGAAAAACAATGACTCCGGTTCAAGGAGAACCCCTAAAAATGGGGGATAACATTGCTCTTGTGGCTCCAGCTTCATGGTGTGATGGATTTGATGAGACATCTGCAGCTTTGAAAGAGCGTGGCTTTCAAGTCAAACTGCCACGCAATTTTGAGGAGAGATTTGGCTATTTAGCTGGCACAGATGAAGAGAGAGCACAAGCTTTGATGGAGGCTTGGAAAGATGTGGAAGTCAAAGCGATTTGGTGTATTCGTGGAGGCTACGGATCGGGGCGGATTTTAGATCTTTTAGACTATGACTATATTCGGGAGCATCCCAAGGTTTTCATAGGGATGAGTGATATCACAGCTCTTCATATTGCTTTGATGCAGAAGGCGGGTCTCGTCACATTTTTAGCTCCCGTTGCAAAGTGGACATTCGATTCAATGAAGGATACGCAACTTTTAGAGCAGGGAATATGGGATATTGTCAGTGATGGAAGAACAGGTGTTTATGAAAACCCTCTGGAATGTGAAACAATAGTAGGTGGAAAAGGAGAAGGGATTCTTGTAGGAGGAAATCTTGCTCTTATTACTGCTCATATCGGAACGCCGTGGCAGCTTGATACAGCAGGAAAAATCCTTATTCTTGAAGATGTAGGGGAAAAAGTTTATCGGGTTGATCGGATGCTCAATCAGTTAAAGCAAGCAGGGATGACAGATAACTTGGCAGGGTTGGTTCTAGCTTCATGGAATAATTGCGAGCCTGATATAGAGGATGGTTGGACAGTTGAAAAGGTTTGTAGAGAATATTTTTCTGATGTTTCTTATCCTGTAATTTCAGGATTTCCCTCAGGTCACATTGAGTCTCAGGTCACCTTGCCTCTTAATTGTCGCTATGCACTTGATGGGGATACTGGGAAGGTAGAACTTTTGGAACCGGGCGTAGCATATACAAAACGCCCGTTAAACCAATAACGATTCCGATTCCGAGAATTGTCAAAGGAGGGAAAAAACTGCAGCAGATGCCACCAAGAACGGGGGCAACAAGGCCGCGGAGTCCAACCATGAGAATGTTCACACTCGAAAACTTTGAGCTATCCTCATCGACAGCAAAAAGGGTTCCAGAAAGATGCCAGATAAGGTTACTTCCTGCCTGGGCTATTCCGTAGAATAAAAAGGCAATGTTTACCCAGAAGATATTGGACATGGCAAAAAGGAGGGTAAATGGGAAGAGACTAAACCCCAGGATAATGAATGCTGTGAGGCGATTTAAAGAGATACGGTTAATTCCTCGCCTCCATAAAAATGAGGTGAAAACGACTCCAACTCCCATCCAAATATAACGGGCAATCGCCAAATTGTTATGAGTAAGACTAAGAGTGTCAGCATAGTAGATATGAATCGCAGGAGTCATAAACATCAGAGCAAATCCTCCCAGCATAAATCCCCACTGGAAGCGGGCAAAATCGGGGCGAGAGCGCATCAAATGGATCGAATCTTTTATTGGTTGCAAGAGACGATTTGAGGAGATGGGCAGGATATTGTCGTCTTGCTTTAGGTTTTGAGGAAGAGGGATACGCATTTGAATGAAAGTGCTAGTCAAGGAGAAAATTGCTGCAAGCGCAAATAGGATCTGCCAAGACCCTTCATAGATATCGAGAAGTTTTCCCACAAAAAGACCCAAGCAAATACTTTCTATAAACCCGAGAACATACAGGTGGGAAAAGAGTTTTTCGCGGGGTTCCTTTTCAAGGTTAAGCTTAAGAATTTCTATTTTTGAAGGGATGCAGGCTCTTGAAAACAACTGATAGACTCCAGCACACAAGATAACGAACCAGACGTTGCTAATAAAAGGCAGGCAGAGGAAGGGGATAAAAGAGAGAACCCATGCTCCCATAAAATTAGAGAGAAGTTTGCTTCTTTCTCTCAGTAGATTTGCACTCCAGTAAAACGATAAAACTGAGAGGACGGGGCGAAGTGTCGCTAAAACTGAGATCTGGAAGGCTGTGGCATTTAAGTCTTTCCGCAATATAAATAAAAGAAGGGTATAAAAAGCGACGAAAGGTTCAGTTGCAATTTGCATCCAGATAAAAGCGAAGCGCGTTGAAAAGCTGCGCGACTTAAGAGTTTTTTCTGGGGTACTCATTCGATTTTCTGAGGGAGTTTGTTCCACTTGCGATGAACAATATAGTACGTACCAAAGCCAACAAAAGCGAGGACCCAAACAACAAAACGAGGAGAATTAAAGAAAGGATAATCTACTTGCAGAATGGCTCCAAAACGAGGGCCTGGAGGCCAGAAAATATAATCTGGGGCTCCTCGAATATTTTCTTCAGGAACGAACCCAAAATCGCGGCTGTCTGCACTCATCGCGTAGTTATCTCCTAGAGCCATATAGCGGCTCACTGGGATCGTAATTCCTTTTTGTTGGAGAAGAGCTGTATCAATCTCTCCTTCACTCGTAAGGGGAGGGCCAGGATCATCAAAAGGAATGTGAGGGCGATAATTGGGGGCCGCCTCTTGACGGAGGTATTCTTGCTGAATAAACTTTAATAGGATGGGGTCATCTTTTTTAATCATAGAGGCTCCCATTGCAAAAAGGTCTCCATCCCGGTAGTAAACATAGCGAGAAGGGAGAAGGTATTGATCCTTTGTATAGGGAGCGTAGAACGTCATCCACTCGATTCCTAAATTATAAAGGAGTTGCATCCGCTCTGGTGTAAATTGATAGAGAGGGTGGTCCTTTGGAAGTTCGGTTATAATCCCTCCAAAGCGTACTTGATAGCCTTTCCCATAGTAAAACTCATAGGTTCCATTTGGAATGCCTGGGAGCTTGGGACTCGCTTGGCTTAGCTTTGACCCATACCGGTAAGCATGCCCATCTTTTACGATAAAGCGCGCGGTGTAGAGGTTACTCATCAAAGTATTTAAATGGTCCTGTGACAGAGGAATCACAGAGGATGTTGTCCCTACGCTGGGGACCAATCGTCCCATTGGGTCTTTCTCGATTTTAGGATGTTTAACAGTTGGATGGTGGATGATTTCCATATAGAGAGGAGCTTTTCCCAGTTGAGTTAGGGGCGTACCTGTATATTTCTCCACCTCGCGATCGGTTAACAGGCGGGAAACACCATAATCACTAAAGCCCCAAAGCTCATAGTAATCTTCAACGGCTCCCTTGAAAGGGGGAAGCATTTCTCCAATGACTTTATTGGTAGACCCTAATGAGAGTTTTGCAACAGCTTTGTTCATTTGCTTCAGAGTGACTGGGGCATAAATGCCGCCCTGTGCTTTTTCAGGTAGGATCATTTTCCCATTCAAATAAATATAGGGGACATGATCAATCTTGCTTAAGAACTCAGGATTTAAGTCCTTTGAAATATCATTTCCATTTTTGTCGATTCCGTAGATTTTACCCCCATAAAAATAGAGGATATCTCCAGGTTTTCCAATGAGACGTTTTACAAACTGCTTTTTTCCAGGGAAGAGATAGAAATAAAGAGTGTCTACATCATGGATATCCATTCCCGCACCAGTGAAAACGACTGTTCCATTTCTGAGCACAAGGTCAGGATCAAAAAGGAAGTGTCCTCGTTTCAATGGAATGTTGATGCCATATGTGGTCTTTGAGACAACAAGACGGTCTCCTTCTGCAAGCGTTGGTCTCATCGAGCCAGTCGGTATCTCATAGAGTTCAAACCACATGGTTCGAATGAGGACCGCGACCAAAAGAGCGAGCCCTAGCCCAACAATAAAATCTCGTATGCGCTCTAGTGGACTTTTTTTGAGATAAAGAGTTAAGAACTCTTCTGCTTCATGGGCTATTTCTGAAGCTTGTACGCGGTCCTTCTCAAGAATTTGTTCCTGAAGGTTAGTCAAGGTTTGGACAACTTCCACTCGGTGAATTTCTGATAGAACTTTCCGTTTTCTTCGGTAGAGTTTTAGGATATGGCGGAAGATGTGAAGAGATTTCTTTAATCGATATATTTTCATAGAGCAGATTCTAATGCATCAAAACATAAATGTACACGTGAGACTCTTACATGACAGGGTTAATGTGGAAAACTTGTTCATAACTGTTTCTGCGTGAGAATTGCATTTTTCCGATTGTTGTAAAGTAAAATTTTCATAAAGAAATTATTGATGTTTTGTAACATGTTCTTTATCAAATACTAACAAATTCATTCGTAGAGAGAGAGAGGGTTCATTTTTTCAAGTTCATTTTATTATTTTTGTATTTTATTTTATGTTCATAAAAATTGACTATCAGAGATAGGTTGCATAGTGCAATAATTACATTGGTTATAGTATTTACCAATAATAGAGGTGCTAGAATGGATAACATGCCGGAAGATGATGCTTCCAAAGAAAAACTTCAGTTACTCCTTTTTCAGCTTGGAGAGCAACTGAAAGACCCTCCTATTATGATTGACCTTTATAATTGGAGAGATAATGTCGAAATTATAATGAAGGATATTAAAGAAGTGTCTCCCTATGTACATGATCGTTTAGATGATTTAATCAATGAGGCAATGCGTCTTGCAAACAAGCATGTAATGGATCTAGATAGAGATATTTCTCGTAGAGACTCCAAACAGAGTGCTAGGGAGTATTTCGAACAAATTGCATTTGTTGCCTCTGAAATCAATGCAATTAAGTCCTTATAAAGCGGGTTATATCTTTTACGAGGTTACCGAAGAACTTCAGTTCTATTGAGTATAGGAATACGGGGATTCGACTGCCATTTCAGGGTTTTCTGAGGAAATAATCCATAAGTATTCATGGGCAGAAGTGAAAAGGGCATCAGTTTTATTTTGATCGATTGAGAGGGTAAGAGACTCTCCATTTCTTTTCTCGTCGCATGGAATTAAGTGGGTGAGGCGGGGGGGTTCTGTCATATCGACTGCATAGAGCTTCAATGAATCAAAGTATGTTGGGCAGTTAAGTGATAGCTGCATTTTTCCGTCTTCTTTATGAATGCCTGAAGTAAAGGCAGGTCTGCGTCGGGGTATGTCGTGTGCTGGAGAAACCATCCCTCTTCCTGAGTCAAGAGCACGGATTTTAAACTTTACCACTCCATCTCTGACCTGTAGCCAGTAGGGAAAGGGAAAGTTTTTACGTTCTTTATCGAAGTAGAGGACTATCGGTTTTCCAGAAAGTTCTGTATGATCTGCGGGCCATTTAGCAGTATAAACATCGTATTCAACCCCTTTAATTTTCTTTCCTTCAAGGACTTGAGGGGGTCCCCAAGGGCGATTTTGGACTGTTCCAGGTTTAGGAGTGGGGCCTGTTTGCATTCTCTCTTCTTCAGAAAGATAATGAAGATTCAAGGACATTAGAGGGATTAAGAAAGCCGCCATTTCATCAGTTGGAACCCAAGCTCTACGGGTCCTTGAGTAACATTCGGTAACAGATTCCTTCTCGAGATCAATTTCGTACAGAATCCATGAGGTATGTCCGGGAGCTCCTCTACTCACCCATTCATCCCACTTCATTTTTTTGACTTGGTGTTGAGGAATACTAATTTCCTCAAATAAGAAGCGTTTTTCTCCTTTTGTATGAAGGTGCAAAAGGGAGACCAGTTGATTTTGTTCCGTGACAATATAGGTCCCTTCTTCAGCTTCTAAGAACCGGTCTTTCAAGCTAAAAGCAAATAGGGAGTGAACCGTAAAAATAAAACAAAAAAGGACATACTTCATACAGCCATCATAGCGGATCTGGGTAATACTGGCGATCTATTTGAATGGTTGTATGAAAGATTTTATACTTTCTTTGAATCAGTTTGATCGCTTCTTGCGTTACCTCCTTTTCTGACACTAGGTGGGCACTGAGAGAAAAATGTTTTGTTGAAATGGACCAGATATGGAGGTCGTGAACTTCTTTAACATCTTCGAGGATTAATAAATCTTTCTTTGACTTCTTTGTATTTGATCCCAATAGGAGTTCCTTCCATCAAGATTTTGATGGTTTTTAGGAGAATTTTTCCTTAGGTGAAGAGAATTGGGTATGCTCTCCCTTAATTTTGCATTACCCACATAGTGGGTATAATCACTAGGTCTTTTCTTCAATTAGGGGATCGGGTAAATGTAGAGGGGAAGCATCGTACATGGAGATGGGATGAAATTCTGGGTTGTGTTGGGGTTGTTGGTATTTGGAATGGCATATGGAACTCTTCCTCAGCTAGATGAAGAAGTGCTCGTTCTTGTAGAGGAGGTACTAGCTCTTGTGAAAGAGCAGTCACCGGAAAATTGGAAACAAGAAGTGGAAACCATCGATCAGGCAGTTATTAAGTTGACTGATCTTAGAAACAAAGAACTTTCCAATGCTGCTTGGGCACAAAATCAAGGAGATCGCCTCCAGTTCCAGTCTCACAACCTACTTGATGCACGTCGCTACTGGAATGAAGCTGATACGAGCAGAGAAATTGCTGCACGGTATCAAGAGGAGATCGATAAGCTGGAAGTCCGTAAAAAGGAGATTCTAGATCAACAAGGTATTCAATACCAATCGTCTGAATCAAACACATGATTTACAAATCTTCTCTAGCTCTTCTTACCGATCTTTATGAGCTTACTATGGCGGGTGGTTATTAAAAGCTCGGGATGACGGATCGTCAGGCCTGGTTTTCACTGTTTTTCCGTCGTCGTCCCTTTGATGGGAATTATGCTATTGCTGCTGGAATACAAACGGCTATCGAATTTATTGAAGCCTTTCGATTTGAAGAATCAGATCTCATGTACCTTGAAGGATTGAAAACATCGAATGGAGAGCTTCTGTTTGAACCGAAATTCTTAGAATATCTATCCAAATTTTCGTTTAATTGTGATCTCTATGCAATGCCTGAAGGGACTCCGGTTTTTCCTTACGAACCTCTTCTCTTCGTTCGAGGACCTATCCTTGAGGCTCAAATTTTAGAGAGTTCTTTTCTAAACATCATTAACTTTCAGACTCTTATTGCTACAAAAGCCTCATGAATTTGCGAAGCAGCAGAAGAGGATGAAGTGGTTGAATTTGGTCTTCGTCGAGCTCAAGGAATTGATGGAGCTCTTTCTGCTGCTCGAGCATCGTTTGTCGGAGGGTGCCACTCAACTTCAAATATACTTGCAGGAAACTATTTTGGGATACCAGTTAAAGGGACCCATGCCCATAGCTGGATCATGGCCTTCGATAAAGAGGAAGATGCGTTTAAAGCTTATGCTGATGCTATGCCAAATGACTGCATCTACCTGGTTGATACTTACAATACAATCAAAGGGGTGAAAAAAGCGATTGCTGTTGCAAAGACAAAAAAGGAAAAGATGTTAGGGCGTGTCCCTAAACTTCCTTTCCAGAATTTGGCCCACCTTTACCCATCTGTATTTGTGTTCGATCTCAACAACTTTACCAAGTTGCTATCAATCTCCACAACGTCAACAGATGAGAAAATCTAGGAACAACTCCTTGGAGAGGACTTCAGGGACACACCCTAGGTGTCCGGCTTGATTCAGGAGATTTGGCGCAGCTCAGTATTGAAATTCGCAAACTTCTAGATGAAGCTGGGTTTACAGATGCAAAAATCATGGCAAGCAATGAGCTTGATAAAAGGGTCATCCGCGACCTTAAAGGTACAAGGAGCGAAGGTTAATCTTTGGGGTGTAGGAACGAATCTTATCACAGCAAAGGGTCAACCCGCTCTTGATGGGGTTTATAAACTTTCGGCGATTCAAAATAAAAAAGGAAAGTGGGTTAATAAGCTGAAAATTTCAGAGCAACTTGCAAAGACCACTAATCCAGGAACCCTTCAAGTACGCCGTTTTTATGATAAGGAAAGGCCTTTGCAGATATGCTTTACGATTTTGAAAAAGGGGTTCCAGATGCTTGTTGCGCTGTCTTCAAAGAAAAGGAAGCTTTAGAAGAGGTGAAAAATGCAGGGGCAACGATCACAAAGGCGTCTCATCTGTAAGTTCCATCTGTTCAAATCCACTTCGTATCCTCTCTGATAATAATAACTTTGACTTGTATTTTCAACTTGACACCTGGCTCATACTTTTTATAACATGTGGGTTATGATGAATTTCTTTTTCCAAGCTTATCATTCGTCCTTCCATCATTGCCATTAAAGGCAACCGGTCTCTTGTATTCATCAACAATTTAGGAAGGATTCTATGAAAACAAATATATTAAGAGTGGTCAGCGGCACTTTTCTTATCGCTGGAACAATGATTGGGGCTGGAATGCTTGGCATTCCTCTTGTCACAGGCGTTTCAGGATTTGTTCCTGGGATTATTGTAACCTCTATCGTATGGTTTTTTATGTATTGCACAGGCCTTCTCTTTTTGGAGGTCACTCTGTGGATGCCTGATGGGAGCAATGTCCTCTCGATTGCAGGCCGTTTCTTTGGAAAAGGGGGGCGTCTTCTCTCTGGAGGAATGTTTATCTTCCTCTACTACTGTTTAATGATTGCCTATTTTGCAGCGGGGAGTCCTCTTTTTGCAGAAGCAGTTTCAACGCTTGGCTTAACAGTTTGTGGGTGGCAGATGTTCGCTCTTTTTGGTTTGGTTTTTGGCACAGTGGTTGCAATTGGTCCAAGGTCTATAGATCGGGTGAATATCATCATGAGCATTGCGATGATTGCTTCGTGGTTTACTCTGATTGGAAGTGGGGGTTCCGAAGTTGATACGCCTCGCTTGGGCTATACAAAATGGTCTGCTATGGTGATGGCAATGCCCGTTCTTTTCAGTGCCTTCGGGTTTCACAATGTGATCCCTTCGCTCTGTACCTATCTGAAACGTGATAAACGCGCACTCCGAACGGCTGTGTTTTGGGGATCATTTTTGCCCCTGGTTGTTTATATTGTGTGGCAGTGGCTTATCATCGGGGCGATTCCCCAAGAAGAAATAGCAAAAACATTGGCAGATGGGACTCCAATAACTGCAGCATTTTCTTCGGTGACTGGGGAAGAAGGATTTTCTCGGATCGGACGGTTTTTTGCATTTTTTGCGATTGTGACATCCATTTTAGGAGTTGCTTTTTCGATGGTCGATTTTTTGGGAGATGGATTCAATATTGAAAGAAGGAAAGGATGGAGGCGTATTGCCTTGACACTACTTACTTTTATTCCTCCATTTATTTTAGCCACTTTGAATCCAGGAATCTTTACGACAGCGCTCGGGATAGCAGGGGGATTCGGGGAAGCTTTTCTTAATGGTCTTCTCCCAATAGGCCTTCTTTGGGTAGGGAAATATACTTGGAAACTCAAAGCCGACTTAGCTTGGCTTGAGAATAAAGGAGTGCTTTCTTTTTTGATTGCCTATTCGTTCTTTGTTGTTGGGCTGGAAGTCTTTCACTTAATTCGGTAGCATACTACCTTTTATAGAGATAAGTACTAGATTTTTATCGTCTTAACTTCCTTTTAGCCGGCATTCGCGAGGTAGTTTTGATCCATACCCTACCCGAAACGTATATTGCTTAAGACCGCTCTTCTGATAGGGTCATAAATGATCTAAGAAGCTATACAAAGTATTTGGTTAAAATAATTTTTACATCTTAATAATAAATAGCTTTTGTCATATTATGGCAGGCAATAAGCCGCCCTATGGTCTTATAATTGAAGGAGAGGATTGATGGATGTAGAACTATCTGGTGGGATCTCAAGTAGCTTTGATCACCCAGCCCTTGAAAGGGATGAAGAGAGAAAGGAAATTGCTGAGACGTGTGTTAAAGCAAATAAGTTTTTTAAAGATGTCATGAACCGCTATTCGGGGAATGATGCTATTGTGAATTGGGCACAAAAATCCCATCAAAATCTAAGAAAAACGCTAAGTGAGCGTTTTATGAGCGTTTCGAGCAGCATTTCTGACGATCTCGGGAAGTGCTGGGTGAATGTAAATCATTCCAAGTAGATCGTGGAGGGTGGCATCCATTTGGACTGCTAGAATTAGCATGTGAACCATGTTGGAAGCCTCCTCACCAATAATATGAGCCCCAAGGAGTTTTAAAGTATGTTTTTCGAAGAGGAGCTTGACGAAGCCAGTCTCAGGAAGAAGAGCCATTCCGCGTGCACTCGCGGCGTAAGTGTTTTTTCCGATGATATAGGGGATTTTTGCTTCTTTGAGTTCGCGCTCCGTTTTCCCAACACCAGCGATCTCCGGAGAAGAGAATACAGCGTGAGGAACTCCCTTATAAGTGATCGGTTGAGGCGTCTTCTCGTGAAAAAGTGCTTGGAATAAGTACTCTCCCTCAAAATTGGCTGAGTGACGAAATAGAAAGTTTCCTACACAATCTCCTAAAGCATAAACATTCTCTTGTGTGGTTTGAAGATATTCATCGACTTTCACAAATCCCTTTTCATCAACCTTAATATCGGTCTTTTCTAGGTTTAGAGAATCGCTCCAGGGCTTAATCCCTGTTGCAACGATGAGGGCATCTCCCTCAGCTTTAAGAAGGTTTCCCTTACCATCTTTATAGCTTATGGTTATGAGACCATTCGTATAACTTGCCTCTTGAAAATCGCACCCTAAGCGAAGCTTTACCTGTTTAGAAAAAGCATCTTGAAAGGCTTCTCTAACGTCATCATCTTCGGGGCGAAGTAAAATGCTTCTCACAAGAAATTCTGTTTCGACACCAACTGCCGAGTAAAAATACCCAAGCTCAGTGGCGATAAAGCCACCTCCAATTACAATCAATTTTTTTGGTTTTTTAGTATTGCGAAGAGCCTCTTGGTAGGTCATATAGGGGACTTTATCGAGACCTGGAATTTTTGGGATTGCTGCGCGGGCTCCTACTCCAAGGATGATCTTGTCACCTGTAAGTCGAACTCCTCCTGCCTCGACAGTCATTTTATCAACAAAATGTCCCTCATGGGGATAGTAATCAATATTCGGATTTTCTTCGTAAAGAGGAGTGATGCTTTCAGATTCTGCATCGATAGTACGATTAACCCGCTTCACCAAATGCTCGAAGTCAACATCAAAATTCCCCTTGAAATCGATTTCAAATCTTTTTGCATCTCTAATGAGTGAAGCAAGCTGAGCAGTATGGATAAGCATCTTTGAAGGAATACACCCTCTATTGAGACAGGTTCCACCAAGGGGACCTTTCTCAATGATAGCGACCTTCTTGTCAAGCTTAGCAACTGGAGTTACAAGCTTTGTTCCGCCTCCCGACCCAATGACAATTACATCGTAATGCTTTTCCATGCGTTATTTAACTTCTATGTTAACTTCAAAAGCTACGAATAAAGCTATTGCCCCCAGAAGTCAAGTGATTATAACGTTTTCGACTCTCAATTGGGCCAGCATATCCATAATTATAGTTGCTGTGAATAGCTGTTAACGCAATCTGGATTCTAACGACATGATATCCTGTAGAGGTGTCCTGAATTTCGCGTATCAGAGCTGTTGCGTGCTCAACTTGCGCAGGATAAAAGCCCATTTCTTTATTAACAAGAAGACAACCAACAACAAGTTTTTCAAGCTCTCGAGTAGTCAGATCTTCTTTGCACATAGCAGGCCCAAAGATTCTATCTCTAAGAGCATTTGCAAATCGAATCTGCTGAAGCTTGTATCCATGCGGGGTATGATATTTAAAGAAAAGATTAAGTGTCAATCAAAATTTTCACTCCCTCTTGCTTCACTATTCCTGCTTGGTTATAATCCGGAGAAAAATAAGGATCAAAAATGATGAAAAAATGGTTACTTGCTTTTTTAGCCCTTGGTGCCCTTGCCTTTGCAGACGAAAAGGAAGAAAGAGCTCAAGACCTTTGCAGTTTTACTGGGGATATTTTTGAAATTTTGAGTGAAGAATCCCGCATTGTCGATGAGGAAAAAATTGTAGGAGCCTATAGCGCATTCATTGGTAGACTTCATCAGTACGAAAAAGATCCTAATCCAGAAATTGCGGATCTTGCGGAAAAATTCATAGCTTCTTTCAAAATTGGCAATGAGAGCAAAGAGGGGATCGGCGATGCTGTTTCCTCTCTTGGTCGTTTGGTAAAGTGTTCAGTCGATGATGAGCATTATCGCTATGATACTTCCTATCTTCTCCATAAGGGGGATATTGAAAAAGAGCTTTCTCATATGGAAACTCAACTAGGTGAGCGCATCCCGCAGGGGAAAAACCTCAACTACCACAAGGTGATGATCGAATCTTTAGCTGGTCAAGAGTATGACCTTGCTCTCTACTCATATCTAAAAATTGCAGAAACCCGCTGTCAAAAATGAGCCTCTTGACCCCTGTATCACCAATAGAGCAGTTTAGACTGCTCCCTTTTTCCTTGAATTTATTTTCAATAAATTTACAATCAAAGATATAAAAAAATTAGTCTTACTTGTTTGTCTATGTGCTTTTGCCTATGCCAAGCCGGTTCGTGTCTATGTCGATGTCGTGGGTGATTTATTCCATGCTGGTCATGTCCAGTTCTTTAAAAAAGCGCGAGAAGAGGGGGATTATCTTATTGTAGGGATTCACCGATCTTGAAGCGAATAGAAGAGCTGAAAAAAGAGCATCCATTCTGGGGTTATTGAAGGATCTGGGCTCATCTTACGTATGTAGATCAAATAGTTGTAAACAAGAAGAGAGTTTACAACATAATGAAGAACAACAACTTACTGGTAAATAAAGAGACAAAGCTGAGAGCCAAAAGAGGCTCTTTAAGGCTAAAGCCACAGGCAAAAAAACCTAACGAAATCTGGGGAATCGACATGACAAAGATCAAAACTGAAATCGGTTGAGTGTATGTTGTAGTTGTGTTGGACTGGTACAGTAAAAAGATCGTTGGAAAACAGGTAGGACTAGTCTCAAAAACAGAAGACTGGCTAGAAGCCTTGGATGAAGGAGTATCAAAGCAATATCCTGAAGGAGTGTTGGGCAAAGAGCTTAACCTTGTATTTGACAATGGTTGCCAGCCAACGTCAGCACGGTTTATGAAAAGGGAGATATTGGTCGAGTAACGCAAGGGAACTTCCCCCTCACGTCCTCACAGATCCGTACGTGAACCTCTCGATTCATACGGCTCCTATGACTTATGCTTTTGGTTTAAATCCAAATTCCCAGTGAGCAAAGAGTTTGGGTTGCTTTTTAGCAATTTCTCTTCATTTTACGTACATCC
Source organism: Candidatus Neptunochlamydia sp. REUL1 (assembly GCF_963457595.1). Taxonomy (GTDB): domain Bacteria; phylum Chlamydiota; class Chlamydiia; order Chlamydiales; family Simkaniaceae; genus Neptunichlamydia. The sequence goes on from NZ_OY735137.1 coordinate 1,625,276, forward strand.
TCCTTCAGGAAGGCTAACTTATTATAGAAAGTTCTATTCGTCATTAATTATAAGTTTTTTAGATCTCTCATCAAAACCACTTAGATTTTCCTTGTTATATACCGATATAGTGATCTCTTTATCACAATTCTCATTGTTTATGTGGGAATGGTGATGTTTTTTGGACAAAATAAGTTCTAATGAATCTTTCATTTCACTGGCTTCTTCCTCAGTAAAGTATATCATTACTCTATCTAATTTCTTGTTAGATTCCTCATCTAAAATTCTCATTTAAAACCTCATTTATTCAGCTACGCTACAACCTAGTGCTTGGCAGACTAGCTTTTTCTTATCTTGCGTTAATGCGCCTTTGAGTACAGATCCACCAAGGTTTCTTAAGGCAGACTCTCCTTTTCCTGTCTTTTCTGCTCGAGTTGCTAGGTCAAGAAGATCAACACCAAGAGCCGTTCCTAGATCCCAGGAATTTCTTCCCATTGCGCTACCAAGACCAAAGCCTCCAAATAGCTTTAAGACTTGCACTGCCTGATCTTTTCCTTCAGGGTCGATTGTATTGCCAAAAGAGTTCATTGCCGTTTTTGCTGCTTGTCCAATTACTAAGCTTGGATCTCCCGTTATAAAGGATAATCCTCCAGAGATCAAGGCACTACATAGATCATCTTTTAGCTCGTTTCTATGTTTATTTGAGAGCTGATGATCTCGTATCTTTTGCTGCTCAGCGTAGTGCTTTGCTGCTGTCCAGAGTGCTATCGCTCGAGTGAGATCTTCCTTTGTGAGTCTTGGTCTTTCGATGCTTTCTTTAGAGGGGTATTGCTTGAGATAGATCTTAACCTCTTCAATGTCTTTCTTGAGCCACTCTGATACCAATAGGCTGCTGAATATCTCCTTCAGTGCTTTCATGCATTTGGGAAATAATCTAGGAAATATGGAAAACTCTCGCAAACAGGTATCGTGAGTATCTAGTTGAAATACATCTCCAATCTTTTGTCCTGCTTTATTCAGAGATTTTATAAGCTGCCCCTTCAGGCCATACTCTTCTTCAAGGATCTTCTTTAGCTCAAGAATCACTTCTTCTGTTGGTTGATGATAAGTACAGTGGATATCTGAAAAGTCTCCAGCATCTATGGTGTATTCGACTTTTTCACTCACGTCTGCATAGCCTCGAAAATGATCAGCTAACAAAATAGATGCTTCTTTAGCTAAGTTGTTAACACCACGTATCTCACGGAAGAAATCAACAAAAACCTTTTGAAAGCGCTCATCTTCCTGCTGCTTTCCCAAAACAAAGAAATAACTTTCTTGAATCTTCCTATTAATTGTTGTCTGCAGGGTTTTCATGTGCTGTGTATTGGCAGATAGTCTTTGCTCGGGATTTGGGTGCCAGGGATCTATAGAGTCAAATAGCTCTTGATACTTTGCTTCTGGAAGTCTTAGTGGTAAATGTCTTGCCGGAGGAGAGTTTTCTGGAGAACTAGATGCAGAACTATAACCGCATGAATGATCGCTAGAGGTAGAGCTTGCTGAGGAGCTGGAGGGAGGAGGGAGGTTCTGAGGGACTCTAAGATGTGTTAACTTCTGCATCGGCTCATGCTACTAGTTTGATCAAGATGCCATAAGAGCTTAATCGATAGCGGTTATCTAGTCAAAGATTTACAACCACATATCAAAGAATTCCCATATTCTATCCAATGTAAATTTTAAATATTTTTTGATGGGGTCAAAGATGATGTGTCCGAAGTGCATAAAGAATATCACAATCGTAAGCATTACAAAAATTCGCAGATTGGGACTATCAAATATAATCTCAAGGGTTTTCTTGATTTGCTCTAGTAAGTCATGAAAAACAAAGAACTCCATAATTAGACCCTTTGTGAATTTTGGAAGCAGACTAGACATCACGGTTTAGGAACAAGCTTTTCGTAAGCAGTCTTCGCAGCTATTTTTTCTGCTTGCTTCTTAGAGGGTGTCCAAAAAGTCAAATTACCCAGGTTTTAGCCTGTGAACCAAAATATTAATCATGGCGATTTTGATCCAAGTTTCACTATTTTTAGGGTGAACTTCATAATCCTTGCTCAACCTCCTGTATCTATTGAACCAGCCAAAAGTTCTTTCAACGATCCAACGCCATTGAACGACTTTAAACTCTTTCGTCGGTCGCTTCACAATTTCCAATATTTTTTGGAACGACATCTTCACCCAATTGAACAAAGGTTTCCCTGAATAACCTCCATCTGCCCAGAAGATTTTGATTGTTGAACATATTGATAATGCCTTCTCAATCAAAGGTTTTGCTCCTGCTCGATCGGATTGTCCTGCGCTATGAACAATCACACAGATTAGAAACCCCAAAACATCAACTGCAATGTATCTTTTTTGGCCTTTTATTTTTTTCCCCGCCATCATAACCAATTTCTTTGCCCCGTCCTGTTGTTTTAACAGTTTGACTATCAATGATAGAAGCAGACGGAGAAGGATCTCTATTGGAAGCTTCTCTCCACACTTTGAAATAGTGATACACTGTTGATCTTGGTGGGTACTTTTCCGGGAGATATCTCCACTGACATCCTGTGCCGCTGATGTAGAGAAGAGCGTCTACTATTAAACGCTCATTAGTTTTCCGGGGACGTCCTCCGTGTTTTGGTGGAGGAATCAGCGGAGCGATTAGCTTCCATTGTTTGTCTGTTAAATCCGAAGGGTAATCCTTCATTATTACTCCTTATTAAAGGAAAAAATAATACCCTATTCAAGCTTTTTGGACACCCTCTTAAGGCAAGAATCACATTTTCTGCAGCTATTTATGCAACAAAGCCGTTGTTAGGGTATGAATCAGGGCTTCCTTTTCTTGCTCAAAATACGCCTCGATTTTTTTCATATGGCCTGTTGCTAAAATTTCTTTGATCTCCTTAGCAACCATGGGGTTAGTCTCGGATAGTTTTTCGACGATGGGAATGGCTTGCTTTAAGAGGTCTTTTTCGGATACAGATGTATCTGCGCAGAGTTGGAATAGTTGATTAAGCATAAAGAGATTACCATGGATTTCCCCCTCTTGCTGTTTTAAATGGCGCGCCAGATCCTCCTCTGGTAAATGACTCATCTTCTCCCTTTTTTTTCTTTTAAAATAGCATACTCATTAAATTTTTTTGATCATAATTCTTATGACTGGGTATATAGAGGAGTAGGGGTCCTCTGTAGACCAAATATCAGTGAAAAATGAGTATTAAAAATTTAGTAATAGTTACTTCCATCTCCTTTTGGATTTGTTCTTTTGGTTTTGCAGATGAACCATTTTTTTCTGCGGGACCGCCAACACGCTCGGATAGCATTCCACGTGAACATGTTGAAAGTGAAGAAGATGCTTATTTGGAGGGATATATTCAGGCTCTAGTCAATGCCAACTACTATGAGTTCGATGTCCTTGTGTATGTAGAAAATGGGGACGTGTACCTTTACAATTTACCGAAAAATGCGCTGATCAAAAATAGTATCATTTCTTTTGTGAGCGATATTCCTGATGTGAAGTCTGTGACTCCGGTTGATAAGTTTCCTGATGAAAAGTTAGCAAAACTTGAAAAAAGAGAGGTTCAGCCTCAGATTAAAGGAGTTTGGTTTCCTCAGCAAACCGTTCTCTATCCTCCAATGATTGCTAATCCCAGAGCAACGATCTATTCAGCGGCATATCATATCGGGGATAACATCATTGGAAAAAAATCCATCGCTGTTTCCTTGGGGGATAACTTTCCGATTTTTCGATGGCGCAATGTACTTCCTTGGCAAGGAGATATGCAAATTGACATTCAGGCAGGAATCTGGTCTGTGTTTAAGATGGGCGTAGATTTCAATGGGGAGATTTCTGAACTCTTTAATACTGACTATCTTGTTGGGTTTCCCTTAAGTTATGCTTTTGATAAATGGGCATTTCGTCTCCGCGTATATCATGTTTCGTCTCACCTAGGAGATGAGTATCTTGTTCATAATCCAGGGGTTGAGCGATTGAACCCTAGTATGGAAGCGGTTGATCTCTTTACTTCATATCAGGTGAACAGTGATCTTCGAGTCTATGGTGGATTTGGTTGGGTTTTTCATAGTGACAAGACCTATCCTATTAAGCCCCCTCTATACTTGGAGTGGGGAGGAGAAGTACGTCTACTTGGTCGCAAGTTTTTCTACCATCGCCTTTATGGAACAGCATTTCTATCTGTCTACCTTAGAAATTGGCAGGTCAATGATTGGAACCTTGATGGGACATGCATGGCAGGATATGAAATCAGTAAACTTCAAGGAGTGGGGAGAAAAATGCGAATTTTTGTTAATTATCACCGCGGCTACTCTGAAGGGCAATTCTTTAAAGATCGTACATCATGGACGGGCTTCGGCTTTTCTTGGGGCTTCTAACTCCTTGCTTAATATTGTTTGAAAGTGGATAATTTACTCCTGTTATGAGTATTTATCGGAATAAAACGTTTGGAAGTACGCTCTTAGTTGGTGGGACGTCAATCGGAGCTGGAATGCTGGCTCTACCATTGACGACTGGAGCAGGAGGCTTCTTTCCTTCGAGTATCTTACTTTTTATTGCATTTGCTTTTATGCTTATGAGCCTTTTTTTCTTGCTCGAAGCAACTTTGATGTCGGAGAAGCTTAATGCTAACTTGATCACGATCTGTAAAGAACGTCTAGGTTCTGTAGGTGAATTTGCCGCTTGGGTCTCTTTTTTGATGCTTCTATACTCTGTGGCTGCTGCCTATCTTTCGGGTGGAGGGTCATTAATTGCAGATGTTTTGAGTTCCAGTCTTAAGATGAATATTTCTGCAAATATCGGGATATTTATTTTTTTGGCTGTCTTTGGGTTTATTGTAGTTTTTGAAACTAAGGCGGTTGATGCTATCAATCGCATTTGTATGATTGGGTTGGCTCTTTCGTTTTTATTTCTCCTTATTTTTGTGACTCCTCACGTGGAGGCCACCAACTACAGCGGAGGGAAGCCAAAATACTTATGGGCGGCTGTACCGGTAGTAGTCCTTTCCTTTACTTCGCATATTATTGTTCCAAGTTTGAGGAGCTATTTAGGTGGCGAAGTTGCAAAACTCAAAAAGGCCCTTTTGTATGGGAGTTTGATCCCTCTTGTTTTCTACTTAGTATGGGAATTTTTAATCATCGGAATGCTCCCTTTATCTGGGAAGTATGGTCTTGAAACTATCGGGGGGGCTCCTCATCCGGTTGCGGGTCTAACAGATGCTCTGAATGCTATTTTGGGATTTCCTTGGGTTGCAATTGTTGTGGGTTTATTTTCGTTTTTTGCTCTCGTGACATCATTTTTTGGTGTGGCTCTTAGCTTGTATGACTTTTTAGCTGATGGTTTCAAGATTAAGAAGACGATTAAAGGAAAAGCATTTCTTCTTCTATTGATGTTTGCGCCACCCCTTCTTTTTTCTCTGTTCTATCCAGGCGGATTTGTTTTAGCTTTAGGATATGCTGGAGTTTTCGTGGCGATTCTATATGGCCTTCTTCCAGCTTTTATGGTCTGGCATGGCCGCTATTTCGAAAAGAAGAAAGAGCGTTTTCGTGTCTTCGGCGGAAAGTTTACACTTTTGATTATGTTTGTAGGATCTCTGGCGATTATCTTCTTTCAGATTGCTGCGACTCAAGGCTGGCTTCCAACACTTACGGGTTAAAAAAAGAAATATGAAGCCAAGAAAGACAAACAAAAAGGTTGTGGTCGGGCTTTTAATTCTTTTTGTTCTTTTCTTCTTGGTTTACTATTTTGCTTCTCTAATCTCGGTCAGCTAACCCTTTTTCCTCGAAGACTTTCCTCGCAACCTTCATCGCATTGAGTGTTTGAGGGAATCCAATATATAAAACCATTTGAATAATCACTTCTTCTACTTCCCTTTTGGTAATTACACCCGAATCGAAACCTCCTGAGATATGCCATTTAATTTGAGGAGTATTTCCTGAAGCGATTGTTGCGATTTTTCTAGATTTTTGATCCAAACCCTCTCTGGCATAGATTTCACCCATCCCATACTCAATGACTAAATTTTTAAATAAGGGGAAATTCCCTCAATAGCTTTGATTTGGTGAGGTGATAAACGCTCTTTAACAACTTCGAGTCCTTTTTGATACTTATCCATTGAAATTCCTAATTTATGTTTTTGGATATATTTGATTCTGATTACTAGTGGTCAACAACTTTAAACCCTTCTGGATAGATCGGACCTTGAGGTCCAATCGAGAGTTTTCCTGTGAAAAAATTCTCGTAAACTTTTAATCCCTGCTTAGCATTTTGAATACAGAAAAAGCAATTGCTCATCCATTCGGAGCCGGCGATGGTTCCGGCATTTATGTTACATTCGAAGCGCGTAGTGATTTTATGTTTCCAGTACTCTGGTGAGCCGACAAGGAGGACTGGGCTAGGGGATTTGACCCCAGTTTTTCGGCGAGTCTCCTCAATGGCGTATTCAAAGTCAGTTCCAATTCCTCCTGTAAGAAAGATAGGAAAGTCAAGATGGAACTCGGCTTGCCTTTCTACTAAGCGATCCAGGCGATAGGTCATTTTTGCTTCGATGAAGGGATTTTGTTCCTGCTCATTAACGACTTGATTTTTGTTTGTGCGAAAGTCGAGAATATTTGCGCATGAAAGAATCCCAAGGTCTTTGGCAATGCGGTTTCCAACGCTCATCATTCCTGGGCCTCCTCCAGTGACGAGGGCTAAGGGAGTCTCTGGATTCAGAAGTCGGTGACTGCAACCTTCCTTCATTTGAAGCAGCCCTTTGAGCAGGTCTTGGATAAGAGGTTCGAAGCTTCCCTCCATAAGGTTCGATCCATAGATACCAACCATGGTAGCTGCAATGAAGGTTTCTACTTTAGAAAGGGGAACAAACATTCCAGAATCCTTACCAGGTTTAGGAACATAGCGAAGGATTTTATTGCACCTTCGGTCCAGCCAGTAGATTGAAACCCCAAACTTTGCTAAATCCAGGAATAGGGAGCGATCTTCATGGGAAAAGTATTCTCCATGCGAGCGTGAGGGTTGTTCGAAGTAGATTCCTTTCAAACAGTCGTAGACCTGCTCACTGAGGAGCATGCGTTTCATAATTGGTGAAGGAAAAAATCGACTAAGCAGAATCCCTTGGCTTGTAATCATCCCTTTTTCGATCGCTTCCAAGTAGGGATAGGAAGGTTGCGCATGCATATATTTTTCGACTTTTTCTGCCTGCTCAGTTGGGTGAAAAAAACCAGGAAACTCTTTATGCGTTGATTCGGTTTGGATCCAATCATTAGGGGATAGGTTGTGAAGTTGATCTCCCTTTACAACAAAGGTAGCGCATTTATGGTGAGTTGGATTTGGAGCTGTTTCGAGTGCCTTGAAGAGAATTTTAGGGTCATCAATTGAGGCTTGAAGTTGGTCTCTATCCGAAAAAAAGACATGTTCTCGATAGGGATCAAGAGTGTAAAATTCGAGAGGGATCTGTGTGACTTCTTCAGAGCTCTTCCCATAGAGCTCATAGATATCTCCGGAGGCAAAGGTATCAGGCTGAAGAATGGATGCGGCTGTGTGTTGAACTCCTTCAGGAAGAAAGTCATTAACAACATGAGCAAATACTGTTCGGATGTGAAGGGGAAGGGTATTGACAAGAAGGAGTCCTCCATTCACGACGCGTTTTTTTTCTTCCCATTTTTGGGTAAGATGGATGAGTTCTCTCACCTTAATATTGGGGTGTTTTAGAGCTTCAACAAGAATGGGTATTAACCCATTTACTTGGTTTTTGTAGGTTTGAATGCCTTTCTTGAGGGGGAGAAATGCAATCATTCTCCCATCGATTTGCTCTAAAGTCCAATTAGCCTTTCCATCTTCTTCTCCAAGAGAAAGAAGGGGCTTACCAGCGCGATCGCTGCGCCCAAATATTCGCGACAGATAGATTGGTTCACGGACTCTTCTTCGTTCATCGGCAGCAAATAGCTTGCCAATATAGGTCTCTTCTTGAAGGTGAGAAAGAATGGTTTCTCCTTCGTTAGAGAGAGCAAAAAGCTCAACAAAAACCACGCCGCTTCGTTTTGTTTTTGAGAGATCCATTTCTTTTAGGGTGGCGTTTACCCCAAGTTGAGCAAGTGTACTTTTTAGATTAAACAAGACTAGACTTTGATCAATGTCAAATCCTAAAAATGAAGGAGAAATATTTTCTATTTGCACCTTTACTTCTATTCGTTTTTGATCGATAGGAGATATCGAGATGATTTTCCCATCAGGGGTGACTAGGTCATGATGCAAAAATGATAAAGGTGCTCTCATAATTTCTCTATAGGGAAATCTTTCTTCTTGAGCAATTAATTTTTAAGGAGTACGATTAGTCGGTTCATGGAAAATGCAGAGACAAAGTATCGCACACTTGGTACTCACGATGGGAGCTTTCACGCAGATGAGGTGACGGCATGTGCTCTTTTGCTCTTGTTTGATCTCATCGATCTGGAAGGTATTGTTCGGACACGAGATCAAAATTTGCTTGCGAAGTGTGAATACGTTTGTGATGTTGGTGGAATCTATGATCCATCTATCAAGCGTTTTGATCACCATCAATCTAATTATAGTGGAAGCTTTAGTAGCGCCGGAATGATCCTTAAACATCTGAAGGATCAGAAGATTCTTGATGCTAAACTATACCAATATATCAATGGCTCTCTTGTAATGGGGGTGGATGCAATCGACAATGGGAAATCTGCGCCGGCGATGGGGCATTGCTCTTTTTCTTCTGTAATCGCTAATTTTGTTCCCGTTCGATATGATGCGAATAAAGAAGTTTTTCAGGGGGCTTTTTTCCAAGCTCTTGATTTTTGTTTGGGGCACCTAACTCGATTGGTTGCAAAGTATAAGTATATTCAAGAGTGTAGAGGAAAGATTAAGTCTGAGATGGATAAACGGCAAAAAGTGATGTACTTTGATGAGGCTATGCCTTGGATCGAGTCCTTCTTTGATCTAGGGGGTAGCAAACATGTAGCACAATTCATTATTATGCCTGCAGGAGATCAATGGAAACTTCGAGGAATTCCGCCTTCTTATGATAAGCGGATGCAGGTGAGAGTTCCCATGCCAAAAGAGTGGGCAGGACTCATCAATGGAGAGCTTAAGAGCAAGTCAGGAATTTCAGGGGCAGTATTTTGCCATAAGGGAAGGTTTATCTCTATTTGGGAGACTAAGGAAGATGCTGAAAAAGCTCTAGAATATATCCAGAGGAAAATGCGGTGAGTACTATTTTTGGAAAGATTATCAAGGGAGACATTCCTTCTTCTAAAGTCTTTGAAAGCGATACACTTCTTGTTATAAAGGATATTAGTCCACAAGCACCTGTTCACCTTCTTTTGATTCCCAAAAAGGAATATCGATCACTCCAGGAGGTTCCCAAAGAAGATCTCAGTGTGATGAGTGAAATTATAGACGTTACTCAATCCCTTGCTGAGAAATTTGGGGTTGCAGACAATTACCGATTGCTGACAAATATTGGAACTAAAGCAGGGCAATCGGTTTTCTACCTTCATTTTCATTTAATTGGTGGAAAAGCGCTCGGCCCAATGGCATGACCCTATGAAATTTATCGTATTTTTGCTTCTATTGTCCTCCCTTTATGCGACGGAAACAGAAGTAATCAAAAGGATTCATTCTCATCTTTTGATTTATGATTACCATTCTGCTCTCCATGCTTGTGAGGAAGGTCTTCAACAGTACCCTGATTCTGATGGGTTGAAGAGAGTCTATGTGCGCACTCTTGCCGAAAATGGAAAAGATGATGAAGCAATTATGGGGTGGAATCATCTAGGACTTAAAGAAGAAAATTCTGATCTTATTGAAACTTTGGCCTGGGGAGTCTTAACGCGTTCTGAAAATTCGCCTCAGTTTGTTGTCAATATTGCTTCTCTTATGAGTGCATATTACACTGATGATGTTCGTGCTGTGCAAATGCTTCATAATCAATTGAGCTCTTCCAATGCACTACTCCGATCCATGGCCGCGCAGCTATCGCCGCACTATCGTGATGTTTCCCTGATCGAAGAGCTCACGAGACTCCTTAGCCAGGAAAAGACTTGGTTTGTTCGATTAGAGGTGATTAAAGCACTTGGCGCCATGGAAGTAAAAGAGATCAAAGAGCCTCTAAAAAATCTTATTGTTAGGTCTCGGACAACAGCAGAGGAAAAAGGGGCAGCGATTGCTTCTCTTGTTAATATTTATGAAGATGTTGGTGATGAAGAACTACTGAAACTGATTCACTCAAAACGAGCAGGGTTGCGTCATTTGGCTTGCCAAATCGTATCGCACCTTGACCTCTGTCAAAAGACTTCAATGATCGAGCTTCTTTTAGAAGACCACACTTCGGATGTTCGGATGGCTGCCTTAACAACTCTTTACTTTATGGGTATCAATAATTTAGGCCCTGAAACTTTGGCAAAAATGATTGATATGACTGAGGATTCCCACCCCCCAGTTGCGCTAACTGCAGCTTGGGTTGTTTCCCAGTTTGCTCCTGAGACATCGCTGCAAGTCGTTCGTCAATGGGTTTATTCAACCGATGAGTCTTCTAGGCGGTTGGCTGCCTTTGTTTTGGGAAGACTGGGGAGTGTTGGAATGAATCTTTCTCATCAAGTCTTAAAAATCACCCCAGATCCTTTTGTGAAGGCAAACTTAGCACTAGGTGGAATTGGCCAGGGCGGAAACCCTGAGAGACTTTCTGACACCCTCTATACGTTCTTGATGCTTCAAAGGGGAAAACTGATGTGGGATGGAACACAATCCCCCTTATTCCAAGTCTTAGCACCTTCAAAAATTTGTCATGTTCCTCAGGTTCCTCAATATCCAACAATGGTGGATCATCTCACACGCCTAGAAATATTAGGAATGCTTACTGCGTTAAAACATCCAAAAGCCGAGAATGCAGTTAAGAGCTTTTTAACAGAACATATTCTTGGGGTAACGTATGCTGCCTCGAGCACTCTTCTTGAAGAAGGAGGAGAAGAAGCGATCGAAATTCTTCGTACTTTACTTCACGAGAAAGATGAAAATGTTCGGGTGCAGGCAGCGCTTGTTCTAGCGCTTTCAGGGGGAGAATCCGTAGCGGTAAAAGTGCTTCAGGAAGCATATTTTTCTGTTGATCGTGAAATGAAGGTTAACATTTTAGGGGCTCTGGGTTATATAGGTGATAAGAGTTCGATACCCTTTCTAATACAGCAGATGCAGCAACCGTATCAAATACTAAAAGTGGTGGCGGCCTCTGCCCTTATTCAATGCATGTATCATTAGTTTGCAGGTAAATTCATGAACGTCGAAGAAATTCAGAAACAACTTCAGTTTTATGATATCGATGGATGGTTACTATATGACTTTCACGGAAAGAACCCTCTTGCTCTAGAGGTAATGAAAGTGCCGAAAGAAATGCTCATGACCCGTCGATGTTTTTATTGGATTCCCTATGAAGGAGTTCCCAAAAAGCTTGTTCATAAAATTGAGGCCCACAACTTAGACCATTTACCCGGTGAAAAAACTCTTTATGCTTCATGGAAAGAAATGCACCACCATTTAGAAGAGCTTCTCCACAGGCAAAAAAAAATTGCTATGGAATATTCTCCTAATCAAGCCATTCCGACTGTGTCGCTAGTTGACGGAGGACTTATTGATTTGATCAGAGAATTTGGGCCTAAAGTTGTGAGTTCTGCCCCTTTCCTGCAATCCTTTACCTGTCTATGGAGTGATGAGCAGTACAAGCTCCATAAAGAGGCAGCAGAGGTTCTTGAAAATGCAGTGACAGATGCTTGGAAACTCATTAAAAACCGTCTGGATAAGGGGGAATTTATCGATGAGTATCAAGTCCAGCAATTCATACTGGGGGAGTTTGAAAAGAATCACTGCTTGACAGAAGGGGTTCCCATTTGTGCAGTGAACGGAAATGCCGCTGATCCCCATTATTGTCCTACAAAAAAGAAAAATACAGTGATCCATAAAGGGGATTTCATTTTGATTGACCTTTGGTGCAAAAAAAATAAAAAAGATGCTGTATTTGCCGACATTACCCGTGTGGGAGTAGCCTCTGAAAAGCCTACCCAAAGACACCAAAAGATTTTCGATATTGTAAGGAAGTCGCAAAAAGCTGGGACTGATCTTATTATTGAAAGGTATGCAAAGGGAAAGGAGATAAAGGGGGCTGAGGTTGATGCAAAAGTGCGCAGCGTGATTGAAAAAGAGGGGTATGGAGATTATTTTACTCACCGGACCGGTCATAACATTCATACAGAGAATCATGGGCCTGGAGCCAATCTTGACAATCGAGAAACAGAGGACAACCGCCCTCTAATCCCTCGAACCTGTTTTTCTAATGAGCCAGGAATCTATCTTCCGGGAGAGTTTGGTGTTCGTTTAGAGTATGATATTTTTATTCACGAGAGTGGAAAGATAGAAATAACGCTTCCTCCTCAAGAAGAGCTTGTTACCCTAGGGTGAAAATCTCTTGAGTTAAGGTTGCTGGCTGTTCGCGCTCTATTGTTCTATTCAATATATTTCCGAAGACTGTGTAAGGAATATTTCTATACAGGTGCTTTGCGTTCCAATTGTGGAATTCTCCGAAATCTGAAACCTTTCTTTGGTCATTTGGATTGTTAGCTACATAGATAAGATAAGCTCTAAAAATCTTTCTTCTCATATTCTCTATTTGACCACTTTCAAACTTGGCAAATCTTGCGAATGTCTCGCTCCCTTCTTCTGACGTTAAAAGCTGTTCGGGTAGAGCAAAATCATCGACTTCTATAGGAGAAAGGGCGTGCCACTGAGCAATAAGAATTCTATTACCTAAAAGATCAGGGACATCCTCAAGTTCCCCATCAAGGTGTCGATAAATCGCTTCATACTTTCTGCATTTCGCAGCTGCAGAATCTGCGAGTGATTTAAGAGCTTCAACTGAAACTTCACAGGCTGGTCCATACCCAACGATCAGGAGGGACCCGGTGATTGAAAAATAACTTGGACTTGTCATTCCAAATGTTGTAAGCGCTCCAGTGCCAAAAATAATAAGTCCAGCATGAGCTGTTAGAGAAAGGGCCTCGTAGAAATTTTTCTGTTGCTTACTATCCCTGACCAAAATTCGTAGAGTTCTTTGATTCCAAGAAAGGATGGGGTTTAAGTCAGCCATTTAAGAGACTCCTTTTGCAGTTTTTGGTAAAGGCTATTTAACCCATTGGCTCGGGAGGGGGAGAGTGCGCTCAGAAGTCCCATTTCCTTAATGAATGTTGGGGGGCACTTGAACACAGCTTCTGGAGGTTCTCCAATGTAAACTTGCGTTAAAAGAAAGGCTAATCCTGCGGAAATCAGAGCATCGGAGTGGGTGGAAATCAGGAGCTTTTTATTTTTGCATACAACTTTCAAGTAAAGAAGGCTTTGACAACCTTGAACAAGATGATTTTCAACTTGATCCTCAAGGTCCATAGGTGAAGCAGAGCGTCCCAGCTCTATCACATGATGATACTTTTCTTCCTGAGTAGGTAGAGAGGAGAAAGTCTCTAGAAATTTGCGTTGTTTTTCAAGACAGCTTTGGAATTCCATGGCACACACTTAAAAATTTGTTGCCAGGGATTTTATCGCTTATGCTGCTTTTTGTCTCCCAAAAATTGCCTGACTTAAGGCAGAGATTTTCATGTTTCGGAGCTCCTCCCTAGAAAATTTTACATTGGGATTCGAGTTGAGGGTTAGGTAAGCTCTTTTTTTAACTAGAGGGAGCCCTTGTTTCTGTCTACGGAGGTTATCTATTTCATGGACATCCGAGTCCAGCAGTGAAATTGGGTGAACAGTAAAGAATTCACCTTCTTCTCTTGCTTCATGGGAGTTTTGCAGTAAATAGGTGCAAAAAGCAGCATTTATTTTAGCGTTAAGGTGAGTTCCTTCTCTAAGGCTGTGTTGAACCCATCGTTTTTCAGTAAGCTCATCTTTTAACTTTTTTCGGTCCTCAGGACTTAGGGTGGTTTGATCACTGTTAAGGGTTTCATGCAATCTTCCAATGCGAACATCTAGATCATCGATCTGAGCAGTCGCCATTTTTGTTTGTTGACTCCAGTATGAGGCCCTTCCTGCAAGGTTCCATTCTCTTTGAGACCAATTAGAAGTTTGAGGGTTTCCTTGAAGCTTTGCTTTAAGATTTTTGATCGACTCAGCGTACCCTTCATAGGTTTGGGCTTTTGCTTCAGCTTGTTCTTGAAGACCTTTGTAGTGGGCAAAAATTTTGTTTTTAACAACGGTGTTATAGATTCCTGCTCCGAAGACAAATACTGCTACAGAAGCGATAGTTGCAGTAATAGGATTAGAAACAAGGACAGCTGTAGGTGTTATAGCAACCGCAAAAATGAATAAACCGATCCCTAGAGCTACATATG